>CAZRMH010000074.1:0-24367 GCA_964600935.1 uncultured Candidatus Obscuribacterales bacterium
TCTCTCAAGGCGTGCTTGGAGACCTGACACCAAAGGCGGAGGCACGCTTAAACCTCGCGGTCATGGACACCGATCGAGTCGTCAGACTAATTGAAGATTTGCTCAGTATTGAAACCATGGAGGGAGCGAAGTTCGATTTAAACCTGGAGCCGATCTCCACTTCCGAACTTATCGCTGCCGCAACCGGAAGCGTCAAGGACATGGCAGAACGCCACGGAATCAAACTCGAAATCAAAGATCCAAAATTGAAAGTAGTCGTCGATAAAGATCGAATCGTTCAGGTGCTGATCAATTTCCTCTCCAATGCCATCAAATTCTCGCCGAAGGGAGAAGCAGTTACTGTGCAGGTTTTCAAAGACGAGAATGGCATTGAGCTCCAGGTTGTCGATCGGGGACGCGGTGTGCCTGCCGACAAACTGCAACAAATTTTCCAGCCCTTTCAACAAGTGGAAAATAGCGACCAGAGCGAAAAAGGCGGAACAGGTCTCGGTTTACCGATATCGAAAACTATCGTAGAACAGCATGGTGGCACAATCGGCGTCAACTCTAAACCGAATCAAGGCAGCGTCTTTTGGTTTAAACTGCCCCGAAATGATCGATAGCGCTCGAAATTCGATGACAAGAGTGTCATAATTCTTTCTGCGCTCCTTTACCAAGTAACATGATGAGATTTCTGCTGCTGCTCTTCCTAATCGCTGGTCTCACCAGCACTTCCGCAACGGTAGCGCTGGCTCAAGGTTGAGCAGCGTCACGAGGAAACGTGCCCGGGTTAGGTGCGACTGGTGGAAAATTTCAACTATCGGCGGGATTTAGATATGCGAATGCAGATAAATCGTATTTCAACTCGCGCCTCAATCACGATTTCACAAGGCTCTGGCAACCGAATGAACGCTTGAGCGTGCTGGATGTCACCGCACAATATCGCCTAAACAAACGGCTGAGCCTGACGGCAACGATGCCGATAGTCTTCAATCGTTTCTCGATGCTCTTCCCGCCGCTCGGTGTCGGTCGCGGCACGCCTCGAGGCTGGGACGTCAACGGATTGAGCGATATCAGCATCTACGGACAAGGACTGCTGCTCGATCCTTCCGAGAGTCCATTTCAGAATGCCTCAATAGGTGTCGGAATCAAAATTCCCAGCGGTCGTTGGAACGTGCCGCGCGATCTTCCTGATGAAACCGGAAAGAATGTGCAATCGCGCTCATCGTATCCACCGGCGATTTTGCCTGGTGACGGAGGCGTGGGCATACTGTTCGGTTACAACGCATTCAAGGTCTTAAGAACCCCACATCTGCTTCGTGGTGTCACTCTTTATTCGTCAGGAAACTACCTTGCCAATGCCCGTGATACCAATGGCACACCATCTATGGTGTCTAGCCTGGGCGTGCCTTTGTCGCCAATTTTCTTAAATCGATTAACCAATTCCGTAGCTGACACATATTCGCTTCAAGCTGGAGCATCGATGCCGATTCCCGGAACATGGGACAAGAAGTATCTTCGCGGTTTGCGATTCAGAAGTTCGCTTAATTGGGAAGGACTTTGCTCACGTGATCTAATCGGTAAGAATAACGGTTTTCGCCAACCCGGCTATGCGCTTGCCATCGCACCCGGTGTCACATACCAGTATGGAAGGAATTTATTCATCCTCGACGTGCCAATCGTTTTCAACCGACACATAAACCCAAACGCCACTCTGCTACCAGGTCTTCCGACAACGGCCGCCAACGGTACATTACAGCCGGCGAAATTCAACGCCAATAGACAAATGGGCTTAGTCGCTCCTGTCAGCATCTCATTGAGATACGTGCGGACAATGTAGGTCGTTTAAACTAACCCCAGATCGAGATCCGCGTGAAAACGTTGCAGACTTCCATCGCGCTCTGCGGTCTCCAATTAGGATCTTTCTGCAGACACTTGTAGATGATCTGTTTTACCTCACTTGGCACATTAAGATCAGACGGTAGTGGAGTCGGGCGATCCATGCACTGTCGTCGGAGAGTGTCGGCTACGTTAGTGCCCATAATCGGCGGATAGCCACAGAGAAGCTCATAGAGAATCGCCCCTAAAGCGTAGATGTCGGTTCTATGATCGATTTTCTTGCCCATGCACTGTTCCGGACTCATGTATAGAGGGCTACCGAAACATTCACCGGTTTTTGTGATCTTTAATGAAAGATGCGAGTCTTCTTCGATAATCTTCGCCAGACCGAAGTCAACGAGCTTCGCCTCAGCGGTTCCATCTCCGTTATTAACCAGCATGATATTACTGGGCTTCAAGTCACGGTGGACAATACCGGCATTATGCGCGGCTGACAACGCTTCGCAAATCTGGGATGTCAGAGCGATTACATGAGGTAGACCAAGCGGTCCCATACGATCGATCAACGAAGATATACTTTCGCCCTTGAGATAATCCATCACTAGATATGCTCTGCCATCAGGAGCCAAACCGAAATCCGAAATTCCAACGATACCGACATGAGAGACCGCACTGGTAGCGCGCGCCTCACGTTGAAATCGCAGGAGACCTTCACGACTGGAAGAAGCGGAAGACTTCAAAACTTTAACAGCCACGTCTTTGTTCAAAAACAAATGCCTGGCTCTATATACGGTGCTCATACCGCCAGTGCCAAGCATATCGATAATATTGTATTTTTCTGCGAAAGTTACGCCAATCAGAGAGTCATCGACAATTCGAGTTAACGGCTCTTGATCGTTAGGACAACGATCGAACTTATCTTCGAATTCGTTCGTACAACTTAAACACACGCGCTTATAACGAATCTGAGTCACAGACGAAGAATCGATTCCAGACGCTACATCCATGCTGGAGCGCGATTGGCGCGTTCTCTCCAGTTCGTCCATCGTCACGCCCAGCATTGAAGTCAACTCGCCTTCAACGCGATCCATTTTGCTCACGCCGGTCAAAATAAATGCTATGACCAGCACCATGAACAGAAAGACAACTATGACCCAACCGACGTCGCTGGAAATCCCCAAGGGCATAACAACCAGCACGGTTCTCACGATCAATAATATCGGAATGGTGCAGAGAAACAGCGAGGCTCGTCGCAGAACCATGCTACTACTAGTGGTGCCAGAAAAGATCGCAGCAACACCTTCATCAGGATGACTGAGAAAGATAGCCGAACACAGCAGCAAAGCCAGAACAGAATAAGATGTGGACATTGTGAAACAGCCGCCCAGTGCGCACAAAGCCTTAATCTGCGTGGCGGCACCCAGTACTATGAGAAGAGGAATCGGAACGGCGGCAAGAACAGCCAGTTGTGACAGCGAAGCCGTGTATGTCTTTTTGACGCGTAATAGCAAAAGCGACAAGCCAAGAACAATGAGATCGATTGCAATTTCCAGCGCCATCGGCGTCGGGTAGGTTATTCCAACGGAACTGGGATCAGGTTGGAATATGCGAAGAGTTTCAAATTCCTGTCCGCTAATCATCCCAACAGCAGCGATGGTGGCACCGATGATACCAATCGCACAGATAACCTCACCGACCAAGCGAGCTTTATTGTTAGCCCGCAACATAAGCAAAAGAAGTGCTGACCCATAGATAATCAAATTAATGGCCGCGGCGGAATGCACTCTCCCCATGAATGGAAGAGACTTTCCATCCGGTCCAAAGTTGGGACAGAGGCTCATCAAGCAGGTTGTGTTGGTCGCCCAGCCGATTAAAACAATCAAGCTCATGACGATAACAAAGATTGCCGTTCCACGAGCGTAGATCCGAAATCTGGAAAGCAAAATTGGGTTCAGTGAATTCATTTGCTGCTTTGCTTGAGGGCCGACTCGATAAAATCGATATACACTTGTTTTGTCTTAGCGCCCACAATTTCCCTGACCAAACGTCGCTTCGAAGTGAAAACTCCAACGATCGGAACGAAATCAAGTACTCCAGCAAGAAAGCCGCCAACTCCAAGTTTCTTGGCCGATTCGTTGGCGCCTTTTAAGACATTCTCGGAACAATCGATTTCATGAAATGCCACCTTATCTCCGTATTGCTCCTTCAGCTCGCCGAGAATCGGACGCACCTGAGAGCACCACTTCTTGCATTTGTCGTCGAAGATCATTAATACTAGCGGTTTATCACCATCAACAACAGCCTCCGCAGCCAATGCCTGGAGTGGAAACGAGCAGCAAAGCAGACCGCAAAAAAAGGCAGAGAGGAATGATCGTCGACCCACTTTTGACGCACCTATGACGACTCTAGAAAATCTTATAATACACCCTTAGAATCAATCAGCGCGGTCTAAAGTTTGCGAAGAGTTCCGGCCAGCACATCTTTGATTTCTAACGAAGTTTGCGGACGCCACATCGGTTCCTTATGCAACGCCTTATAGACAATCAGCTTGATTTCTTTCGGCACATTCAAACCTTCGGGGAACGAGGCTGGACGATCCTGAACGTGCTTCGCGATCGTCTCGGCGGCATTGGACCCAATGATTGGAGGATTGCCCGTGAGACATTCAAAGATGATGCAGCCCAATGCGTAAATGTCACATCGATGATCAACTTTTTTGCCCATACATTGCTCAGGACTCATGTATAGCGGACTGCCGAAACAGTCACCGGTCTGGGTAATCTTGAGCGAAGCCTGATGCTCCTCGTCCAGAATCTTTGCTAAACCGAAATCAACTATCTTCGCTATCATCTCACCACGGTCTCCGCGCACGAGCATGATATTGCTCGGCTTCAGGTCTCGATGAACGATACCGGCATCAAGCGCGACTGCCAGTGCGTCACACAATTGGCTGGTGATGTCAATGGCATCCGGCAGCGGTAATCGACCGACACGATCTAAGAAGTGCGACAAACTTTCGCCTTCCAAATAATCCATCACTAGAAACGCCCTGCCATCCGGAGTCAAACCAAAGTCGCTGACTCCAACAATCCCGGGGTGGGAAACAGAGCTGGTCGCCCGCGCTTCGCGCTGAAACCGTTTCAATCCATCGCTGGTTTCAGCAGCATTTCCTTTTAGAACTTTAATCGCAACTTCCTTTTCGAAGTATCTGTGTCTGGCTCTATATACGGTGCTCATGCCGCCGGACCCGAGACGCGAAATGACATCATATTTCTCAGCAAAAACCGTTCCAATCAAGGATTCATCAATAATGCGACTCAAAGGAGTGGAATCCAGAGGGCACTTTTCCGTTCGATCGTCATATTCATTCGTACAGGTTAAACAAACGCGTTTGTACCTGACGACAAAATTACCGGCTCCCGACATTTCCACCTGACCGACCGGTGTTCCACCTATAGCAGGGTTGGTACGCTCCAACTCGTCTTTCATTACAGCGAGTTTGCCGGTCAGTTCATTTTCTACGCGATTAAAAATGTGAGCGCTATTGACTATAACAACACCCAAAACTGCAAGCAGCGAGAATACGAAAAGCACCCAGCCAAATCCCTCCTGGACTTGAAGAGGTGAATTCACTGCCATTGTACGAGCAATCAACAATGCCGGTACCACGCAGAAGAACAATGTGAAGCGTCGAAGTAGTGCACTACCGGTGGAGTCACTGGCATATGTTGCCGCCAGGCCAAGATCTGGTCGACTAAGAAAAACAGCCGAGCTCAAGATCAGAGCCAAAACGGAAAAACCGGTCGACATCTTGAAGCAGCCGCCCAGCGCGCAGAGTTCGGTGACCTTGGTTGACGCACCTAGAATAATCAGGAGTGGTATCAGTGTCGATACGATGGCGATCACTTGAGCGACAGGCGCTTTAGCAGGACGAGCGAACGGAAGGGCTGCGATCGCTATGCTCAACATACCGAGTGTTGCAGCATCTTCCAGAGTCATGGGCGTCGGATAGGTTATGCCGGGCGCGTTTTCAGGTTGAAAAATTTGCCAGGGTTCGAATTCTCCAGGATTGATCCGGATGTCGTAAGCGGCGATGCCGCAGCCGATCAAACTGATCAGCGCCATCGTCTCGCCTGCAATAAAAGCGAAAACGCTGTGTTGCCTGAACGAAAGTAGCAGCAGTGAAATACTCAACAAGATTAAGGTGATGGCAACGCTCGATTGCACCCTGCCGACAAACGGCAAAGCATCGCCCATCGGTGGACACAAATCCATCATCGGCACGTTGTTGGTTGCCCAACCAGCGAGCACAACCAGCCCAAACGCAATCACGATCAGAGCTGCAATTTTGGAATAATTTTCATATCCAGATAAAAGTCTCTGGCTCAGACGCACCATAAATTACCCGGCTTTCAATGCTCGTTCAATGTACTTCTTGTATGTCGGACCTTTGCCTACACCAGGGATTGAGCGGATCAGTTTGCGGTCTTGCGTGAAAACACCGATGGTCGGAACCAATGACATGGCTCCGACGACGAACGATTTGACACCCAATTGTTCGGCTTTTCCAAGTGAATCCTGCAGAGCCGATTTTTGAACGTCAAGCTCGCGAAGCGCCACCTTGTCGCCGTACTCTTTCGTGACGCTGCTAATTATGGGACGAACTTGATCGCACCACAAATGGCAGCCACCATCGAAAATCATTACGACCAGCACTTTGTCTTCTGCCGAAGTTGCGGAAGTCTCTGCGAACGTTGCGTTTGTAGAAGCCGTAAATGTGAGCACTATGGCGGCGCACAAAAACACTAAAAAACGGGTCATAGGATTGTACCTGCTCTCAGCCATACCGATTGAGGGATTGGATACCCTTCTGTTCTTATACCGAGCCGAGTTTAAAGTTAATCTCTATAGAAACATAGAGAGGCTGGGCTTAGAAACCATTGAAGCAGTTTCAGCGATTATCTGCCACAGGCGCTCCGATCACGGCGTCTGAGGTCAACTCCGCAAACAGCCGGGGTTTGGTGTCTTATGTGAAACTTTCGAAAGTTTTGAATCGCCAATTACTGAGGAAAAGCGTGATTAAAATCTAAACGGTCACGCATCCAGTCAGAGAGGCAACTGTGTCAGGGCTCTCAAGACCTCACGAGGCACGCACTAATTCTTCCTGAGATTGCTTGATGTAATAATCGAAAGTTAGCAAGCAATATCGTTCGAAACGCTCATCGGTAAGCGGTTTTCCTTCGACAATCCAGCTCACTTTGCCACCATCAATCACACTGTTGAACGACATCAAGGCACCAAAATCATCTTCGATTTTGCTGGCACACATTGTCTGGTCAGCAGGCAGAATGAAGAATTCAACGCGGTCTTCAGAGCCTCGAATCACTAGGCTCAATTTGTGAGTGGAGAATCTTGCTCGGTAAAATGAAACTTCTTGAGATGGGCGAAAAGGCCATTCGCCCTCTACAGTTTCAATAATCTCGTCTGGAGATGTAGAAGCAATACGCAATGCAGTTGCGCCCATCGAATTATTGAAGTGCACTACATATGGTTCCAACAAATTGTACGTTCGTTCAACCAAACGCAGTGTGGCATCACGGACGATATCATGCTCACTGAGCAGCCCAAATCCTCTCTCATAGCTTCGGAGAAACGCCAGTGATTTATTCGTCAAATGCTCGACATAATCCCTTCTGACACCTGAATTCTCGCTGCCACCATAAGTAAAATTGCGCAAAATTCTACGCGCCAGGTCGGAACCAGACATCATGCCTCGCTTGCTTTCCAGCTTTTATAAACGGCTACGGTACAAGAATAACGCTAGTCAAGAATTTGCGGTACTTAAAAAAATCTCCGAGACTATATATAGCCGGAATATATAAAGTCACCCAAAAGTGTGTCCACTTGCCAGTTTCGCGGTTTCCACTATAATCAAGGGAGCAAATGTCCGGACGCGATTCTGTTTGCGCGACGACGAAACCAAGGCACCACAAGGGCATCTTTTCTCATGCAAACTGAACTTGCCGAACAGATTGCAGTTGATTTGATCGACAGCTACGGACTGGTCGGCTGGACTTTCAAATTCAATAAAAGCAAACGGATGCTGGGTATCTGCAAGGCAGGCACGAAGCGAATAGAGCTATCGTACGCTTACGTTTTCAAAAACGATGAGGCGCATGTTCGTGATACCATTCTCCACGAAATCGCACATGCTTTAGTCGGTGTGGAACACGGTCATGATGACGTTTGGAAAGAAATGTGCGTTCAGATCGGTTGCAATCCAAAAGCTTGCGACAACACGGCCCTCCTGCCGCAAGGCGCATGGCAAGCGCGTTGTGCAAATTGCATGACGTTGTTCAGTCGACATCGCAAGCCGGAGATGTTGAGCGGGATGTATTGCAAACGTTGCGGTCCGGCCAGAGGCAAACTGTTGTTCAAGAAAGTGCGCAAAGCTGCGTTCAAGCCAGTTGCCGCGGCAAAAGAAGGGCGCATCAAAGCACCACGGCAACTCACCCTGCCGCTAATGCCCGGTGTGTATTAATAGAGTATTGGCAATGCCTGTTTGAAACGAACCGCTTCTGGGCTTGATTTGCGAGTTAACGCTATCGGTCTAAAGCTATTGAAGAACCATTGTGTAGTTCGGCGAACGCACTGTCTCGCTGACCGAAGCAACAGGCCGTCCAGCAGTTGCGGCGGAGAATTTTTGTTCGAATTCCTGCAGACCGGATTCAATTTCGTAGTCAACGACGGTATGCCCTTCAATATAGGCGACAACACCGCAACCGACAGCAATCGTCAGTACGATGATCAAAATCGACCATAGCATTCCAAAATCTCTCTCGGCGGTTTCGTCTTGCATAATCAGCTCAGCGGGGGCGATATGAACTATCTTTCCTCAGACTAACAACAGGCCTGATTCAATGGAAGTACCTTACTCGAATCGTTCTTACTTTCTTCAAAGTTAGTTTTAGCAGGATCGAAGTTTCGTGCTGATTAAATGTTCAAGAAAGCCAAAACGAGTCCTTGCAAGATTAGGAAAATCGACTACACGCACCAGTGCCTATCCTCAGGTTTTTACCGTAATGCCAATCTTTCGTCGGTTAATTCGGCTAAGACCCTATTCCTTTCACCAGGCTTTGCTTGAAGTTTACAAAATCGATCCGCTCGAACGCCCGTCAGAATCTGAAAACCCAAATCCTGTCAGGCGCCGATCGCTATTCAGAATCAATGAAGCTAGTTGCCTGAAGCCTCGAGTCCGATTTTGATTGGTGGCATCTTCTGCCCAAGTTTTGCCATTGTTTGGAACGTCAAAGCAGCCACTTCGGCACGTGTCGCGAGATCCGCAGGTCTAATCTGGTACGGATCGGGATGATTGACAATGATCCCTGCCGATGCCGCTTTGGCGACACTCGGCACAGCCCAGGCCGCGACGCCGGTACCGTCCTTGTATTTGTCCAATACCGACGTTTCCGAAGAGCCGCTGTTCAAAGCTTTGGCAAGAATTACCAATGCTTGGGCACGAGTCAGTTGATCTTCAGGTCGAAACGATCCATCAGGGAAACCACCGACCAAACCGGCATCGCTGGCTGAACAAATCGCTTTGTAAGCCCAGTGAGTCTTCGGCAGATCTCTAAACTCAACTTCTCTTCCGCCAGCAGGCAAGCCCAGCGCCTTCACGGCAATGGCTGCGAATTGAGAACGCGTGATGCCCTGATCCGGCTTGAAACTTCCGTCTGGAAAACCGCCGATGGTACCACGCTTTTGAAGCACCGCAATGTAGTCTTGTGCCCAATGTCCTCTGATATCCGCTGCAGCATTCGATGTGTCAACATCGACTACGACTTCCGGAGAATCCTCGGTCATCGCGGAAATGTCGTCGGCAAGACGATCCAGATCGCGTTTCAACGCGATTACTTCCCATTCGGATAATGTCTGTTTAGTACTTCGGAAAGAGGCTTCGACACTAGCTATTCGATCAAATTCGCGTTTCAGAGCAGCGACTTTCTTCGGTTTGATCTTGCCACTATTCTTAGCGTCAAGAATTTTTCTCTCAAGATCCGCTTGCAGGTCGTCGATCTTTGGAAGTGCTGGAAGTTGGCTGTCCAGCTTGTTTGACAAATTCGTATACTCTTTGTTTAACGCCACCAGTTCGCGCTCATCCAGAATTCCATCGCCTCTGAAGGTACCATCGAGGAAAGCGATACGTTGCAGCTCCTGTCGCAGCTCATCAGCCTTTGATGGCTCTAAACGGCCCGATGCCAGAGCATCGTTCAAACGTCTCTGAATATTATCCTTCTGCTCAGCGACATTTGGAAGCGCCGAGACGGAGCTCTCCACTTTTGCGATCAATGAGTCCAGGTCACTTGTGACCACGAGGGTTTCGGTGTCGTTAAGGCTGCCATCGGCTCTATAGAACTGTTCCTTAGAATCAATTCGATCCAGTTCATTCAGAAAATCTCCAGCTAAAGAATCAGGCTTGATGCGACCTGACGCCTGAGCATCTTGAATCTTCTTTCGCAGAGCCAATTTTCTCTCTTGCAAACTCGGTAACTTAGCATGTCCAGCGACCTCAGCAACGCGCTTATTAAGCGCATCCAGGTCTCGTGACAATGTCAAAATCTCGCTGTCGGAAAGAACCTGATCGGCTCGGAACATTGCTTCCAAAGCCTGAATTCGGTCGTATTCATGCGACAGCTCCGTCGCGTCCTGAATACTCAGTTTTCCGGCAGCCTTGGCTTCACGAATAGCTTTATCGACTTCGACTTGCTGTTCATCAATTCCTTTTACTGCGGTCGGCACATTCACAGGAGCGAGTTTATCCAACTGTGCCTTCACTCGCTCAAGTTCCAGTGCCAAAGCCAGCTTTTCTTCGTTATCTAAAATATTGCCCGAGGCTTTAAATGTAGCTTCTTTGGCGATGATTCTGTTTAAGTCATCAATAATTAGGTCGGCTTGAGAGGGATTGATCTGTCCGGCTGATCTGAGAGCATCAACTTTCTGTTTGATATCTTGTTTCTTAGATTCCAATCCGGGATCCGCAACAACTCTAGTTCTTAAACTGTTTTCAATGTTAGCTGTCAGCTTATCGAGATCAGTCGACAGTTCAAATAAATCAGCCGAAGAGAGCACTCCATCAGCTTTGAACGCTTGTTCTTTCGCTCTTATGTTAGTCAGCGTTTGCTTGTAACCCAAGGCCTCGAGAGACGTTAAACGACCACTCAACAACGATTCTTGAATTGCACGTTCGATGTCCGACTCGCGACCGGAGACATCGGTCAACGCGACCTTGCGCTCGGTGAGACTGTTTTGAATCTCTTGATTGAGTTTATCCAGATCCATAATGATGCGAACTCTCTCGAACATGCTGAGTTTGCCGTCAGCTCGAAAGGCAGCGTCTTGCTCCTTAATCTGCCTGAGGGCCGCGTTAAACGAATTAGCCTGCGGCTGTGTCAGACGTCCTGCCGCGAGAGCTTCGACTATCGACGTCTCCACTGTTGTCATCCGCCCCTGTACGTCGATAAATCCTGGAACCTGTGTCCAGCTGGGTTGGGCGTGAGATGCGGGTGCAGATAATAGACAAGAGGCGGAAATAGCAGCGAAGACCGCCGCGGCACGTTTGCTGATTCTCATCGGAATCTCCTGGATGACAGTAGTTGGGCACTAGCAGATGCAATGCACAATTGGAGGAACTCCAGCACAGCACCTCCAGCAAGATTAGCAGGCTGATGTGAAGATACGCGCGCAACTTTACAATTTTGTTAGTGCAGTTTCGAATCGCACAGGCGGATGAATTCTGCAATTAAACTGGCTACAAATCTATGTTTCCTGCACACGATTCATAAAAATGCTTGCTCTAACTAATATAATCCTTTTCGGAGATCAGTCAGGCTTGAGGGTATGTCATGGTTCAAAAAGAAACTACGGTCAATATAGAGGTAGAAGACGACAGAACTGGTCGTAGCGTGCAAACATTGCGTCGAGCAATGGCGGACAACCTCTATTATGGCCTTGGCAAGTTTCCGGCGATTGCCAGCCGCAACGACTACTATCTGGCGCTCTCATTGACCGTCAGAGACAGACTTTTGAACCGCTGGATCAATACCCTGGAAAGTTATCTGGAGCAAAAATCGCGCGTCGTCTGCTACATGTCCGCCGAGTTTCTGCTTGGACCACACCTTGCCAACAACATGCTCAATTTGGACCTCACTGAGAAGATGAGACAGGCGTGCGAAGAATCAGGTCTGGATTTCGACGAATTGATCGACCACGAAGAAGAGCCCGGTCTGGGCAACGGCGGTCTGGGTAGGCTCGCAGCTTGTTACCTCGACTCGATGGCGACTGAGAGCATTCCTTCAATTGGCTTCGGAATTCGTTATGAATTCGGCATCTTCGACCAAATCATCCGCGACGGTTGGCAAGTAGAAGTAGCCGATCGCTGGCTCCACAATGGCAACCCGTGGGAATTGGCGAAGCCTGATGAATCAATGATCGTCAAATTTGGCGGCAAAACCACAAGCTATAACGACGAGCATGGGCGCTTCCGCGTTCGCTGGGACAGCCAGAGAGAAGTAATGGGCGTGCCATACGACACTCCGATTCCAGGTTATGAAACGGAAACGACGAACACACTCAGACTCTGGAAGGCAGAAGCTCCACGTTCATTCGACTTCCAGATCTTCAACATGGGTGACTACCTCGGCGCAGTTGGCGACAAAATGTCGTCAGAAAATATTTCCAAGGTTCTATATCCCAACGACAACGTTTCTCAAGGACGCCAACTGCGATTAGAACAGCAGTACTTCTTCGTTTCATGCAGCCTGCAAACGATTCTGAAGTTGCATAAAAACGCAGGACAATCGCCCGAAACACTCCACGAAAAATTTGTCATTCAATTGAACGACACTCACCCATCCATCGCCATTGCAGAACTGATGAGGCTTCTCGTCGACGAAGAAGACATTCCGTGGGACGTTGCCTGGGATGTGACAAGAAGAACATTCGCCTATACCAATCACACGCTGCTTCCCGAAGCGCTCGAAAAATGGCCGGTGTCGCTGTTCGAGCGGCTGTTGCCGCGCCATCTGGAAATCATTTACGAGATCAACGCCAAGTTTCTCGACTCAGTCAGATTGCAAAAACCAGATGACGAAGACTTGATCAGACGCATCTCATTGATCGATGATACGGGTGAACGTTATATCCGCATGGCAAACCTGGCTTGCGTCGGTAGTTCCAGCATCAACGGCGTTGCGAAGCTGCACACGGAACTTCTGCAAAACCGAGTATTGCGTGACTTCTACGATTTGACGCCGGAAAAATTCACCAACGTAACCAATGGTGTCACGCCTAGAAGATGGCTTGCTCTCAGCAATCCGGAGTTATCCGACTTCATCACGAAAACAAACGGCAGCAACCACTGGCTCAAAAATCTCAACGAATTGAAGAATTTAGAGAGCATCGCCAATGATACCAACGCTCACGACGAATGGCGTCTGATCAAACGAGTTCAGAAAGAGCGTCTGGCAAAAACCATCAAAGGCGCAACCGGCATTCTCGTAGATCCACTCAGCATCTTCGACATCCAGGTGAAACGGATTCACGAATACAAACGCCAACATTTGAACGTTCTCCACATAATCCATCTCTACAATTATTTGAAGAACAACAAACCAACAAACTTCCAGCCTCGCACATTCATTTTCGGAGGCAAAGCAGCCCCTGGTTATTTCATCGCCAAGTTAATCATCAAACTGATCAACTCGGTCGCCGAAGTGGTCAATAACGATCCGGACGTCAAAGACTTCCTGAAAGTGGTCTTCTTGCCTGACTTCAACGTGTCTCTTGCCCAAAAGATTTATCCGGCAGCAGACGTCTCAGAACAAATCTCGACGGCTGGAAAAGAGGCATCCGGAACGGGTAACATGAAGTTCTCGATGAACGGTTCTCTGACTATTGGTACCATGGACGGTGCCAACATCGAAATCAGACAAGAGGTGGGAGCGGAGAATTTCTTCCTGTTCGGTCTGAACGAAGAAGAAGTCGTGAACCTGAAAACATCTGGTTATGACCCACGCACTTACTACAATGCCAATGCTGATTTGAAAATGGTTCTCGATCAGCTGGTTTCGGGCATGTGGTCGAGAGGCGAACGCGATTTGTTCAAACCAATTGTCGATTCACTCTTATCGCAGGACGATTTTATGCTGCTTGCCGACTATCAGTCTTATATTGATTGTCAGAAGGATCTTGGGAAAACCTACCAAGACCATCCAAAGTGGACGAAAATGTCGATTTTGAACGTCGCTCGCATGGGTTACTTCTCTTCCGACCGTTCGATCCATGAATACGTGGAAAAAATCTGGAAAACAGAGCCCGTGACTATCAAGGTTTCCGACTACACGCAAAAAACCGCTGAATTGACGGTTTCCTGCCGACTGACGACTGACTGATGTAATGACAATCCAGAGTGGGTATAATCCTGACGGCTTCCATTAAACGGACGAATCAGTCCATACTGGCTCGTCAAAGTAACCAATATCGAGGAGGGAGATTTGATGTTTTTCAAAAACGCGAAAAGCTGGACCAGGGGTCTTATCAGTGGTGTGGCTTTAGCTGGGTCCTTCCTCATGGTCAACGTCGTTCAACCGGCTTTCGCCGACGACACCGCGGGTTCGTACTACGAAACCGGTGTTCGCCAGATGAAAGAGAAAAATTACGCCGACGCGATTCAATCGTTTGATATGTCGGTCGGTATGGCCGCAACCGATGCCAGAGCTTTTATGCGTCGGGGCGAGTGTTTCTTCGAAGAGAAAAAGTACAAACTCGCTGAGGCAGATTTCACGGCAGCGATTCAATACGATGCCAACGACCCAGCAGCGTACCTGGCGCGCGGCATTGCTCGGGCCAAGTTGAACCTACACCCGCAGGCAATCGAAGATTTCCAGAAGGCAATCACTATGGATCCAAAGCGGTCTGACGCTTATAGAGGATTGGGTGATTCGTATATGGCGACCGGTCAAAATGACCTGGCTCTGAAAAACTATCAAACGGCGATTAAAGCCGATCCGAAAAACGTTGATGCCTTGATCGGACGCGGCGATATCATGAAAGTGCTTGGCAAGAATGAAGAAGCCCTAAAAGACTACAGCTACGCAATCGAACTGGCGCCCGAGTACAACGTCGGCTACATCCATCGCGGTACTGCATATAGTGGCATCTCGCGCCCGGAAGACGCGGTCAAAGATTATGACAAAGCGTTGCAATACGATCCTGATAATGCAGATTTGAAAAAGAGTCGCGGACGTGAATATTTCAAGCTGCAAAACGCTAAACAAGCGCTTTCCGACTTCAGCGATGCACTCAAACAAGACCCAACCAATTCCGATTTGTTCTATCACAAAGCCAAAGCATTGATGCAGCTCGGCAGTGACGGTCTAGCTATGGCCGCATTGGAAGATGCCATCCGCCTCGATCCGAACCAGGCAAACTTTTATCTTTCCAGAGCTTTTCTCTGGCACAAACAAGGTAAGTCCATCCTTGCCCGTGAAGATATCAAACGTGCGCAATTCTTCAACCCGAGCCTGCCTAAAGACATTCAGTTCGAGAAAGATCCGAAAAATCCAGATCGTTGGAAAGAAGAAACCTTCCTAACCGACATCAATGGATCAGGCGGACCGCAGGACAAGGATACCTCGGAAAATCTGCAAAACACCACTTCACTCGGTGGCGCGAACTAGTAACGCGTAATAGCGAGCGCGGTGGCATGGGGGTCTGACTCACATGTCTAAAGCTAACATAGTGATTCTGGGAGGCGGTTTCGCTGGCGTTAAGTGCGCCAGAACACTGCGCAAATTGCTTCCCAAAGATCAGTATCAAATCACCGTTTTCAATCGCGAAAACCATATGGTATTCCATCCGCTTCTGGCTGAAGTGGCTTCAGCTGCGGTTCAAATCAAACATGTGGCGGCACCGCTTCGGCAATTACTTCATGGTGTGAAGTGTCGCTCCGAAGAAGTTTTGAACATCGATCTGGAAAACAGCTTTATCGAATACGAGGCTTACGATCGCACTCGCCGAAAAATGAATTACGACCATCTGGTTGTTGCATGCGGTGTCAGAGCTAATCTCGGTATCGTACCAGGAATGGACGAACAGGCATTTCCGCTCAAAACGATCGGTGACGCTTTGCAGTTGCAATCGCACATCATCGACATGATGGAAAAAGCAGAAGTTTGCGACGATCCAAAACGGCGCGAATGGTTTCTCACCTTTACTGTGATTGGTGGCGGATTCAGCGGCGTTGAAGTGGCTGGTGAAATCAACGATCTGGTAAGAAAATCAAGCCGGTATTTTGAAACGATCACCAGTGAGATGATAACTGTTAATCTCGTTCACTCTCAAGACCAGATTTTGCCAGAAGTTAATGCTTCATTGCGCGATTTTGCAAAACGCGAGATGGAGAAGAAGGGCGTAAAATTCCACTTAAATCGCAAAGCGACACAAGCCTCAAAAGAAGGCGTGATGCTGGATTCCGGCGCTTTCATAGGAAGCGGAACTATTGTCTGCACGATTGGCACCACACCTCATCCACTGGTAGCACGATTACCTGGTGAACGCGACCGTGGCCGAATCATAACGACCGCCGATATGAACATTCCTGGTTTTCGGAACGCCTGGTCAATCGGAGACTGCGCTGCCGTACCGAATGCGGCGACTGGAAAACAGAGTCCCCCTGTAGCACAATTTGCAGAACGGCAAGGCGTGCAACTGGCAAACAACATCGTCAACTCGATTAACGGCAGACCGACGAAACCGTTCTTCCACTTCTCGCAGGGAAGCCTCTGTGCTATAGGCGGTCACAATGCTGTCGCAGAAATAAACGGAATGCTGATTTCCGGCTTCCTGGCCTGGTTTATGTGGCGAACGGTTTATCTGATGAAACTACCATCGCGAGTTCAGCAGTTAAAAGTGGGAATCGAATGGGGATGCGATCTGATTTTTCCACGTGCCCTGGCATATGTAAAAACAGACACATCACGGGCAGTATCACGCGCGTTTTACGCGGCTGGCGATTACGTATTCAAACAAGGAGATCCGGCTACCGAGTTTTTCGTAATAGAGCAGGGCGACGTCGAAGTGCTGGTCTGGAATGCTGAAACATCAGCAGAAGAAATCGTTGCAGTTTTAGGTCCAGGTGATTTTTTCGGTGAAGCGGCCCTTGTCACCAGTCGCTCGAGAAACGCATCCGTTCGGGCACGAAGTAATGTTCTCGTGGTCACGATGGGCAGAAGTTTGTTTACCGAAATGTCCGCCAATTTAGCACCACTTCGAGATGCAGTGGCAAAGGCCGTCAGCCGACGACGAAATGTCTGGAAAGATTTGCCGGACGTCAGAAAGATCCTGGATACCCTACCTTTAGAACGCTTGATTGAGCAAGTTCCAGGTGGAGTACTACGCCCGGATGATTTTCTAGATGGCCTTCTCGATCTGTTCAGCCGACATCGTTTGGATTTTTGTTGTGTTGTTGATGCAAGTGAACGAGTCGTCGGCGTCGTGACTAGGAGCGATTTGCTTCGCACGATCGAAGCAGCAACAACGGTTCAATTGGCTCAGGATGACGTTATCCGAGTGCATCACATTATGGGAGGCGATCCTATAGTGATCAAACGGGGCGAGAGTTCGGCCGTCGCTGTAAACACGATGCGCGAGCATGGCTTGAAAAATCTACCGGTAGTCGATGAGCAAGAACGCCTGATCGGTTGCGTGCGAATCGAAACAATCCTGGCACACGTCGTGCATGAACTTACTCGGCACCGCGCAATTCGCGTGACTCAAGAACATATTCGCCCGACGGTTTAATTGTCCGGAAACGCGAACGTGGGAACGCCGCGGCTAGTTTTGGTCGTCGCCGCGGCTGAATGATTCTTTTCCGAACGGCTCTTCGCCGCTGCCTTTCCAACTGTTGACCACGCTGTACTCGACCCCCTCGAACAAGCCCCCGACAAATCCAAACGGCAAGCTCACGATAGTGGCAGGCACCACCTTAAATGGATTAGACGAGGAACCGATAAAGTCTCTGTTGCCAGCTTTAGTTTGATGGATAGTGCGTTTGGCAAACGCAAACGGATAACCGAGAATCGCACCTGTTGTAAACGAAGCTAGTCTCGTTGGCAGAGGAACAGTTGACTTGGCTTTTTGTGTGCCACTACCGGAAGTGTCTGGCGAATTCGTTTTTTCGGTTTCGTCTCCCTTCTTCGGATCCGTATCTTCGGCTTTCTGAGAATCAGCGTTACCGTCTTTTGCTGTTGCCGGTTCTGCTTTTTTCTTATCCTTCTTGGCCTTCTTCCGGTTCGCCTTCTCTTTCTCTGCGTCGGCTTTTTTGGCAGCATCGGCGCCATCGGTAGCGGCAGCAGCGTCTGTTGCTTGCTCTTTAGGCTTTTTCTTTTTCGCAGCCTTCTTGGCTTTTGCGTTGGCAGCAGCGCCATCATCTGACTTGGATGCAGGCTCACCACTAGACTTAACTGACTTCTTCTTTTTCTTATCGACCTTCACATCAGGTTCCGGGGTCGCAGGCTTTTGCTCAACGACCGGTGGAGGCGTTTCAATTTCCTGAGCATCCGGTGAAGTCAACAAACCACCTGCAATCGCCTGAGGACATACAGCTCCGAGTAAGAGAACCGCGGAGAAACTAGCTGCAAGAAATCGAGATGTGGTTTTCATAATCCTATTATAAGAAGCGAATAACGGCTATGCACGCCGTTTTAAGAGATAAAAGCAATTATCACATGCTGACAACCTGAGCTTTCTAGACTAATTTATGATGAATTGCCGTAGAATCAGCGTAGTTGGCAAACGCTTTTGGAATTAATATAAATGAACGATCAATTCCCTGACAGAAAAAGATTCGAAATCTCGGGTCAAACCCAGACTTTTGGCTTGGACTACAGCATGGCAGCTTGCCTTTGCTATCTCCCACTGCCGCCAATCGGTTTGATTGCCGCGGTACTCTGGTTGATCACAGAGCCAAAAGCCAGTTTGTTCGTGCGCTTTCATGCGATTCAGTCGCTGATGGTATTCGGCGGATTGATCGCTGCCAACATCTTGGTCCAGATCATAAACTTCTTGGGCATTATTCCGATCATCGGTGACGTCTTTAAATTCGTGAGCGGCATCGCCTGGTTCGTGTTCGCCGGAGTCTGGTTCATCTTGACCATCATGCTGACGATTAAAGCGAAACAAGGTGAGATGTATAAATTGCCGATGGTCGGTGACATCGCGGAAAATCTCGCAGCGAATTGAAGTTCACCTAAGCCAGTGTCGACTCAGTCGGGTGTCGAACTCGCGACAGAGTTGAACGCGCGCAAGTGTTTAAGATGATCTCTCGAAAATTGACTGTTGCCACAATCGCCCTTACTGTCCTGGGACTGACAGCCAGTGCTGCGCGTGCGAACAATCCACTCACTGTGGAAACTAAATCGGCCAAGTCGGGCGAAAAATATTCGTTCATTTTCATTAACAATGCACCAGTGAGTTTGGTCGATTCAGAACCGGATAAAAGCGATAAGAAACGATTACTATCGATGCCAATCGCTTTTACCAGCGTGACGGCAAAGATAATCGGGGCCTTCGTTCACGACGGAAAGGTCGAGCGTTCCGTCAGTCAGAAACTTGGTGGCGCTCTAAAGATTGCCAAAGATCGATTCGAAGTAATCGATACCGCCGGCGGTGCAGTACTGACTGATTCGTTTTTGGATGAACTGGCAAGAAATGGTGGCGGTCTGGTTCAACAATTTCTAATTGTGAAAAGCGGCCAGCCCTGCAAATTCCGAGACAGAGGTCTGGCACAACGCCGAGGTGTAGCCAATCTCGAGAATGGGAAAGAGGTCGTAATCGAGAGCGCTCGATTCATAACTCTGTCAAAATTTGCAACCGATCTGTCTGAACTCGGCGTCAAAAACTGCCTGTACTCCGACCTTGGAGCGTGGGGACAGAGCTGGCTCAGAGATCCGAAAAGCGGAAAGCTAAAGAATTTGGCGAACGAAAAATCGGTGACAGAGAACCACACAAACTGGTTTTTAGTTTCAGAACCCACAGCTCAAGATTGAAACTGCGAAGATTAAAACAATTGCCAAGAGGGGGTACCAATTAGCCACAATTGCCGGCTACACTCAATCGTGCGCTGACCGACAGATTTTTGCTTTGATTGCCACATTACTAACTATAATTCCTGCCGTTCGTTCCTTCTGTCTAGTTTAGCCCAGCGCCTCTGATTAAGTTTTGGCGGGGATTCGCATAAGCGAAGACTACGACTATGTCTACGACTGTCGAGAAATATAGCGAGCACGAATCCGACCACGCCCTGTCCGGACGTTACGAGCTCATCAAATGCCTTGCAAAACATGGCGCCTGTTCGGTTTACAAAGCTAACGACCAGACGCTGAAGCGTCCAGTCGCGGTAAAAGTGCTGACAGAACAGATCATCTCGGATGAAGAACTCCGCCGCTTCCATCGTGGTGCACTCGCCGCTTGCTCGGTAAAGCATGAGAACTGCGTCCAGATGCACAACTTCGGGACGACTCCGGACGACAGACCATACATGGTGATGGAGTTCGTCGAGGGCGAAACATTGCGCAAGATCGTTCAAGAGAACGGTCCCCTCAGTCAGCTTCGTGCAATCGAAATCGCCATGCAGATTTGCGATGGTCTATCGGCGATTCATGCCAATGATATCGTTCACAGAGATCTGAAAACCGCAAACGTCATGGTTGATGGCTTCAATACTGGTGATCCCCGGACAAAGATCTTGGATTTCGGTCTTGCAAAACCCGCTCATGCCGGGACATCAAAACCGATAACCAAAGCCGGACAAGTCGTCGGAAGCCCAGTCTATATGAGTCCCGAGCAAGTGAAAGGTCAAGATCTCGATTCGAGAACCGACATCTACTCACTTGGTTGCATTCTCTTCGAGATGCTTACTGGCGACCCACTTTTCCTTGGAAAAACTTCGATTGAAACGATGCACATGCACGTGACGATGCCGCCGCCGACGCTCGCAATTGCAGCCCCTCGCCGATTCTTCCCTCAGGTTTTGGAAGATGTGATCGCCCGGGCATTGGCGAAAGAACCTGATGAGAGATATCAGTCCGCATTGCAGATGAAGCAAGCACTGATGGAAGCGGTCGAATCATTGGAGCAATATGAACGTCTGGGCAAGACTACTGAAACCCTGGAGACGCGCACGAAAAGAGCTCCCAAATGGCTTCTCATACTTCTATTCTGCATCTCGATGACGTTCCTCGCTATCGGAATTGGACTTCTGGGCTACCTGGCGAAAATGCACTTGCTATAACATAATGGATCTATAGAAGAGACCAGGTGTTTAGGTCTGAACGGAAGTGCGTTTTGAACGAAGATCAAAATCAGCCACTGAACATAGAAAAACGGGCGCATCAATTTCCGTACAGCACACGGCTATACTCGATGACGCAGATGATCTCTGTTTTCATTACTGTTAATTTGATACTGCCTTCGGTGCTCAACGTTTCCTGGTCTGGAACGGTAATGGAACAAGCAATCTTTTTTGTGCTGTTCTCCATTGCATTGATGCTTGTCGCATACCTGTTCCTCGCTGTTTCAGGTTGGCTTGCCATCACCCTGATGGTGGCACAGAATTTGAAGAAACTCACTCTTGCAGACGCCCGCAGCAAGGACGTCGCCAAAGCATTAGCGATTCGAGTTCTACTGAGCGACCAGCCAAGATGGCTCATTTCGCTGACACCGTGCATGGTGCCTGCTTCCACACTGGCAATTATGGCTCAATTTTATAAAGACAAACTACAGTTCGACACCGGGTTGGTACTCTTCCAAGCCTGCTTAATCCAGGGTCTGGTCTCATTTCTAATGTGCCTACCATTCATCCTCAAGACCCAAAGAATGTTCAATACCAATGTCCTTGAAACCAATCCGCCTCCTGAATGATCGCTAAATAGAGGAAGGGAAGAGACGTTTCCATCTCTTCCCCTCGCTAAGTTGCTTAAACGAAACCAGACTATTTGTTAGTCGGCTGCTCCAGTGAAGCCGCGCTCTCGACGGGATTGCCATCGATGTCGAGTTCGATAATCGGTCCAAGATTCAATTTCTCGAGCTCCGGCTTAATTTTGGCTTTGTCGCCAACGGCGACGATTACCATCTCTTCCGGCTTGAAGTATTTCTTGGATACATCCTCCACTTCTTTCGGAGTGACGGCGTCGATCTGTCCAGGGAGTTTCTTGTAATAATCCAGTGGCAGATCATAAACGAAGAGTCCGGCAATGCTGCCTGCAACTGATGGAGATGTCTCAAACATTCCAGGGAGCGATAGAGCCCAGTTGTCTTTCGCCATCTTCAGCTCTGCTGGAGAAAGCAGATTGCTTCTCATCCCATCAATTTCTCTAAAGAATTCGGTGACACCAGGTGCGGTGACATCCGTTTTCAAGCTGGCGCCGGCGACGAATGGACCAACTCCACGACGACTGTCGAAACTGGAGAAGGCTCCGTAAGTATAACCATGCTTCTCTCGAAGATTCATATTCAGTCGGCTGGAGAACATTCCGCCCAGTCCGTTGTTGGCAATCTCACCAGAGGCGTAATCCGGAGAAGAACGAGCGATACCAAGACCACCAACTCTGACCACTGTCTGCGGAGCATCCGGTTTATTGACGATAAACACGGCGCGCTTAACAGGCTTGTCGGCAGGCAGTTTCGCCGGTTTCACGGAAGCGCCTTTCCAGCTGCCAAAATACTTTTCAGCGATACTCTTCGCTTCGTCCGGAGTGACATCACCCGCGATAGCAAGTGCTGTGTTGCTCGGAGTGTAATTGTCCTTATAGAAGCTCAGCAAATCGGCTGGCGTGAATTTCTGATTGGACTGAACGGTTCCATCGGTTTCATAACCATACGGATGATTGACGCCATACAAAGTGCGGCGCAGCGCTCGACGAGCGAGAACGCTCGGATTGTCCTTGTCTTGCTTAATTGAAGTGACTCGTTGGTTACGAACGCGATCCATTTCCTTCGAATCAAAGGCGGGGTTCAAAGCGACATCAGAGAAAATCTCGAGTGCTGGGGTCAAAGTCTTCTTAAGTGTGTTCAAACTAACGAAGTTGGCATCAAGATGTCCATTGGTGTGAACTCGCGCGCCAAGTTGATCCAGGTCTTCAGCAATTTTCATCGTGGAACGAGTTTTAGTCCCTTCATCCAGCATATCAGCGGTGAAGGAGGACAAGCCAGGTTTATCTAGAGGATTGTGCTCAGCACCACTGAGTGTGACTAGACTCATTGCCACCACAGGTAGTTCATGTCTTTCTGCAAGATATACAGTCAAACCATTATCGAGTTTAAAACTGGTTGGAATCGGCAGAGAGATTTTGGAGAGCGGACCAGGTTGTGGTGGTGTTTTCCGCCAAGGTTCGTCGAAACCGGCAGCAGTTTCAATAACTTCCTTTTCGTCAACTTTTGCGCGAGGCACATCAGCGACAACCTTCTTGCCGGGCACACCGTAAACAATTACATCGTTATTGTCAGTCAGATATTTGTCAGCGATTTTCTTCAAGCCTTCCACAGTCGCATTCTCATACCGTGCCAAATCTTCTGCTAAATAGCCTGGATTCTGCAGGAAGTGGTTGTATTTGTTCAACCGATCCGCGACACCACCGAAGCCACCAAGGCTCTCGAGTTGACGAATGATGGATGATTCAATCGAGTTTCTCGCACCATCCAATTCCTTTTGTGTCGGTCCATCCTTTCTAAAGGCAGCCAGCTCTTCGTTGATAACCTTTTCGATTTCTTCCAGCTTAACACCGGCCTTAGCAGTGGCTTGAATTGAGAAGATGGAACCCAATGTCAAAGAAGAATTGTCGGCGGAAACATCTTGGGCGATTTGTTTTTCATACACAAGTTTCCGGTACAGGCGACTGGATTTTCCTTTACCTAAAATGTGAGCGATCAAATCCGCTTCAGCGTCACCGGCTTTAAAAATAGGCGGCGTGAGCCAACCCATGTAGACCCGAGGAAGTTCAACCTGGTCTGTGATCGTCACTCTTTTCTGCGCGGTGATTGGCGGCGTTTTTGCTTCGATCTTCGGAACCTCTGGTCCCTTCGGAATTGAACCAAAATACTTTTGCACTAACTCTTTGGCATTGGCTTTGTTGAAGTCACCGACGATTGCCACGCTGCAATTATTAGGGCTGTAATACTGCTTGAAGAAGTCACGAACGTCCTTCAGGCGAACGGCTTCAATGTCCTCATGCGACCCAATAACGGATGCATAATAAGGATGCTCCTTCGGGAACAGTTCATGATACAAACCTTCTTCAACAAGACCGTAAGGTGTATTTTCAAAACTCTGACGTCGTTCGTTGCGCACAACGTCTCTTTGATTTGCTAGTTTTTCTTGATCGAGTGTGCCGAGAAGAAATCCCATGCGGTCACTCTCAAGCCAGAGTGCAAGTTCGAGTTGATTGGATGGAACTGTTTCAAAATAGTTAGTTCGGTCAAAGTCAGTGGTACCGTT
>CAZRMH010000075.1:0-24314 GCA_964600935.1 uncultured Candidatus Obscuribacterales bacterium
GGTGCCATCTGTTTTCAAGTTCAATTTTACGGTAGAGCTGTCGGCGGGTTCAGAAAGCATTGTCGTCTCCATCGCGCGCATTCCGGCACCCAGCGATACAACAAACTCAGAAGATGAGAAGTCGCCGTTGCTGATTGGTTCGTACCAGTCAGGCGGTTGTTTGAGGACGCCCCGAAACTCTTCGGCCCACTGATCGGCTACACCGAGAACCAGAGCATATGGCAGGACACGACCGAATATCTCGGGATCTTCCTTGGCGATCAGGTCGATACGCCGCGGTCCGGCCGCAGAGATAAACCCGGCAAAACCAATCGACCGGCGCAGGGCCTGAACACCTTTGAGTGTACGCGCCGGCATCGCGAAGGCAAACGTTCCGATTATCGCCGCGGAGATGACTACGCCAATGCCATACGGAGCCAATGTCGCCTCATTGCTTGAGGCAAGAATGAGGAGCATACCAACCAGACAGTAAAATAACGCAAGACTGGTGCAGTTTTGCCGAACGGTTTCGGGGTTTTGCATAAAGTAACCTTCCTGAGTCATCGCATCATAAATTTGATCGCGCAGGTCTGGAATTTTGTCATAAAACTGATTTTCCAAATCCGACAATTTCCTCTCCGAAAGCGCATGCCCACCGCTGCCAAAGATCAAATAGAGGAATAACTTCTCGTAATTTCGCAACGCCGGATCACCTTTGACGGCATCCGTTTTTGTAAAAATATAATCGGGTTGACCCTGCGAAGAAAGCGGTGCTTCCTTGATCTTCAAATGTCCACGCGCGGCTAGATCGATGAGTGTCGCAACCATATCTTGCATGTCACATCGCTCGTCATAGAGTGTTCCAACTTCCGCCGGAGACATATCAGTCGGTGGATCCCAGGTCGTCGCGGGCTTCCCGACCGAAGCAGCATCTCGCCCATAGTGCCACCAGACCGCCCCCGTGAAGAACCCGGTCAACAATGGCAACACCAGAGTCGGCCACCAGTCGATCAGCCAGTAAAGGATCTCTTTGAAAACAGACGGTTTCGCAATAGACCCTTTCGGAAAGTCCAAATTTACTATCAATTCATCGCTCGGTGCGAGCGTGCCACTCATCACTTGGATGTAGTTATGTCCATTGGAGATTGTTATGTTCTCAGTATTGCCGGGCGAATCGATGTAGGCCTCTTTGGTAATCGTATCGAACGACGTACCTGGTGGCGTGTAGATTCTAACGACAGTTCTGCCGATGGGCACGGGACACTCTGCACCAGTAATGCTCCAATTAAATTCCGGCACACCATTCGCGAAATGCAAACCGCTACGCAGGATATATTCAATTCGATAAACGCGGCGTCCCGAAACGGCTACTCGAGGATCGCCAACCGTGATGGTTACTGCATCATCATGAGCAGAAACTTTACTTCTGAGCAGATCACCCTCACTGTTTTTCACACTGATTAAATGAAAGTCTACTGAATATGTACGACCATTGGAGGAGTAAGTGAGCGGAATATTTCGATAGAAACCGTAACGATTGGAAGCCTCGAAGTCGTAGACATAATCTTCGATGACATAAACAGATGTATCCTTGCGAATATGTATGTCGGCATCGAGATATTTGATGTGCTCGGCGGACGCACCTCGACAAAAGATCAAGATTAGTAATGACACCGCAAACGATACCACCGACATCCTCAAGATTTGAGGTTTAGATCTCATGCGTTTTCAACCTCTACTTCAGTGCTTTGAGTTTCGCCGCCATTTTGTTTGCCTTAAATGCATTGCCAGCCTTGTTCCAGGCATCCTCGCATTTAGTGATGTTGTCCTTGTAATCAGGAGTCTTGATGGCCGCCGGGTCTTCACTCATCAAGTTGACGGCGGTCTGATACACGTTCGCGGCTTCTTCCCAGCGGTGCTGCTTAGAGAGCACGCGAGCCAGATTGTTTAGTGTGACGTAGACAGTTCTGTTCTTGCGACCAAAGGCTCGGATGAACAGTTTCTGGGCTTTGTTCAACAAGGGCACAGCCTGTTGATACATCTCTTTCTCTTCGTAGATTGCAGCAAGATTATTCAATATCGCGCCCTGTCGAGCCTCTTGATGCTCATAAAGATCGCACTGAGAGAGAGCGGCAAGAAAAATTCGCTCCGCTCGATCGAGATCTTTGGCTTCCAGCGCCTGATTACCTTCTTTGATATTCACGTCGAGCTCACGCTTCATATAGTCAGGCTCTGCAGCCTTCGGCGCGCCGGTCGCCGTATCGGTCGCGGTCGTCGCGGTCGTAGCGTCAGTTGCGGTGCTGGTGGTGCTCTCCGTCGACACGGTCGAACTCTTGCCTTCCGGTTTACAAGACGTCAGCGCACTTACGGCAACTGCAACGCCGAGAAGAAAAGAAATTGTTTTCATCAAACACCCCTGAGCTAACAAAAAAATCGCCAATACATACGTGGCCGTTTGCATAATACAGTTTAACTATATGACTTGTGCAATCAAACGTATCGATACAATCCGTCGGGTAATCAGTAAATCTCGCAATTAATGAAATAAACCATTTATACTATTGCACGGGAAATTGGGCCTTTCCCTAATTTTCCAGGTAGTCAAGTAAACGTTGAAATAACCCTTCCAACCAACGCGAATTAAGACATGGCAGATAACAAAATCGAAGACAAGAAATATTCCCGAGTGGCAGTCTTTGCCATCGTCTCGACCTTCGTTCTTGCAGCGACCTTAGCTCCAAGACTGACTGCCGGGCCCGGCTACGGACCGAGTCCGAATGTGTCGCCCATTCGAATGGACTCGGTGATGTCGAATCCGAATCCATCAGTGGTTCCTCCCAACGTCGGTCCGCCAATTTTCGTGCCCACAGACGTTCAGCCTGGCCTTAACTCGTTTCAAGGTCAGCCTTTCAACAACTTGAGCCCGGCGTACATGGAAGCTGTCACCAACGCGGCTCTCAGCGGCATCATAAGATTGCCTGATGGCGCTTTCCCTGAAGAGAGCAAACTCGAAGGACCAATCACCGGTATCACCATCAAGTTCAAACCAGGAAGCGAGTACACGACTGAGAACGATCGCATAGTCAATCTCAAGAAGGGTGAACTTTTAGTATCAGTAAAACGTCCATCGAAAGTAGCGCTGATTAAGACCGCCTGGGGCAGCATCTCAGTCGCTGCCGACGGAGACGTGCTGGTCAAATTCGAAAACGGAATTTTGCGTGTCACCAACCTCGATGGCAACGGTCAAGTTATCAAATGCCAGCTAAATAAGGGACCATTCGCCGGTCCATCAGATCCGACCGTTTCAATCGCAGCCGGCTACGAACTGGTTGGTGGTGAGAAACGCCTCAGCCGCCAGGATATGCGTCCTCGAGACGGTGTCGCCCGTCGACACTTCAAAGTTCTCGAAAACGGACACCTCGGAATTTGCGAAATTTCAGTCGAGAGCATCATGAAGGCAAACGATGTGATCGCAGATTTAAGACAATCGTCCACCGGTGTTAAAGAACGCCGCATCCTCGGCGACATGTCAAAAATGGCTGCTATTCTCAATTTGAAGAACAGCACTCAAGGTTTCAAAGTCGAAGAATAATTCAGTCGAACTAGTAAATGAAATAGGTGGCACCAATTTCGGTACCACCTATTTTTTTGTTACTAAGTTCAAGTCATACGCAGGACTATGAGCTAAGCACTGCACCTCAGCTCAACAAACTCTTCGCTCTTTGACTCTTGAAGTGAAACCTGAAAGCCATCTCTCAGTGCCACCACTTGCTCGTAGAGTTTGTCCGACAGCGCTCTCTGAGCATCTTTGCTGCTTGATTCACTAACAGTCAGCTCCTTCTTCCCGAGCGGTTTTCCAACTACGACCTTAGCAGAATAGTTATTGTTCTTCTCTGTATATTCGATGAACATAGGAACGATTTGAACATCGAAACCATTTTTTCTGCAATCAAGTGCAATTTTTGCCACCCCGGTCTTAAACGGATGAATGCTACCATCGTAGAAGACATTTCCTTCGGGAAACACCACCACTGGCTCTTGTGCATGCAACTGTTGGATGGCATATCCAACCGGATTTAAACGAGGGTGTGCAGGAAAAGCACCAACACTCATCACCGCTGCGCCTTGCAAACCTTCCATCTCTTTTGGTGCAACCATATAGTTAGCACGGCGGTCTAGAATATGCTGAACCAGAGGCCCATCCCAACGGGACGAGTGATTGGCAATCAGAATGAACGGACCATGGGACGGAATATTTCCGGCACCATCAACCGAAATTTTGCCGCGAAAATGAAAAGCGATTATCAGTTTATTGATCAAATTCCAGAAAAGAAAGCCCAACCAAGTCTTACCGTCTTTCGGCAGCTTTGTTCTCGGAGCGTTGAGCTTCTCTAAATTTTCGCGGTAGCACGGTTTCACAGTTGCAGACATCGACTTAAGACCTCCAGATTGAAAAGACGCCAAACGCTCGCCCGCTCCGAAGCCCGGAGCTGGTCGTCGCAAATTTTGGGAGCGGGCTGTTCCTTAAAATCAACCCTACCCTATTAAGATAGACTGCTTGTTGGGTCTCTGAGGCGATGGAAAAACAGTTCGAACAGTGTACGGAGACAGCCGATAATAACCATGCAATCGAAAAGCTCCTGTGCCCCGCTGTATGCAGTCAGACGGGCATGGTATCGTTGTAAAACAAGAGCGTTTTATACCACTTATTAAGACATCAAAGCCATGGCAGACCAAGGAAAAACGGTTCCATCCCCATCAGTCCTCAGAGATGCATCACACCTGCCCGACGCCGATGAGGCAAAGGCGTTCATGGACGAGGCGATTCGCGAAGCGATTAACGGCCGCGAAGAAGGCGGCATACCAATCGGTTCCGTCCTCGTACGCAAGGGCAAAATAATCGGTCGAGGTCACAATCGTAGAATTCAATTCGGAGATCCGACAGCCCATGCCGAAATTGATTGCTTAAGAGCAACCGGTCGTTTGAGAACATATAAGGATACGATCTTGATTAGCACGTTGATGCCTTGTGCTATGTGCGCTGGTGCTACGGTGCAATTCGGGATTCCCATAGTAATTGCCGGGGAGAACCGCACATTTGCGAGTTCTTCAGATTATTTAAAAGCGAACGGCGTGCACGTTCTCGATCTCGATCTGGACGAATGTGTGAAGATGCTCGCCCAGTTTGCCGAAGAGCACCCTTCATTGTGGAATGAAGACATCGGAATTGATTGGTAACAGGCAAAACTCAAGCATCGACAAAATTGCCAAAACGTCACCCCTGTTTGGCTGAACACGACTAATTTTGCGCTTGTTTCCAGAGCAATTGATTGCACTTACATTTCCAGTGCAATTTCAAACTAACTCCAAGCGCCGCCCGCCAATTGCATGTGCCCGACTTTGATTTAGACCGATCATCTCGCGATCGCCAGACCATGCCGAAGAAAGTGAACAAAACATTTTGGGGCCTTCCCAAAATTGACATCTGTGCTAGGGTAGAACATGTGAGCTCGATGAGGAGTAACCATGAGAGTAAGTACAGACAAGCCTACCTTGAAAAAGGTCGAAAGCAAAAAAGCTGAAAACACAGGCTCAGCAATGCTTGCGACGTGTCCGACAGGTGGCGGAGGCTGGTGCTCTTATCCTTTTACTGCGAAACAGCTGGAAAAACGGATGAAGGCCAAAGCAAAGATAACTGAAATCGAATCGATGCAATCGGCGCCCGCGAAGAAAACGTCGAAAGCCAAGTAGGCTCAACAAACAAAAACCGTCATAATGATCTTCGATGGACGTTTCTAACTCGGAGATTTCAGGTTGGCAAAACTTCTTCTGGTCGAAGACGAGATAGACCTGGCACAACAGCTCGAGGACTGGTTCCGACGCGAGCAACATACTATTGATGTCGTACACACCGGTCAGGATGCTCTCAATCATCTGAAGGTCAGCAAGTATGACCTGGTCATTTTGGACTGGATGCTCCCGCAAATCAGCGGCTTGGAAGTCTTGCGCAACATGCGTTCGCGGAACAATCGCACACCGGTCATCATGCTAACCGCAAAAGACTCGGAAGACGATAAAGAGAGAGGTCTCGATTCCGGAGCGGATGATTACGTGACCAAGCCATTCTCTCTGCGAGAGTTGTCGGCGCGCACGAGGGCAGCCCTCAGACGCTCGTCTCAAGCGGCCAAAACCGTTTTAGAAGCTGGCGATATAGAGCTGGATCCGGTTTCGAGAACGATCTCAAAAGCAAATGTCGAGATCCATTTAGAACCAAAAGAGTTCAATCTACTCGAATTTTTCATGCGCCACCCGCAACAAGTCTTCAGTGCAGACGCACTAATCGACCGCGTTTGGCCGTCCGATACACTGATTTCAACTGACGCAATAAGAACATATATCAAAATTCTTCGAAAAAAATTGGACAATGAAAGAGTGATCCAAAATGTCCGCGGCGTAGGCTATAAATTTGAACCAGACATGAAATGAAGTTCTTCAACTGGACCGTCACAGTTCAATTCGTTGTATTGGCGCTATTCGTATATATGGCGCTAACCAGCCTTAGTCTGTTTCTTTTTCAGCGCGGGCTCAACGAGGCCCTCGACGATCAGCTTGACTCTTTGCTAGCAGAACAATCTCAGCTCATCGAGTTTAATGGCAAAAACCTGCGCTGGTTGGCTGGCGACTCAAGCGGTTTTCATTCGCAATTTTTCCGACCACAAGCTTCGTATCAGCTCTTCGACAGCAGCGGTCGGATAGTTGGTACTCACGGCAGCTACCACTGTGCAACATTGTTTCCCAAGTCACAAGAAATTCGGGGAGAACCGCCGCATCGAGCAAAATCAGCGCCACTGGTAATCAACGACCAGCTTGTTGGCTCACTGCAAGTAGAACTGCCAACCACTCAACGCGACGAACTCATGCTCAAATATGCCATCACCATCTGCGGTGTCACACTGCTGGGGTTCGGGTTACTTTCGATAGCTGGTTATAACTACTCTAGAGAAGCTGCCAAGCCGATTTTCGATTCTTATGAACTGCTTAAACAGTTCTCCGCAGACGTCGCGCATGAATTAAACACTCCAATCAGTACGATTCGCGCCACCGCGGAAAACATGAGCGAAGAATTGAACGAGCCGGACGCGCTCAAATCCAGACTGGATGTAATCAACCGAGCGGTAGACCGGATGAATATCATCGTCAAGGATTTGATGCTTTTGACCCGCCTCGGAATGGAGTCGGAAAAACCTACCAAAGTGAGCGAAACGATCGACCTGAGAAAGTTGGTTTCAGATTTGGTGGAAGAATTCAAAGATCGCTTTCAACAAAAATCCATTCAACTGAAGAGCAGGATCGAAGGAAACCCAATGGTTATGGGATACCAAGATCCGCTTCACAGAATGCTCGCCAACCTTTTGGAAAACGCATTGCGGTACACCGACGCTGACGGTGAGGTCATTCTCGATCTGGTAGCCGACCACCACATTGCCACTATTACCGTTTCTGATACCGGCATTGGCATCCCCGAAGAGAGCATTCCAAAAATCTTCGACCGTTTCTACAGAGTCGATAAAGCAAGAGCCCGAGACCAGGGCGGCAGCGGTTTAGGCTTATCCATCGTCAAAGCCATTAGCGTCATGCATAACGCAGAAATTGATGTCGATAGTCAGCTTGGGAAGGGCACCAAATTCATTGTCAGCATTCCATTGGCAAAAACAAAATCCTAGTTTCGACTATTCTGCCGATTCCGGAAGCAGGTTATTCAGTTTTCGTCCGATTAAAAACGCTCGGAATAACACTTTCATATCTTTGCCCTGATAGGTATCGACCTGTTTAAACGGGCTTGATTGCTTAATCTTCGCAACATTGTCAGACTGTTTATCCGGAGCTCCGTTTGCTTCAAAGGACTTGGTCGAAGCAGACATTTCAATTTCACCAGGTAGTTGACTCGGTTTATAAGACGTGATGCTCTCTTGCTGAAAAGACTCGATAATTTTGCTCGAAGAATCAGATCGAATCACAGTCATGACAGTTGTGAACGAAACCTCCTGTTCATCAGCCTTGGTGAAGTCTTTCGATTTCACCAGATGATACTCAGTGAATTGGGCCAGCGCAGTTTTCGAATGATATGGCGTGCCGATATAGTGCCAAATTCCGCCGTCACGATCCTTTTGCATGCCGTATTGAAACTCGTGACGAGCGAAATAAGTGAACGGTTCGTTGTTGGTTTTATTGCTTTTGAAATCGCGCCTTAGCACTGCGGTTTCCTTGCCAACCTTCCAGGTCCCGCACATCCAATCGGGAAGCTGAATCCATTCGTTTGATTGCCCCTCGGCTTCTACAGCTGAAAGATTGAATCTCGCGCCTTTCCGTAAATCATCAGATACCGAAGGAAGCACGTCGGTGTGCTGCACGCCGAGTTCAAACGTTTTAGCCAACGCGGATTGAGCGAGTCCAAAACCGACAAGGACAGTGAGCGACAGCGCGAATAAAAGCTGTCTAAAATCAGGCAAGATACTGAGCGGATGAGTGTTTTCGGCATCAAACGGCTTCGAAACTGTCAAGGCAAACACTTTCTCGGGGGAAGAGTACGTAGGGAATCGTAGAACCACCAATCGACCCCTCGGGGTTAATTGATTATCATTTTGACATTGAGATTGCGAAAGCAAGTTTTTTTGAGGAAGCCATCATGAATACCACCGAATCAAACATCGAAGAAACCGTCGATAACAAGTCCGAAAAATCCGGTAATCAGCAATCAAAACCGGAATGCAAAAACGGTGTGTGCGAACTGAACTGGCAACCCCAAAGACCTCAAGCAGCCTAACGGCTGGCGTAATGGCATATTGATTCGTTCTCGAGTCGGCGGCTGTCCCAACAGTCACCGGCTTTAGAACTTTTTGTGGGACTTCGAACTTTTGGGCTTTTGCTAACCAGGGAACAAACGATAATTCAATCACTTCTTTCAAAACGTATTGAAACGGTAGAAGGCGGGTAAATTGTGTCGACAACGTCAGATTTCGGAAACCCACACTTGAATGTAATTCGCCACACAAACGAAGAAAGAAAATGAAACTGATCTCCGCAATTATCCGCCCCAAACATTTCCAACGACTGGCAGTCGCGCTGAGAAAGGCGAATGTCTCAGGCATCACCGTTCTAAAGGCGCAAGGCTTTGGACGCGAACAGCTCGACTCGGACCTCGGTCTCATCGGCATCATGGCTGAACGCATGAAAGTCGAGATCGCAGTCGAAGACGACGAAGCACCACACATAGTGAAACTGGTCAATGACATCGTTGCCACCGGCCGTGATGGCGACGGAATCATCTTTGTCTGGGAGTTAGTCCAGGCAAAGCGCATCGAGCGCAGCGGCACCGATCATGGCGTTTAAGGTCTAATTCGCAGTCTCGCGAACGTCTTCGGCGAAGAAACCATCGACTCGCTGAGAATCTCGCCCTAGCGTCCTCGTCCAGTTTCAAAAATTCTTCCGAAGCGATGATCATCAAAATCTACTTAGCGACGCTACGAAGGGCGCGGGCCCGTTCTCGTAGCTCTGTCGATTTATTATTGTCACCAGTGCGCTTCAACGCGTCAGCGTAGTCTTCGATGTACACGACGAGATCAGGACTCTCTTTGCCTAGAGCTTTTTCTTCTTGAATAAGAATGCGTTCCCGCACAGGAAGAGCCAAATCAAAGCGATTGCGAGTTCCCATAATCTCCGCAACTTCGATTAAACTATCGATCATTCCTGGATGATCCGGATCTTTTGCAGTACCGGCAATTTTCAAAGCCCGCTCCACCAGTGGTGCAGCCTCATCATATTTTTCTTCATCAATGTAAACAGCGGCAAGATTGCTCAACGTTTTTGCAACTGTGGGATGGTCCTCACCGTAAGCCTTTTCATCAATCGCAAGCGCACGCTTCATCAACGGTTCCGCTTTATCAAACTCGCTCTTGGAACTGTAAAGTTCGGCAAGATTATTTAAAATTGCTGACAAACCGGTGTCAATTTCCTTATCAGTTGAAGCCTTTTCCTGAATGGCGAGCGCCCGAACAAGCAATGGCTCTGCTTTGAAGAGCTGCTCTCTGTCTAAGTATAGACCGGCTAAGTTGTTCAAACTGTTTGCGACTTCCGGACTTTCTTCACCGTAAACTTTTTCTCGAATCGCCAAAGACTTTTTGAACATCGTCTCGGCTTTTTTAAAGTCGTTGAGCATGTCGTAGATCTCGGCAAGATTGTTCAAAGTCTTCGCCACATCTTTATGCTCGCTACCATAAGCCTTTTCACGTATGGCTAGAAGGCGCTCGAAAACTTGCTTAGATTCCATAATTTTATCCTCGCCCATATATAACAGGGCAAGGTTTTGAAGTGCATCTGCAGATTCAATTGTGTCCGGTCCATGCTTAGCTTCGCGAAGCGATAGGGCGCGCAACAGCAAGGGCTCCGCTTTGGCAAAATCGTTCTCTTTGAAATAGATCAGCGCTAGATTTTCAACGCTTTTATAGAGGCGCTCGTCTTCCTCGCCTAATCTTTCAGCATCTTTCAGCGCACTCTTCAGAAGCTTCTCGGCCTTTTCGAATTGACCTGCCGCATATGCACCGAGCGCTTCATCAGTCGCCTTTTGCCAATCCTCTTCGTCGTCCGCGAAACAAGGTTGAATGTTCGAGAATGAGGGTCCCACGGCAACGGTTGGTGAAACCAAACTTCCGGTGGGCACCGGTAGTGGTGCTAAGCAGAACATCACCATTCCGGACACCAGAAACAGGCAATTTCCAGAGATTCGATTGGTTGAGCTTACGCGACTGTTTCTAAACACGAATTGATTTCCGACAGTACTAACTATGTTGCGGTCCCTTCGTTGAAACCCTCTCGTTCGTAAGGGTCGGGCTTCGGCTTATTTCTTCGCCGGGCGAAACGGCTGAAACGATAAGAAAGGCTTGCCTTCCCAGAGTGCAGAGCCAATTGTAAGTGGTCCTGCGGCGCTTAACTGCAATCGAACACTACCACCGATTCCTTTAGCTTCATTCACAGTAGAACCATAAATCCACTCCCAATCAACCGAGCAGACGGCTTCTTCAAGATTAGGAAGTTCACTGGCGGCGACGACATTAGCGGCGATTGTCGGACTAGACGGTTCAACCGCATCGAGAATGACGCCCGTTCCGTCGTCAAATTTAATCGCAAAACTCGTCAGTGCGCTGGAGGCCTGCACGATTTTCTTACCGACAATCTTATTAAGCGCTTCTTCGCGCGTCGCCTTTACACCCTGCGTCATGTCTCACCTCGCGTTCTAAATCAGACCGACATTATATCCGTACAGACAAAGATCGCGCATGAGCCTGACAAGGCATTGAAATGCAACGTATACGGAATCAACTTCAAGGAGCAAATATTATGGTTTGTTGCTCAACAAAAAGAAATGGAACTATCGCTCGAATCCTGCATCTTGTAAATGTCGAACAACTACGGAGACAATTTACGATGATAAAGAACACACTGAGGAGCTCAACGTTGATTGTGGCTCTATTGATTGCAGCACCCGCATTCGCGCAATCACAAATCGACAACAATCAGCCTGTGCGGGGCGATCTACACACTCGTGAAGCTGAGCTTCAGAATAAGCTAAATGCATCATATGACGCCGGATATATTTCGTCGTCCGAATTGGCAGCATTCCAAAGAGACCTTGATGGAATCCTGGTGAAAGAGGAACGGCAGAAGTCCAAAGCAAGCGGTTTGACAGAAACAGCGTACGACGGACTTTCCAAGGATCTGGATATCTTCGAGGGGCGATTGGCAAGACACTCGACAAAACTCGGCGCCGTGACAACACCAGGCAATCCGACAACTTCACGGCAGGCTGCTGTTGATATATCGAACAAAGATGCCGAGCCGATACTTGTACCGATTGGAAGACAAATGACCGGTAATCAGAGTTCAATCGTTCAACCGACAAGAAAGGTACTGCTCGTTCCAACATCAGACGCCGTCGTGGTGCCATACGGTACGCGTCCAGGAACAGTTGTTATTCCTCCAGTGAAGAACACGGCCCTCCCAGTCGATCCAGTTATGATTCAACAGTAGTGATATCGAAAAAAACATAGGCCAGTAGTTGGATGCCTGATGTGAAGTCAGCGTCTAACTATTGGCAGAGGCGTAACTAGGAGTATCCACACACACATCCTGGCTTAATTTTTCAATCTCTTGTGTTTCCGTCGAAACATCTGAGAATCTCTTCAGGCTTGGCAGGTATTCAAACGAAACCTTGACGAACTATCTATAATCCAGTAGATGAACCACAAATTCGACACTGTGATTATCGGAGCGGGCGGCGCTGGCATGATGTGTGCCATGACGGCAGCTCAGCGAGGGAAGCGCGTAGTGATACTTGACCACGCGCAGTATATCGGTCGGAAAATCGTTATTTCCGGTGGCGGCCGGTGCAACTTTACGAATCTCTACGCCACGCCCGAAAACTACGTGAGCATGAATCCACACTTCATGAAATCAGCGATGGCGCGATTTACGCCTGGTGATTTTATAGAGTTGGTTGAGAAACACAAAATTCCATATCATGAGAAGAAGCTTGGTCAGTTGTTCTGCGACAATTCAGCGACTGACATAGTAAACCTTCTTGTTGATGAGTGCGAAGCAGCTGGCGTGGAGTTCCGCACCAGCTGTGATATCAAATCGATAACGCCGCCATCTGATTTGAAACTTAACACTTTTCAAAATCAATTGCTGCCGGGTGGATTTCAGAGTCCATCTGGAGACGATGATGAAAGAAACACGAATCGTTATTTGATCTCCACAACTAGAGGAACATACGAATGTGATTCGCTTGTGATTGCCACCGGCGGTTTATCCGTTCCGAAAGTTGGTGCCACCGCATTTGGTTACAACGTTGCGAGATCGTTCGGCTTGAAGATAATAGAAACCGCTCCAGCACTGGATGGTTTCGTTTTCAGTCCCAAAGATATGGATCGCTTTAACGACCTTCAAGGAATATCTGCAGACACAAATATTTCATGCGGCGGTGCATCGTTTCGAGAAAACATTTTGTTTACGCACCGGGGACTCAGTGGTCCTGCCAGTCTCCAGGCGTCCCTCTATTGGAGACAAGGCGCACCAGTCGTCATCGACCTGTGCCCGGGCATCGACATCAGTGAAAAACTGAGAGAGCATCGGGCAGAAAGATCGAAAAAGAATATTCGTAATTTACTGACAGATTTTCTGCCCAACCGGCTTGCCTACAGGATCTGCGACGACCAGCAAATTGATGATTCGATCCAACATATCTCAGACAAGAAATTAGACGAGCTTTCTGACAGCATAAAACATTTTGAGTTTAAACCAAACAGCACGGTCGGTTATATCAAAGCCGAAGTCACGCGCGGCGGTGTCGACACAAATCAAATGTCGTCTAAAACAATGGAATGCAAAAACATCCGCGGATTGTATTTCATTGGAGAGGTGGTGGACGTCACTGGACAGCTAGGTGGATTCAACTTCCAGTGGGCATGGGCATCGGGATACGCTGCTGGACAGAGTGCCTGAGATAATTTCGGCGTTTAATGCAAGTTGATTTTGTTTTTGGGATTCTAGCGCTGTCCGTTTCTGCTGGAGGAATTGCGATGCGTGCTGTCATGACAACAAAGAAGAACGCCCCCTGGGAGGTTCAAGAGATTGACAAACCCACGCCTGGCGCCAACCAAGTACTTCTAAAAGTACACGCCAGCGGAATCTGCTACACCGATGTACACCAAACCAAAGGCGAATTGCCAATCAAGTTTCCATGCGTACTCGGTCACGAACCAGTCGGCGAGATTGTTGAGCTAGGCTCGGGCGTGAGATCGCGCGCTCTAGGACAGCGAGTGGGCGTGCCATGGGTACAAATGGGTTGCAACAGTTGCGAGTGGTGCCTGCGTGGCAAGAATGCGTTTTGCCGCAAATCATTTGGCACGAGCGCTTCAATGCAGGGCGGACATGCTGAATACATGGTGGTTTGGGCTGACGGAACCATGCCGATTCCCAAGGAACTTTCCTACGAAGAAGCCGCTCCAATATTCTGCGCAGGCTACACTGTCTGGAGCGGATTTCGAATTGCTGAGCCACAACCAGGTGATCGCGTTGCCGTGATCGGCATCGGTGGACTCGGACATCTCGCATTGCAATATGCGGCAGCAAGCGGTTTTCACACGATCGCAGTGACTCACTCGGCCGACAAGAAGAAATTATCGATGGATTTGGGTGCCAGCGAAGTCGTCTCCAATGGCAAAGAGCTAGCCGAGTGTGGCGGTGCCGATATCATCCTTGCATGCAGCAATTCAGCGGAACAAACCATGGAGTGTATACAAGGACTCAGACCAGATGGTCGTTTCATGGTTATGGGCGTTTACAACGAACCATTTAAGGTTAATTTGATGGACCTGCTGTTTAAACGAGCTCGCATCATTGGCTCGATTCAAAACGGTCCGGAATATTTGTACGAAGCCCTCGATATTGCAGCTAAAGGCAAAATTAAGGTCATGACAGAGGGTTTCAAACTCGAAAACGCGGTGACAGCTTACGACAAGGTGGCCAACGGCGAAGTCCGCTTCCGAGCGGTCTTGACGATCTAGAATCAACCGCACCGACACTCGAATCTCAGCAGCAACAAGCCGACTGCTGGCTGATCTAACGCTGTAAAGCAATGATCCAATTGGTTTAAATCCAAAGCAATATTTGCTTGGAGCGTGATAACCTTGGACCTGACTGATTGTCGCATCATAACCGCATTCTGGAGTTGTGCATCATGGAAGCAGCCGAACGCCTCACGTCGATTCCGCCCTACGTTTTCGCTGAAATTGGTAAGAAAGCCAGAGCTCTGGCAGCAACCGGCGTGGACGTCATCAACCTGGGAATCGGAGCGCCCGATCAACCGACACCTCGTCACGTTGTCGACGCGATGCACGAAGCCATTGAAAAACCAGCCAATCATCAATATCCTCCATTCGGCGGCACGCCACAGTTCAAAGAAGCAGCGGCGCAATGGTCTAACAAGCGCTTCGGAATCAATATCGATCCTGAGACTGAAGTCATGACACTGATTGGCTGCAAAGAAGGTTTGCACCACTTGCTTCTCGCCTACATCGGACCTGGCGATATCGCTCTGATTCCTGATCCTGCCTATCCAGTTTATAAAACATCAACGGAGCTGGCAGGCGGAACTCCTTATTACATGCCGCTTCTACCAGAAAATAAATTTCTCCCAGACTTAGATGCGATACCAGATTCGGTAGCAAAAAAAGCGAAGATCCTTTTGATCAACTATCCGAACAACCCCACCGCAGGCATCGCGGACCTGGCATTCTTCGAGAAAGTTGTCGAGTTCTGCAAGAAGCATGATATCTTGCTCTGCCACGACAACGCCTACTCCGAGATGACCTACGACGGCTACAAGGCACCATCGATTTTCCAGGTGAAAGGCGCTAAAGACATCGCCATCGAATTGCACACAATGTCGAAAACCTACAACATGGCAGGCTGGAGACTTGGTTTTGCAATCGGCAACAAGGCTGCGATCGCGAACCTCGCCAAGATCAAATCTAACGTCGACACTGACGTATTCTCGGCGGTTCAAGTGGCTGGCATTGCCGGTCTCAACGGACCAAGAGATCACATCGACTATTGCAACCATCTCTACGAAGAGCGTCGTGACCTGGCAGTTGAGTCTCTCAAGGAACTCGGCTGGGATGTCGAACCAGTCAAGGCGACCTTCTATATGTGGCTGCCAACGCCTAAGGGCATGAAATCACAAGAGTTCAGTACGCTCATGCTCAACACTGCCGGCATCGTCGTTCCACCTGGAGACGCTTATGGACCGGGAGGTGAAGGCTTCTTCAGAATTTCACTTTGCGTCAGCAAAGAAAGATTGAAAGAAGCGTTTGACCGCATGGCCAAGCACTCCATCACTTACGACATGCTGAGCGCAGCTAAAGTCTAAAAGCTCCGCGCCATTGCCGAAGATGCCAAGATTAGCGTGACTCCGACGTTCGCGCGAAAATCAATGCTGGCGCACGGACCACTGTCCATATAAAATATGGAACCTATAGATTTCCGGCATTCCGGGAATAAGATTGCCATAGGCGTGGGGAAGGCCTCTTTTAGCAATGCTACAAAACCAGCAGAATTCAAAATCGACAGCCATTTTGCCTGGATGTCCATCCATTCAAATCGTGCACCACATGCTGGCGGAAGCTTTGGACAACAAGGATCGCAGCGTCGAATGCGCCTGGAAATCCGATGACCAGAGTAAAGTCTTTACGCTGAGCATCAAGTCAGACCCGATCGGACGGGACCCGACGTGGCAACTGTACCAGTCGACCGGCGGTATGCCCCAATGCTTGTGGCAGTATCCAAGTTGCGACACTCTGATTGTTTTGAACCGTGTGATGACCTCATGCGGACAGACAGTTTCACCTGTGCAATTCACCACCGTCGGTCAAGGTGGCGGCGGCATGCAGACCTCTGGTCCGGTGACCGCCCAGCAGACCAAGGACGAAGAGTTCTACTACGAGCCTTCAAGCTCGCAGGCACAGCGAAAAACCATTCCGCTGCCGGCAATGAGCAACTCTCAAACGGCGCTATCCAAGCGCAACACCGTTCTCAACGGCGAGCTCTCCTTTATTCAAATTTCGGCCCTCCTGCAGTCGATCTACCTGGCGAAAATGACTGGACGGCTGCAACTAGATAGTTCAGAAGGCGCGGCAGAAATATTTTTCGAGGACGGCAGACCAACTCATGCCACCACTCCTACCAGCAAAGGCGAAGAGAGTATTTTCGAGTTGATCGCCTGGCAAGATGGAAAATTTTTCTTCCAACCACAAGTTCTAACCAAGAAACGCACACTAAACGATAGTCTCGACAGCTTGATTATTCGAGGCGTTCAACTGCTCGACAAACTGACGCTGTTGAAAAATTCCGGATTCAGAGTGGACGGCACTCTGCGAAAAGCAAACGAAAATCTTTCCGACGTAGACCTTACAACGATGCTGTCCGTAGGCGATCCAGCACTGACTGAAATTCAAAGACGTCTCTACTTTGCTATCGATGGTGTCACTCCGTTCAATGCTGTTTTAAAAGCAATAGGTCTTGAAAGAAGCAAATGGATTCCGGCGCTTAGCCATCTCTTCCGCTGCAAACTTGTCACCATTGGCGGTGAAACCGGCACGCGAAAACGTGTACTCGAACCAAAAACGATCGACAGCGCCGCTGTGCAAGCCGTGATGATGACGCTGAGACGGGCTGACACCGGCATGTTCAACTATCCGGCGTTTCTCTATTTCCTGGAACAAGAATACTTCCGCGGTCACAGAGCAGGCACACCACTTTCGATTATCGTTTTTGAGCTTCGTGTGAAGACAGGAATCAAAGAGCAAATCAGAGAACCCCTCCCGGCAAACGCATTGAACGAAGCCGTTCTTCGTATTATGCAAGAGAAGCGACACAACGATATGCTGGCGCACTACGAATCATTCGACTACGCGCTGCTCTGCCCCGACACCAAAGGAGAAGGCGCTGTCGTCTTCGCAAACCGGCTCGTCAAGTCACTTACGAAAGAACCGCTTAGTTCAACAGTCAACGCGAAAAACCTATCACTGAGCTTCGGTATCGCGTGCGTTCCCGAAGACTTTTTAGAACTCGGCTTGATTCTGTCTGCAGCAGAAACAGCACGCAGCCATTCCGTAGAATCTGAAGTTCCAGTCGTAATCTATCGGCAAATAGAAACAAAGTAATTTGAGCGAAATTACTGCGCCGAAACAGAATCGCTTGGAATGAAACGACTTGCACGACAACAGATCTAGTTGAACTGAGTTTTCAGCACAAAGGATGCGTTTGTCACGCATCCTCTGTTTTACTAAGGAGCGCGGTACCGGCCCACGAGACCGCCCTCCATCAACCGATTCGCGGGATTGAATCGATCGACACTTTTGTAATTAATAGAAACGTCCGCAAGGTTCAACGTAATGGTCTGTTTCACTCACCTCGCGCTTGCATGTGGATATACACTGGGGGAACTGTTTTTTGACAGCTAAGTTTGATATTTTAGAAATCTGAACAGAGCGAGCATTCGTGCCACAGAAAACCAAAGCACTGAGATCGTGGAAGAACTTCGTACTTAAATTCCGAAAGGAATTTGATGCGAACCTTCGAGCCGATGTTCAGGATAGTTCACCACCAGCAAGACAAAAAAATAGGGCGAGTAGTGAACCGGAAGAATTCATTTCACTGTCATTGCTTCTGTTTGCAGTCGCAGCCAGCCGCTCAATGCCGGTTCTCCCAGGTATTGCGGCGCTAAACTCCCAGCACGAACTCAATCCCAAGTATAAAAACCCGGCAATCGATTTTGAATTTGCTTCGGACTATAGTCGAAAATTAAATTCTGACTTGAAACAGGTAACGCCGCAATTGTCGCAGTTTCTCCTAGCCGATCATTCAAGCAACTACAAAGAGCAGTTTTCAAAAATTTTAAAAACAGTTGAAGTTTCAGAGATTGCCGCTTGCCCATTTATATTCGGATACACCTATCAATACTGGCGCGACTGCGACAGAAAGAACGCTCAAAGTGAAATCCAAAGCGCGGATAAACAGATCGATCGAGATCGATTGGTGGCATTCACGCAAATCTATACGCCGGATTGGGTTGTCGATTTTATTATTGCCAACAGCATCCTTCCACAGGTGGATGTTAGCCTGGCAAGCCAATCTAGACTCAATCAATGGTTGGTTCCGAATTTTCTAGAACAAGAATGTATCGAAGAAGTCGCGGAAATATCAATCATAGATCCTGCAGCCGGCGCGGGTAATTTTCTCCTGGGAGCCTTCGAACTCCTTCTTGAGCTCCACCTTCTCTCAGGTTCGACGCTGGACCAGGCCGTAAACATAATTCTGGCAAAGCAGCTGCACGGCTGTGACATCGACCCTCTGGCCCTGTCGGTCGCAGCGTTGGCAATCGTTGCCCGTATCCAACAATTAGGAATAAAACAGCCACCACAACTCACGGGTCTGTCGCTATCCACACCGTCAAAAGATGCGATACTCGGTTCGCTGTCAGATGATTTCCAGCAGACGCACCCACTCGCACGCCAGCACCATGCCGTCGTTACCAACCCTCCGTATATCGGCAGAAAGTTGATCAGTCGACAGCTTAAAACACTGCTGAAATCACGGTTTCCAGATAGTCACCAGGACATGAGTGCAGCATTTTTCGAACGGTCTTTGGACCTATTACGTCCAGGTGGTCGAGTCGGGTTAATCACCCAAGCATCGATGCTGTCGCTGCCAAGTCATGCCAAACTTCGGCAACTAATTCTCGATTCATACAACCTTAAAACAGCTGTAGATGCGGGACCGGGAGTTTTTCCGCTGCAATCGGGCGAGAAGGTGAATAGCGCCATTATCATTGTCGAAAAACCACGCAGTCAAGCTTCAACGAACACCACTATCGATACCAGTATAAAAACGGCAAGCTTTTTCAATCTGAAGACAGCCGAAAAGAAAAGAGAATCTCTATTGATTCAAATCTCCAACTTGCGCAGAGACCATCTTGCTGGCAGCGAAAACGAAACGGCAACCGCACTGTACGATAAGCCAATCAATTTGGACGTTGGAATATTCAGACAATTTTACGGAAATGCGTTCAACTATGACATACCAAAAGCGGTGGCAACCTTACTCGAGAAATCGGCGCATTTAGAGTCGATTGCCGACATTCGGCAAGGTCTCGCCACCACAGACAATGACCGTTTCGTAAAGTTTATTTGGCAGGTCATGCCGGAAGAAATTGGCGAGCGTTGGTTTCCCTATGTCAAAGGTGCCGGTGGACAACGCTACAGCAGCCCGATTCGACACCTCGTTAATTGGCACAACAACGGCGCGGACATCAAAGCAGCCGTCGCAAATCGCTATCCGTACTTAAAGGGAAATACTGCCTGGGTCGTAAAAAATGAATCATTTTATTTCAAAAGGGGACTGTGTTTTTCATTCGTAAACACTCACGGCATAGCCGTCCGGAGGCTTCCGCCCAATTGCATTTTCGACGTTGGCGCTTCAGCGATATTTACCGGCACCGAAGATTTTCTATTAGCCTATCTCAATTCATCTTTTATGGTGGCACTCGCGGATTCGCTCAATCCGACGATCAACAATCAAGTTGGCGATGTAAAACGTTTTCCAATCTTACCGTTCGACCAGGCGATTCAAGACAGCCTGTCGATGCTTGGGGCGGACTGTGTAGATATTAAAGAACAGCTCGATAGTTTGATAGATCCAAGCTCATGGTATTCAGCGCTTCTCAGTGAAGATGTAATCAATCGTCGGCCTGTCAGCCATCCGTTTTACAACACCGTTGATTCTTCGAGTCGCGAAGATAGTTTTCAACTATTCGAAAGTTTAGTGAGAAAATTGATTTTGAATTTGAATCAGAAGCAAGTCCAAATCAATGACATCGTTTTGCAGTCAATAGCCCGACATGAAAGATGGACACACGCCACTCTGGCTGAGGTCGAGCGATGGATTGGCAGGTGCAAGAGCGCCCTGACACCTGCGTTTCCGGCCACCAAGGAGCTCTTCGAAAACAACATGCTCGTGCACAGCCTGGTCTGTTCTGAAACGATCGACCAAACCATAGGAATGTTCGATGCTTCTGCCGATTGTCCGGAGCTGAAACAATTACAACATAGAATCAGGCGCCAGCAGCCACAGAGCGAAGAGTACCGCAATGGATTCTTGACAGAATCTGGTTTTAATCTCCAGCGCGGAAATTCGTCCGCCGGGTCACTTGAATCGTTTCAAAGTCACATAGAAAAATACTTTATGGGTTTTCCACCAGAGCCATTGCGGTCTTTCTCCTTAGAAGGTATTGTTTGGTTGACGGAGACTTCTCAAGCTTGACCTTCGATCATGGAACATCGATGATCGGGAACTCCAAATTACATGGCTAAAAGAGTACTGATTTTAGTTTTGCTTATCGTCATCGCGGCTTTTGCAGCGAGGGCATTGATTTATCCTGCCGTCATGCAAAATACTTCAGTCAGCCCAACAATCAATAAGGGCGAAACGATGTTGATTAGTCGCTTGGAACGATTTACAAATCAACCGTTCAGGCGCTTCGAAGTGATTGCGATAATGCCGCCGTTTTTAAAAGGGCAAACCTACGACCCGGTTGAAACGCCACTGAGCGTGTTTGCCGATCTGACAGGAATTCCGGTTGCTCCGATGCCGGCGATCGAGCTTCAGCGCGTCATCGCGTTACCAAACGAAACTGTGGTAATCCGTAAAGGACTTGGCATTTTTGTCGATGGAAAAATGTTGGATGAACGCAGCTATACAAAGGACCTTCCTCACACAGACGTCTTTGTACTGGCGGACATTATCCGTGAGTCGATGGAGAATGGCGTCATGCATTCTTACGAAAACAGTGAGGCACCAATTGTAGTGCCACCCGACACCGTCTTTGTCATGCCGGACGATCGAATCAACTTTACCGGAAGCGAGGAATGGGGCTTCCTGCCTCAAAAACGAGTAGTCGGAAAGGTCGCTTACAAGATCGCGGACAAAGGTTTTGAAGAACTCAAAACACCTGCAGTAAAATTTGCCACCGAAAAAATTGCCATTAACGATGATGGCGTGCGAGCTCTGGAAAAGGGCGAATACACGAAAGCAATACATCTTTTCAAGTCGGCGCTCGCCATCGATAACAACTTCGAGCTGGCACGCGATAATCTCAGCATTGCATACAACAACTTCGCAATTCAGTCGGCCGGGAAACCGGCGATCGCGTTAGACAGCCTTCACAAGGCACTGTTTCTCGACCCCGACAACGAATTGACAAAGAAAAATCTCGCTGGCATTCTCAAACGAATGGGAAAGGATGCTTCAAAATTCGAGGACAGAGTTGCACTGGCTGAGGATGCGCTGAAACATAAGAAAGCGATTAGCGCACTCGTCGAGTATCGTGCAGCAGTAAAGTTGCAACCAACGCCAAAAGTCTTGGCTAAAGTTTCCGCGCTCGAGTCCCAATGTAATTTTCCGCCTCATGCGATTCCCGAAGATTTAGTCACGGCGACGGTTGCGACGGCAGAAAAATCCACTCCGGACAGTCAACCGAAACTGCGATCCGATCAAGATTCAGAGGCTATACCGTCAGCTGAAACCAGCAAGGATGCAGCGACCGCAAAGGTAGTCAAATCCCAAAATGAAGTGTCCACGCCGGAGCGAAAGAAGAAAATTGCAACGAAGGAATCAGCTCCCGTAGCCGCACCGGAGGATGGAGTGCCGATCAAGCACGCAACAGAAAAGTCTAATACCAGTTTTGACCTTGGCGCATTTGTTCAGAACTTTGTCGCCTCATTTTCTAAAGAAGGCGCCTCAGAAACAGAAGTGAGCCCCGAAGGATATCGGGGCCCACCACGCCTAAAGAAGGAAAATCATTAGTACTGGTTTACGCGACTGCGCCTAGCGGTGGCAATCTAATAGTTCTCGCGAACTTTCTCGTAGTCATTCTTGACCCAGCTGTAGCCGGGAGTGACGTTATGTGCGGCGATGTAATCGGCTTCAAAACTCACCATCGGACGTTGAGATTTCGTCGGGAAGCTCAACCCTGGGTTTCCGTTCAAGTTTTGAATTACGTCACGAAGCTTGCGGTCGAATCGCGGACTGCCGTCGGAATTGACGAAAGCGACGGTGATGTTTCTATTGCGATCCACTGAAACTCTGACAGTTGCCCGTCCTGGTTCATCAGCGATGGCACTCCAGCGTTCGTAGATCGTAGCAGAAAGCTGCTTATGCCATTTTTCCCAAGCAAGGGTCAATTCTTTTGAGTTACGTTCGGCACCGAGATCAAAGCCACGAGGCAAGTTGAAATCGTCTGTCTTCACGACGCCCAGTCGAATAGCATCTTCTTGGGCTTGACCGGCTAACGGCTTAAACGCGGAGGTGTCGACCAGACTGGTCGAAGCCTGCAGTGTTGGAGCGCTCCTTTGCAGACGGGGTGGCGCCGTCGGTGGTGCCCCGTCCATCACGGAGGGCACATTAGCATTGCTTGGACGAGAGAGCCGCGTATACGTGTCCTGTTTCGAGACGTTGCCCTGAAGCACTTCGGCGAGCGCAGGTAATGCCGAAAACAGCGTCACTGCGATCATCGTGAGCCCCATCGCCAGCGACTTGAGATTGGTCCTGCGACTCGATGAGTTTTTCCGTTTTAAATTGAATCCTGACATTTGTACACCATCACCTGACCGGAATGTCCATCATCACCGGATTAGTCCGACTAACTATTAGACTGCCTACACTGCAACTAGTTCCCGAACACGAGTTGTGCAATTATTAGTCGCAGTGACTCTTAGCAGCTCAACAACTAGCGACCGCTCATGTAACCGAGCATTCCTCCGAGAAGCGCGCCTTTCAGTGCACTGCTCTTCATTCCGCCTCTGGAGTTCATTCCGAAAAGAGCTCCAGCTGCTGCGCCGACAGCACCGCCGGCAATTGCTCGTTTCATTCTGGTTGAGCGGAAAGCAGCAGACGCGCCGCCGTTCAAGAATGACCCACCACCTTGCGAACCGAAAGATTCGTTGCCAGCACCGGAGAACGGTGTGAGCTGTCCAGCAGGAGTCGAATCAGCGACACTGTCATATGCCGGCTGGCTGGCTGGAAGCGAACTCGGCGCCGCGCTCGGAGCGGTCGAAGGACTGCTCGCTACACGACTGACATCGTTAAGAGCAGTTTTGTACAAAGAACTCTTCGGGTCGATTTGCGATGCGCGGCTGAACGCGACGCGAGCTTTTTCATTTTCGCCCTTGGCTCTGTAAGCCTGTCCCAGCGCATATTGAACGTCAGGATCATTAGGCGCTTCAGTGGCAACGCGCTCCAGTTTCTTGGCAGCATCAGCGAAATTCCCACTCTTGTAAGAGGCGGAGGCATCGGCAACTTGCTGACGGAGACTCTCACGTTTTTGAGATTCTTGTTGCTCAGTTTGCGCACGTCGAGTTTCGGCAATCTTATTGCTTTGCTCCTGGGCAATTTTCGTTCGCAACGATTGCACTGTTTCTCTCAACTCAGCATCGCGAGGATTTAACGCTTGCGCTTTCGAGTAATTGTCGAGCGCAAGGTTCAAATCACCTTTGCCTTCGTATAAAACGCCAAGATTGAAGAAAGCATCAGCATTGTTCTTGTCTACAATCAGTGCTTTTTTAAAAGTTTTCTCGGCTGTCGCAACATCCCCGGCTGAGTACTCTTGCATGGCTCGTTGAATCAGATCACCAGCTGGTGATTTAGGCTCGACATCGTAATCTGCT
>CAZRMH010000076.1:0-24237 GCA_964600935.1 uncultured Candidatus Obscuribacterales bacterium
GCTTACTCCCGCCCTGTCAGCGCTTTTGCTGAAGCACGAAACCGGATCTACCAATTTTTTCTTCCGTGGAATCAACTGGTTTTTAGATTCAATCAGAAAGTTTTTCGAGGGCACGCTCGGCTTCTTTCTCAAATTTAAAGCCGTGGTTGTTGTCGCCTTCATCGCGTCGCTTGCTTTTACTGGATATCTGTACACCAAGATTCCGACGGGCTTTTTGCCGGATGAAGATGTCGGCTATTTCATGATCATCGTTCAAGGACCGGATGGCGTTTCTCTCGACTACACAAGTAAAGTTGTCGCAAAAGTCGAGAACGTCGTTAAGAAAATTCCTGAAATCAAGGGCGTCTTCGCTGTTGGTGGTTTTAGTTTCTCTGGAACTAATTCCAGTAACGCGATCGTGTTCTGCACTCTTCAACCCTGGAGCGAGCGAAAACGTCATGACCAGTCGGCTGCCGCATTGATCGCTGCTCTGCGCGGACCGTTGTTTGGAATTGATGAGGCCTTTTGTATTCCGTTTAACCCGCCGCCGATTCAGGGGTTAGGCAACTTTGGTGGGTTTGCTTTCGAGTTAGAAAACACACAACGTCTACCACTGGAAGAATTTTCAGAGAGTGCTAACCAGGTAATGGCTGAGGCTCGGAAAAGTCCTTTGCTTACAGGGATTCAGACTACATTTAGAATGTCGTCGCCGCAGTTGATCATTGATGTCGACCGCGATAAAGCTGAGTCGATTGGTGTCAGTCCTGGCGAAATTTTTAATACGTTGCAGGTGTTTATCGGGTCTCTGTATGTTAACGATTTTGATTATTTAGACCGCAGTTATCGAACCTACATCCAGGCTGACGGCGAGTTTCGCAGCAATCCTAAAGATATAAATCAGCTCTACGTGCGATCGCGTGCTGGTGAAATGGTACCAATTAATAATTTGGTCACCCTGAAAAACACGACTTCGCCGCCGACGATTTCTCACTACAACTTGTTTAAGTCCATTGAGGTAAACGGTGCGCCGCTTCCTGGAGTGAGCTCAGGGCAAGCCCTCGCAGAGATGGAAGCAATTTCGAAACGCATTCTTCCAAAAGGAACGAGTTACGAATGGACAGGAATTTCTCTTGAAGAAATTCAATCCGGAAACTTGGCAATATTGATCTTCGCACTTGGACTACTCTTTGTCTTCCTCGTGCTTGCCGCGCAGTATGAGAGTTTGATCGATCCATTGATTATTTTGTTCGCTGTTCCATTAGCAGTCCTGGGGGCAATTGCCGCTCAAATGATGCGTGGATTACAGAATGATGTCTTTTGTCAAATCGGGCTTGTTATGCTGATTGGCCTGGCTAGTAAAAACTCGATTTTGATCGTTGAATTTGCCAATCAATTGCATGCGAAGGGTTTGTCTTACCAACGCGCAGTTGTTGATGCTGCATTAACTAGATTACGTCCGATTCTCATGACTTCGCTGGCGTTCATCTTCGGAATTCTTCCGTTGGCAGTAGCCGAAGGTGCCGGCGCGAACAGTCGACATTCGCTTGGAACCACCGTACTTGGTGGCATGGTTTTGTCTACGATATTAAGTTTGTATGTCGTGCCTGTGCTTTATCTGGTTTTCAAAGGCATCAAAGGTTTGTTTATCAAAGAAAAATGGACGCCGACAATCGAGCCTGATGCAGAAGCGGAGCCAACCGAACCTAATAGTTTGCAAGACTCAAAACTCTAAAATTGAGCGCCGGTCGAGAAACTAGAGTTCCTGCGTTTGTTGAAACGACCACAAGACCGCGCGCCGCGATCTCCAAACGCAAAAAGAAAGGGCTTCGAGTGATCGAAGCCCTAATCAAAAGTGGTGGAGCGTAAGGGAGTCGAACCCTTGACCTCTTCAATGCCATTGAAGCGCGCTACCAACTGCGCTAACGCCCCGTGTGTTGTCTTTTATAGCAGGAAAGTCGGCTGGGGGCAAACCCTCAACCTCGAAATATTACCGGTGTTACGCGACTGCTTAACCTGTGCGCCGTTATAGGTTTTAGCCGATCGCGCCGGAGTTTGCACCGTCTCGGGTGATAGTGACCGGAATTCCTTGCAACTCGGAAATGCCCGTGAGGTCGTCTTCGGGGACGCGTTCCAGTTCGACTGATGGTGGAAAGTCCTCGCTGGAGCCGTTACCGTTCGGCGTTTTCGACGAATCGGCTGATGCGGCTGCTTTACCTGTCCCATCACCATTGGACGGAGTGCCGTTTCCTGTTGCGGAGGAACCGTTGGAACCCGGTCGGACGGGCTGGTTTAGTGGATTGTTTGAAATCGCAGAGAGTATCGCATCGCGATCGCCAGCCAGTTTGCGGGTCAATTTCATACCCTTCTTGATCTCAAGATACTGCTTGGCCTTCTCTTTGCCCCACCGAGCCTTGCTCTTGAGATTGAGAAAGAAATATTTGTCTGGCGGCCAGAGGAAAGAAGTCTCGAAATAACACCAGATCGTGCAGCCCTGGCAGAAATCCCAGGCACCCTCTTTCTTTCGACGTTCCTGAACGTGCATCGAATGCCACATCTCGTCGAGGTTTGATTGGCCATTTTCATGTTTAATCTTCAAACGTTCATCATGCATGTGATAGCAAGGCAACAACAAATGGTCATCCGGCGAGATCACAATAGTCGATGAAATGGCACGGCAGCGCGGCGCTTTGATTTGATTGCCGCCGTCGAGGAAAAATTCGGTGAACGCCCAGTTGACGGCCACGTTGTCGAATTTCGACAGCCGATGCAGTTCGGCAACGCCGTCTTCGCCAAGAGTGTCTTGACCGAAGTAATCGAATACTGGGCCGAGCAGAACTACGACGCCCAGTTCTTGGGCAAGACCGATGACGTTTTCCATATGCCAAATCGATTCCGGTGTGGCCGTTGCGATAATCGATGGTTGTTCGCCTAGCGATTTTGCGATTTTAATACTCTCGATCACGCGTGCGAAGCCATTAATGCCGCGCTCTTTCTTATACGACTCAGGATCGATTGTGGACAAAGAAAATTTCAGATCGTCGATCAAACCAGCAAGTTCTTTTGCCTTACCGGGATAGAGCGTTCCAGTATTGGCTATGCTGGTGTAGAAGCCCATCTCCTTCGCTGCTCGCAAAACTTCGGGAAGCTTCTTGTAGATCAAAGGCTCTCCGCCGGTGAAGTCTACGACCTTGACTCCGAGCCGTTTTAACGCAGCTAGATTTTCAATAATCACTTCGGCGGAGGTTTCCTTGATCGGAATATTTTCCGGCTTCACAGGAATGTCGCAATAGGTACAACGTGAGTTGCACTTGTATGTCAGGTAGTAATTAGCTAGTAATGGTGGCACTTTTAAACCTCGTTCTCATGACTTTGAGAATGTGCTCATGTCGGGAACGTCTGAACAATGGCGGTCGACTAAACAAATATACTAGCGCGATTATGCCGAAGGTAAGCCGTCGTTCGATGGGCTGCCGTGAGTAGTTGTCAGTTGGAGTATCACATGATTCCGAAGCGAAATCCGAGAATTTTAGACAAAGATTCAGCGGTTCTGTTCATCATAGACATGCAAGAGCGTTTTCGCAAAGTAATACCGGATTACGGTGAACTGATCAAGAACATCTCGATACTGATCGAGGCGATGAAGATTCTCAACGTTCCGATTGTAGTGACTGAACAGTATCCAAGCGGGCTCGGGCGCACTGTTGCAGAACTGTCTGCAATTCTTGGCAAGCATGAGTTGTTTGAAAAGAACTGTTTCAGCTCCGCAGGCGTTCCCGAATTGCAGGATTGGCTGAAGGGCAGCGGCAAGAAACAGATTATTTTGGTTGGTATCGAAACACACGTTTGTGTAAATCAAACTGCGCTCGATCTTTTGTGGAATAACTATCAAGTTCATTTAGTGACAGATGCAGTCTCCAGCAGGGTTTCCGCGAACAAGGTAGTTGGTATCGAAAAGATAGTTAGCAGCGGCGCGGTGCCTTCCTCGGTAGAAATGGCATTGTTCGAGATGCTTGTGGAATCAGGCACTGAGACCTTTAAGGCAGTGCAAAAACTAGTGAAATAATCAAAAAAATGATCGATGATTCTAAGATATTTTTCTAAGGAAAAACTGATGGGAAGCCGGTATTGTTGACATGGCGTGAGAGAATTGCACGCAGGTAACCCAGGATAATGCAGATGATTTTGACGCGCAAAATACTGATCCCGCCACCTTCGGCCGCTCTGGCGATTGCGGTGGCGGTAGCTGCAGCCAACGCCTCGTACGCTGTAGAAACGGAGAACACAACGCGATCGCAAGACCCGGTAGCGCAGATGAATCATCGCGCTGCACAATTAAACAATCCTCTTGCCAAAGCAAACCAACGAATTTTAAGTTCCACCAGATCATCTCGTCTGGCACAGCAAAATAATCAGATTGCGCAAACCAGCCCCGGAAGTACAACACCGGGTAACGGTGATCTTCCGCTGCGAAACAATTCGACCAATAATCCGGTTGCTCAACCTGGTATTCCGACGGCTCCGCTCGATACAACTCCGCTTAATCTCAACTCTCCGCGCGACGTCAATCCAAGCGGCAACTCAGGCAGCAATTCATCAAGTCCGTTGGATCAAACCGACGCTGGACGAATGACTTTGCCTCCCGACTTAACCGGACCGATCGAACAACCTGCCGGTGATTCGACTGCTGTTCCGAAAGAGCTTGGACAGGAGCAACTCGAAGCTCTGAGCAGCAGTCAACGACGTCGCGATTTTGAATTGATCGATACACAAGCGGCTGAATTTCGACAAAGATTTTTGCAGGCGGAAGCGATCGAGCTGCGATTGCCGATGCCTGATCAGTTGATTCAACTCGGCGGAAAGCTGCCTCCAATCAGGTTGGAAGCAAGTTACACTCGACCAATTTCATTACATGATTGTGTTGATTATGCGCTCGATCACAACCTTGATATTCGGATCAATCAAACAGATGTAGATTCGCGAAAATGGCTATTGTTCGGATCTGTCGGGCGTTATTTGCCTGATATTTTTACGAACTATCGGCAAGAATACCTCAAGGGTGGACGACTCGTCGGCGGTATCATTCCCGTTACGTTTAACACGCCCAACGTGACTACTGCAGCCGGGTTTAACTTCTACGGCTTCCGTGGTGGTGCCGTCACATTTGGTGCGCTGGCCGCATTGCATGAGTACAAAGCTCAAAAACAACAATACTTTGGTTCGATAAACGATACGCTGCTCAAAGTTACTCAAGATTATTATTCGATGGTGCGCAACGAGGCACTGCTCGAAATTCAAACTCGAGCTGTAGATGTTTCGCAGGCTCAGGTGAACCTCAACCAACAGTTGGAGAGCGCTGGCACCGGAACACGGTTTCAAGTGTTGCAATCGGAAACGCAACTTGCTCGCGACCAACAAAATTTGTTGACGCAAGAAGTTAGTCTTCGTCGAGCCGCAATTGAACTCGGTGTCACTCTCAATTTAGATACCGACGTCAATTTGTTGTCGGTCGAAAGTCAGGTCAAGAAGGTTAGATTGATCGATGAGAAAGTTGACATCAATCGATTAATTCAGCTCGCCGTCGAGAACAGACCAGAGCTGAAGAAGTTTGAACATCTTCGCATCGCTGCTAAGAGAAACGTGCAGGTAGCTGCCGCACCACTCTATCCGCAATTGAACTTCTTCGGAAACGTCACCGGTAGTGGTGCCACGCTTGGCCGAAGTATTGTTTACTCTCAACCTTCGTTTAACACCGTAGCTCTTGCCGGACAACCCATAAATACACCAATTATTCGAACCGGCAACTCTAACGGAACTTTTGCTGTAGACAATTCCAGCTTAGGCTTCGGACGAGCTCCAGGTTCTTCTCTGGTTTTGCCAACTGGATCAGAATTCATTCCACCTGCACAAGTTAATCGTCAAATCCGCTCTTCGTATAACCTGGGCTTCCAGGTCGACTGGAACTTTGAGGCGATGGGCACGAGATCGCTCGCGAATATAAACTCGAATCGTGCGCTTGCACGAGGAGCATTGCTCCGATCAAACCAGGAGTTGATGCGGGTTCTGCAAGAAGTTCGTGATTCATATTTGACCAGTCAGCAAGTCGAGCGACAGATCGAAGTTGCCACCAAAGAAGTAATTTCCTCTGCCGAAGCGTTGCGTCTTGCTCGCGTAAGATTGGCTAACGGTGTCGGCACCAACATCGACGTTATCAACGGACAGCGCGACTTCACGACCGCGCTGGTAAACAAAGCCGATGCTATAGTCGCGTTCAACATTGCACAAGCGAAACTTCTGCACGACATCGGACTAATCGGGCGGCAAACGCTTACATCTGGTCGACTGGTCAGATAGGTCGGCAAGCCCATCAGCCGCATTGACGAGTCTTATCGATCGCTGCGAGACTTTCGCGTTCGAACTATCCTGTTCGCGACTAGAAAAAGAGACGATGAATCGAAACGCTATTCGATGAAATAGATTTTGTTAGGTAGTTTTTCGCAATCAATCGCGTATCCGCCAACCAGGTCTGAAACTTGGTCTCCGATGTTCACTACGATTTTGAAACCCATTTTCTCGATCTGTTTTCGGTACTCTGTTTTGATCTCGATGGCTGATCGTTTATCGCCAGCTGGGCGAAGATATAAGCCATCATATCCGATACCATTGCGGACTAAGTTTTTAATGGTGGCACCGCGCAATTCTTCGGGTCTGCCAGTAACGAAGAAGACAGCGAAACCTTTCTTCCTTGCCCACTGTAAGAAGTCCGCAGTCGGTTGGAGATTGGGAGCCTTCGCCTCGTTAACCCAGTGAACAAATTTGTCCCAGTCGAATTCTTGAACTGTCGTGAAGTGGTCTCGATTGTCGAGGAGCGTTTCGTCTATGTCGGAAACGATTGCCATGTCGGTGGCGCCAGGATTGTCCTTGAGATATTGCTCGCAAGCGCTTCGAGCATCCGTGACCGCGGAATCGAATTCTTTCTTGTACTCTTCAGTTTTTGCGTAACTAATCCCGTTATCCCTGCCGACTTCTTTCGGCTGAGTAACCGGCTTGTCGTATTGGCTGGACGGCAGCGCCAGGGCTGCGTTGATTGGTAGCAGCAGGGAGACAACGCCCATCGCTGCGAGCCGAAATTGGTTTTTCATGCACCCCTTTTGACACCCTTGCCCTTCGCGTACGAATTGGCACCGTAACAGGTTCTAAGTGTCGAAGCCAACGGTTTGACTTCGACGTTGCCCACGGATACGGTCGGGTCGACGTCTTCATAGCAGCCCCAGGACGAGCTGCCAATCTGCTTTTTCTTCTTACTGGGCGCGTCCGGCAAAAGGCGCTCTGGCATTGCGATTGCAAGCAACAGAATCGATGAAACGATGACCACGATAATCAGAAAAACTATATCCATAAGTGCTCCATATTATAGTCTTCTAGGCGATGTTCAGGTGTGAGGACCAGAAATTTGGTCAATGTCAAGCGAATTCTATGACAGGGGACTATGGGCGTCTATGGGAATAGCACGAAGATTGCTATTAAACCTGAGTAACGGGCGATCCTGTGATTCGTAGCTGTCAGAAAAACGGACAGTTTTTCTGAAAGCTCGCTCAAGCAATTTTGTCCGAGTTGAAGCGTCAGAAAAAAAACGACGATCAGTTGCCACCGCGCGTGGGGCGGCGCTAGAGGACGCCAGAAAGCAAAAGAAGCGCCGGAGCGCTTCTTTCAGGAGGATTAGTTCAGTCCCGGGAAGAATTCAGCTTTTGAAAACTCGCGCCAGATCTTCGTACATCCCTGCAACTTGCGAAGTAATTTGTGCCGTATGCGGGTTTTCTTCAGAGTATCGATTGAACTCTGCTGCTTTGGTGTTAAACAGCTCGGTGAGACGTCTCTGAAGTGATTCAATATGCTCGTTTGTCATGTAACCGTCTTTTCTAGAATCTGTGCGTGAAGATGTGCAGGTTGCCGCCTGCTAAAAAAAATTCGAAATCGAGAAGCTGAATTAATTCTGTCTCAAAAGGATGTCAAGCTCAATAGGCAAAATGGCATTTTCTCTCGATTTCTGCAGATTTAAGGTAACCAAAGAAGATTCATGAAATATACCGGACGAAATTTGCCATTCGCTCACTTCAAAATCTGCTTTGCACCGTATGTAGGGTCAAGAATTTTTACCGGTTGCAATCTAATTCGTCAGATAATTTGTCGCAAAAAAAGAGGCTCTCATTTGAGAACCTCTTCGAAATTTCGATAGCTAACGCGCTGAAAATTTATTTCTAGCGCATCAAACGACGATTATCTTTTCTTCTTCGCTGCTTTTTTCTTGGTGCCTTTGTTAGCGCCAGGAGCTTGCCATGACTTGGTTTTGGCTTTGCCATTTACGACGTCTTTCAGCTCTTGTCCAGCTCTGAACGCAGGCACTTTGCTCGCAGGAATTTTGAGCGGAGCAAGGGTACGTGGGTTGCGGCCGGTTCTGGCTTGGCGGGTACGGCGCTCGAAAGTACCGAATCCTACGAGTGTGACTTTTTCTCCTTTTTGTACTGCACCAGTTACGGTGTGGAGAAATGCGCTAAGGGTAGTACTCACTTGAGTCTTTGGTTGACCTGTAAGTTCGGCGATCTCGCTGATCAGTTCAGCACGGTTCATACTGTTTCCTCCAATATAAAACACACAGAGTGGGTTTCCGGTGTCGAATGCTATCACCACACAACGCGAGATACAACCTGTTTATGCGCTTTTCCTGAAATTTTAGAAAATCAGATATACGGAAAGCCTGATTGTATAGGGGTTTCGGTATATGTCTGGTTGTCATTGGGCGCGCGCAGGTTGATTGACGCGCTAAACTAGAGACAACGGAATAATTATGGAACGACTATCCTGCTCACATCAACCCACTTTCCGCCAGCTCCTGGCAACAGAAGCGATGGCAGAAGCGCAGCTTGTCTGGGGCGACGACTTCCTGGATAATCCGGTCGTGCAAGTGGTCATGCAGATAGAACCGGCGCCCGCGCCGGGTAGTTTGGTCGTGCTGACCAAGGAAAGTTTTCTGGCCTTGAAGAATCCTCCAGACCTTGATGGGCTGGCAGGGATTACGCTTATCACTCAGGCTGAAATTGAAAAACCAAAGCCTGCCGTTGGTATTGAGAGCGGTGCGCTGCGTTCTGATGTTTTGCCGACTCAAATGGTTTCGAAAGGAGTTTCATCGCGCGCCTCCGATCCGACGATCGAGGCTTTTGTCGCTAATTGTCGCGAGAACGAGGTTCCGCTGGTCATGATGACAGCGTTTGGTGATCCGACGCAAATCGTCGAAGATATTCGTCTTTCGTTTTTAAAAGAGACTAAAACCGCCAGCGCGCGATTGCAATCAATTCTTCTGAGCGTGGTGCTTCAGGAAGGTTTGGACGGTATGGTCGACCAGTTGCATTCCTGGTTGTCTCGACCGGTGGCTATCGAAACTGCTGATTTTAAACTTCTCTCCGCCCGAGGTATGGGCGTCACTCCTGTGCGTCAGCAGAAGCAGCTAACCGCCGAGACCCTGGAGACTCTCAATCATCTAAAGGATGGTGGCGACAGTCGAAATGTTTTCGATTCGTTTTTATATCCAATCAAAATGGGACGTCGACTTTCGCTTCCGTTGCTCTATGCGGGCAACACTATAGCCGGTTATATATCGGTCACGACTAAACCTGGTGACGTCGATGAGTCTATGGTCTGGTATCTCCAACCAGCTGGCCTTGCCGCTCTTGTGGACATCATACATCGATTGAAAGGTGATTTCGGGCTCTCGGTAGTTCAGAAAAATCTGCTGAAAGACCTGGTTTCCGGACGCAGACTCTCTGCTACGGATATGGAGAAGGTCGAGACGCATTTTGGTTTCGATCTCAGCGATGGATTTTTTGTGTTCGCTGTTCAAGTCATTCTTGAAGGTGATGACGAGTCTCTAGAGCCGCGCTTTCCAGAGGAGCCGTTTGTCGGAGTCGAGATCGAAGGAACGCGGATATATATTTTTCAGTTCATTGAGAGTGATGAAACGACCTGGCAGGAAGAAGCCGCAACACTGGTCAATAAGATCAAAGAGATCAACGGTCCGTGTCAGGTTCAACTTGGTGTCGGTCGGCAGGTAAGCACGCTTTTGGAGTTGTCGGAAGCGTATAGAGAAGCGCGGCAGGCGCTAATTGTCGGATCGATGATGCACGGCGATGGTGAATTTCAAATTGGTTATGGTGAACTTGGTTTAAAACGACTGCTCTATCTGGTTATCGATCACCCGGAAGCTGAGCGCTTTTATAAAGAAACGTTGGCGCTTTTGGAAGCGTATGACGAAGAATGGGACACCGATCTGATTGATACGCTCAAGGTATATCTAAACGAAGGTGCTAATCTAAACTCCGCAGCCCGAGCGCTTTTCATACATCGCCACACACTGCGATATCGATTGGAGCAAATTGCTGATACGTTGAATGTTGACATCGATTCACAAGAAGTTTTGCTCAATCTGCGGATTGCTTTTCTGATTCGCGAAATGAAGGGTCAAAACGAGAAGTGATACCGCGCCAGGTGCGCGTTAATTTTCGGAGAGCGTTCTTTAAATAGAACAGTTTCAAGAAATTGCGACGACGAAACGTGTTCCACTTTGCATGTGGTTGAGCGTTTCGATTTTGTAGCCAGTCAGGATTTTTTTGAGTTCTTGTTCTTCATAGTAGCGCAGGAGCATGCCTTTACGATGTTCATCGGTGTAAACGTGGGTCTGGTCGGCTAGTTCGTAATAATCGCCAGGACCGGTTCCGACTTTGTCGAAGCAGCCGATAAATGTTCCACCCGGAACCAAGATGCGTTTGAGCTTTTGGCAGGTTACTTGAGCGACTTCAAATGGGAAATGTTCGATAATCGAGTTGGCGACCACGGCATCGAAGCTAGCGTCTGGATAAGGCAATTCGGCAATGTCACCGACATCGAAGTGGATATCGAGATCTTCGTTCTCGGCCCAGCCTCTGGCTAGTTTGATGGCGTGCAGCGATATATCGAGTCCGGTGACTTGGAAGCCCTCCCGAGCTAGATAAACTGCCAGCCAGCCTGTGCCGCAGCCCAAGTCCAGTACTGTGCTTACGCCTCGCTGCTTGAGTGTCTCTGGGATTGCGGTAAGGTATTCCAGGTCCGGAAGCTTTTTGTAGGGCTCTTTAACCCCACTCCAGGCGCGTTCCCAGAATTCCAGGTTATCGCGATAAACATCAGACGACAGAAGCTTTTCCAGTCGTTCTCTGGTCTCCGGAGTCATCAAATCCTCGAATGTCATTGTCTCGAGCCGCCGCTTCGGTGGGGGTTTCAGTTTCAAATGGGTGCCGAACGTCCAATGTTATCACGACATGATTTCATTGACAGCCGATACTGGCACGGCTGCCATCACCTCGCGGTTTTTCTATCGAACAGTCGTTGTTTGGAGAGTGGCTCAGCATGCCGGTTTCCAGCGTTTCTTTTGAAATCCGCCAGGCAAGCTCCTCTTGGTATCTAGTAACACATTGTATACATCAGGTTAGATCTGATAGACCAGTGGTATTTAATCCTCAAGGCGGATTTATCTCTCTTTCAAAACAGGGGACCAGGTTTAGGCTAATGGCGGAGCCGAGCCGGATACAACTGCAGATGATGCTCGTGCAACAGGCTGGTCCTGGTGCACTGCCTCTTAGTATTCTGCCTCCACAGAGCTTTTTGCCGTTTCTCCGGCAAGTCGAGCAACTGGCGGTCGAAGAGCGTCTTCGACCTGTTCTCGTCTACTGGTCGAGACAGAGTGCTGCGCGGCTATTGCCGGCTGGTTCGCGCTTTCGCGAGCTGATGAGAGACGCCTATTGCGTTTCGATTTTTTCAGAAGACAGACTGGATCCGCCAGACGAGTGGTGTTTTCTCCTCGAGAGTCACGGTCTTTGCCTCGTGGTCTACGGGCAGCAAGCGCTTGAATCGCCGGACGGCGAGAAATACCAGTGCACGGGATCTATGGAACCGGCGCTGGTCAAACAAGCATTCGACAGGCTTTTGCCGAAATGGCAGCAATTGGACCTATCAGAGAGTAACCGGCTTGAAGATGCGCGTGCCAACTTGGGACCATCCGGAAGCGCTCCGCCTTACATGCAACGGATGCGTTCGGCGTGGCCGATCGTCAAAGCTCCGATTCAGCAGGGATTGATTCTCGATCCGCTCCAGGGTGTTGCTGGTTCCGACACTTTCGTTCCTACTCCGCCGGTAATTGATACTTCCTTCGGTAAAATTCAACCAATTGCCTTTGATGGTGGTGGCGGAAATGGTGGCGGTCTCGCTCAGCCTCCAGGTGCCGGTGCGATCGTAATGCCGATGCAAAACTCCGGACCAGCTGCAGTTATCGGTCCATCGACCGTGTTTGAAGGAAGCGTTCCTTCGCTCGATATTCCAATTAGTTCGATTGTTAACGATGCGATCGCACCGATAGTGCCACCAGTCACGCACATCGAAGTTGATGATGGAGATCTCACTCTCGAAGCTCATAAAGTTGTAATCGATGCAGATGAACCGCAGCCTCTCATGCCGCCTGCTGCGCAATCGATCATCTCAGAAATTATTGGACGACTTCGCCATCAAAGTGATTTGAATTCCATTCTACAATTCGCGATTGAGATGTTGGCGCTAAACACAGGCGCTGACCGTGGATTGATTTGGCGAATCGAAGGCGATCACTTGAAGGTAACCAACGAATTCGCACTCAGCGGACATAATTGTTTCTTGCAAAACCAGTTAACATCAGACGAATCAACTGCAGTGGTTCTCGAGTTCCTCTCCCGATTCCCGGATGAAACCGGGGTTGGCGTTATCAGTATTCCTAACACCGCCCGTGATACCAACCTTCACAAAGTGTCACCGACATTGTCATCGCTGATCGAACTTGGCGGAGTGCAGGCGCGCTTGATGGCTCAGTTGCGTTCTCGAGGTCACTTCTTTGGATTCCTGGAACTGCAACAGTGCACGGGACCACGCGAGTGGAATCCGATTGATGCAGTTGTTCTGCAAAAAGTTGCTGAAGTTCTTGCTGTTGTAGTTCAACAAACTGCCGACCAATCGAAAATCGAAATGGACGCGCAGGAAATGAAACTGATCAATGACATCGCCAGTCTGTTCCGTGAATCTCGCGGTATGAGTACAAAAGATTCACTGGTTAAATCAGTTATGTTGGTGGCCCGGCACATGGGCTTTATCCATTTTGAAATCTATCTGTATAACAAAGAAGAGAGCGTTCTCGAGCCCCAGACGCGGAACTCGGAGACCGAAGCGGTCGACATCAGCGACAAGTCAAATCCATTCGTTGAAGTGTTTAATTCCGGTCGCGGAAAGATGATCAACATTGAGTTTTCTCGCAAAGCCGATCCGTTTTTCAAGCACGACATGGCGCTCGTGCTGCCGCTGACTTCGGAAGGTTCACGACTTGGCGTAATTGGTTTGTGGCACCGCTCGCAAGATCGTCCTGATTTCCGTCCGCAGGATAGAGAACTGGGAATGACAATTTCCGGTCACTTGTCCAACGTTATCCGCGCCGACCAGGCAATTCTCCAGATCAGATCGGATCAAGCTAGAGCTGCACTGATCAACAGGGTTTCCAGTGAAATCAGAAATGCCTTGAAACGTGCCGATCAGATCATGGAGACATTAGTAGAGGCGTTACATGAATTTTTCGACTTGAAACTTTGTGTTGCTTCTCTTTATGACAACAACGCTGAAATGTTCCGCGGCTCCAAAGTGGCGGGAGAAGACAATCTAAGTGGTGACAGTCATACTAAGATTTCGCCGCTGGAAAACCCGGATGATAAACCGAAAAATTTGGGCGAACATCTGTTCAGTATATGCAAAGATCGATTGAAAGACGGCGAAACGATTTTCCTTACTAAGAGCGATGTTGAAGATAAGTTAGATCCAGTTGTGGCCAACGAGTTGAATGGTAACGCGGTAACTATGGTGCCATTGTTCTACGCCGGTAATTTTAAAGCGGCACTGTGCATGGTATCAAAGGAGCAAGCGCAAATCAGGCAGCTGCCTGAGAAAGATATGCATATGGTGCTCGATCTTGCCGACAGAGTTGCCGTTGTGATCTCGCACGCGGAGCTGTTTGCCAAGGTTGAATTGGAATCGATCACCGATCCGATGACCGGACTATACAACCGCCGTCATTTTGAAGGACAGCTCACCAAGGAAATCGATCGTTACCAGCGTTTCGGTCACCCGTTCTCGTTTATCATCATCGACCTTGATTATCTTAAGCGGATCAACGATACACTCGGCCACGACTATGGTGATGATGCCATCAAGCATATCGGTAATGTTCTGAAGAAGAGCATTCGCGATGTTGATACAGTCGCTAGATTCGGCGGTGAAGAATTCGTCGTCCTGCTCCCTGAAACTGATTTGAAATGGGCTCGCATGGTGGCAGAGCGGATTTGTACTTCCATTCGCGAGAAGCATGTCGAAGGAGTCGGAACAGTAACTGCATCTCTCGGTGTTGCTGTATTTCCGCGTGATGCAGACGATAAAGAACGACTGTTCGAGCTGGCTGACAAGGCGCTCTTCCTCGCTAAACACAGAGGTCGAGATCAGGTTTGCACAGTTGCTGATGACTTGATGGGCAGTGGTGCGGAAGCAATAATCAGTGAAGACATGAAGGACAAAGTCGACAAAGATCGATATGTTCCATTAGGAGGCACCAGCGCTCCAGCTGCTGCTAATGCGGAAACGCCTGAAGTAAATCGACTGAAACTGGATACCATTCCTGCATTCGATTTGGAAATGGTAGCGGACAAGGGCATTCTCGGAATTCTTGCTCAGATTATAAAAACGCTTGAAGAGAAGGACTCTTACGGTCCAGAACGTTCACCTCGCGTTTACGGCTACGCCAGCAAGATGGCGACGTCGTTGCATCTATCTAAAGAACACGCCGAAGTTGTTTCCCTGGCAGCAGTGCTCAGTAATCTCGGCAAAATTTCCATCCCCGAGGAGATTTTGAAGAAACCCGGTCCGCTTTCGGAGCAGGAGCTTGGTGTTATTCATCAAACCCCGACTGTTGGCGCAAAACTTTTGGAACCTGCGAAACTACTGTATAGAGTTTCGCAGATTATTGAAGCGTGTCATGAACACTGGGATGGCCAGGGTTATCCAAACGGTTTGCGTGGACATGATATTCCTGTTGAAGCGCAGATTGTTTCGCTCGTCGATTGCTACGTCGCGATGACGAGCGATAGACCGTATCGCGAAGCACTTTCACACGAAGAGTCAGTGCGTCAAATCCAGTCAGACTCAGGGAAGCGCTGGGATGCGCGCCTTGTCAAGATATTCTTGTCTATCCTGCAAAAGGAACAAAAGCAAAGCTAGGCATGCGATCCAGGCTACTAGAGCGGGTCTGCTTAGAGCCTTTTAATTTAGCGCGTTTAGATCTTGGCAGTTCTTGGCAACCGGTCTATAATAATTTCAGATCGTCCGAAATCGATAGCTCATCACAAATGCGGGCTAACCAACGTTGGTCCCGACAAAATATTACTTTGTCAGAGCTGATGACGGCGCCGATCCATTGCAACCCACAATGGTCAATTAGTCTGCAAGCCTCTCTGAGCCCGGTGGGTGAACCGGCAGAGGGGCTTGATTCCTTTTTGTGATATCGAGGATGGTGCCCCGTTTACCGTTCGAATCAATCAAAAACTCTCAAATGGTCGGAGATCTAATTGATCGTTCGAGCGCTATTCAGTCCGAACGAGACTTTTCATAAATTGAACTCTTTACGGTGAGAACACCAGACGATCGGATTCTTGATACGTTCGTTTTGTGCTTCGCGAGCAGTGTCAGGGCTGTTGAACGAAATCAAACCGATGCGACCTGCTTTATCTCGTTTTACCGTGATTTCTGGAAGTGCAGACGCTGCGCTCCATCTGCCATTGTCGAGCTCGAGTTGACTCGCCACTTGTTCCAACAATTCAGGAGTATTGGAATCAAGCTGCCAGAGAGTTTCCAAAAATGCGGTCAAACTTTCGCGCCCTTCCAGGACTTCAAACGCCCGACGGCGAAGGCTAAGAGCAATTTTTTCAACATCTTCAATCACGATTGTGGTCCTCGAAGCTCAATGAACATGGAGCTGACGAATTCGACATCTGATTCTAGCGCTATCAAGAAAGAGATATCAATAATTGCAAATCAGCGTTAATCCTCCAAAGAGAGAGGCAAAACGCCGAATCTAGTACTATTGGAATAGCAATCGCGGATGGATAGCTTCTAATGGCGTCTGAAACGTTCGATCAGAAAGAAAAGATTTCTTTGCGCGTTACGGCGGAATCCGCCGATGGGCTTGGAACGACGGAATCGTCAAACAGTTTTGCGGAGGCTGCTGCTGTCGATACTGGAACAGAATCGTCCGACGTCATTCGCACTCCTGACTTTGTAAACTCATCGGATTTGTTGAACGCCCCTGACTTTGGTGGTCGCTTTGAAACGCTCGATTTCATTGGCGAAGGCGGCATGGGCATAGTGTACAAAGTTCGCGATATATCGCTCAACAAACTCTTCGCTGTTAAGGTTTTGCGTTCGAGTCTCGCTGCCGATAAGCAGGCTTTGAAACGCTTTCAACGAGAAGCTGAAGCTGCGACGAAGTTAAACCATCCTGGTCTGGTTGCGGTTTACGAACAAGGTGTATTGGCAGACGGCACGCCGTTTCTTGTTATGGATTTTGTCGAAGGGCTAAATCTGGCACAAGTAATACAAACCAATGGCAAAATAGAATGCGTTCGAGCGATCAGAATTTTCGATCAGGTGCTGGAAGCTCTAGAGCATGTTCACTCCTCAGGTTTGATTCACCGTGATGTGAAACCCCGAAATATAATTCTGGGTAAAACGGATAACGGTGAGGATCAGATTAAACTCGTCGACTTTGGAATCGCCAGAGATGCGACTCCGGACGGTAGTATCACTAACGGTGTCACGCAGACGGGTGACTTCCTTGGCAGTCCGTTTTACATGAGTCCGGAGCAATGTCAGGGATTGGAGCTAGAACACCGCTCAGACATTTACTCTTCGGGCTGCGTGCTTTACGAAATGCTGACCGGAAGAACCCCGTTCGCCAGTCAAAATCCAGTAAAAGTTGTCGTTGGTCACATTAGTGAGAAGCCCGCTCCGCCATCATCTGCGGTGGCAGAGAAACATCCGCTTTTCGTTGAACTCGATCTTATCGTTCTAAAGTGTCTTGAGAAAAGTCCGGATAAGCGATATCAATCGACAAGACTAATTCGCGAAGATCTCGCCGCCTGTCTCGATAATCGTAGTCCAAACCGAGATCGAGAATCAACCTGGCGCAAACAAAAAATTCTTGGCGGTGGTGTCGCTATCGCCACGATTTTTACATCATGGTTTTTGACTAGCTTTGATGCACCGGCACAATTTGTTTGGAACGCGTCTGAATTCTTGCGACCGTTTGCGCCATGGATGCTTTGTGCAAGCCTGGCTTCGTTCGTGGGTTTAAGTATGCTTATTTCGCGTATTCGCTCCACAAGCAGTTCCAACCGGCTCAGTAAATTTTTGATGGTGCCAATGGTGGCATCCTATCTCTTGTTGTTGCCATCTTATCTTCTGTTGGACACGGCACATCTAAACTCTGAATTCTTTGTTCCTTATGTCATCGCTGTCGCGTGCGCCTCTCTGCTGTCCGTGTTTTATGGAATTAAGTACGCCGTTTTTCCAAAGCAAACATTTCTTGCGCCAGTACTTGAATCTACGGGTAGAGTGCTCACAGATCTGGAGAAGAAACAGTTAGTAGCCTTTCAGAAAGCCTCCGTGTCACTGTCTCTTGCGGTGGCTCTGTTGTTCAAGGCACCTCCGTTTCCGCCATTTGCGCAAACTGGTACGCTCATGTGTTCTGTTGTTTTGATGACTGTTTTGATCTTCTTTACGAGCAAAATATATTCACGAGTCAAAAGAATTGAAGCCACCAAACCGGGCGACCGATGGCTCTTGTTTAGCAGTATCTCTACAACTGTCGCCGCGTTGGGTTATGGGTTAAATGGTTTAGCTAGATACTTGAGTGATTCTTTTATGGTGACAATCGATGTGGCGACTAAATTCGATTCGATAACCACTGTTATGACATATGCACCACTCGTAATTGCGATCGTGTTTGCTGCGGTCTGGTGCTCGAGACGGCACGCCATTACGCCTTTTGGAAAGTCTGATGGTTGGTAGTAATTATTCCCGAGCGTGGTGAAAGTGTCCAAAGCACTTGGACGTTTCGATGATGCGCTGCAACTTTAAATCGAGTGATCTCTGATCAAGCTGATATTAAGACTCTTGATCTGCTACAACACTTTCCACTGTTCGATACGCAGTGCAGATGACGGCATCTGGACGGTCGGCTTTCAAGCAGTCTTTATCGTTGTTAAAACGGCAGTCATCGCAAAGTACCTTGCCGCTGCCGTCCGAAGCTGCGGCCGCGTAAATTGAAAGTGCCGTAGCGATTGCAACGGTCACTATCAAAAATGCGATTTGCCAGTCGGCTAGCTGCTCCATCTCTTCCTTGTCATCTCACTAGAGCATCAAATCAACCACAGATGCCAAGCAATCGCTAACACTGTATGATAGTCGCTTAGCGGTACGTAGTTTACCTTTCTCCAGGCGATTGAAAACGTGAACATGATGCATTCTAACAGTGAAGCACTCGGAATCTCCTCCATTAAGCGGCTTTTTGTAATTCAATTAATCGCACTATCAAGTCTAGCTTGCGGAACTGCCAACGCGCAGCCTGCGAAGACTGGGCCCGGAAAGTCGACGACTACGATTACCACCACGACCACTAAAACGACGACTAAGATTGAGAGCAAAAAGAATGATAAGAAAGATCCGATCGCTCCATTCACTGGCAAGAAAGTCGACGTTTGGGAACTGAAACAATCGAGCAAAATGGTTGGTCCCATCACCTGTCTGATCGCACCAACTGCGGTGCGAATCAGAGCCGAGAAAATGGGCATCACCTGGATGTTTAGAGGTCCAAAGTGGGATGCGTATTTGTTTAACACCGAAACGAAAAACTTCTGTAGCTTTCCATATTCGCAATGGAAAGACCGCGTGTTTTTCATGCCCGCCGGTGGTAAAACGGCCAAAGCCAAAGCTGACTTCGCTAAAATGACTGTAGGGAAGACCGGGAAAACCGAGGCCATTGCTGGCGCAAAAGCTTATGAAGTTGGTATCACTAAGCCAGGTGGTCTGAAATACGGATCGCTCTGGATGGCATCAGATATAGTGGCACCTCAACAGTTTTCGGAAGTAATCGGCAGCATGATGATGGTGCCGATCAAGGCAGGCGGTGCGCCACTTAGAGCGCAGGTGTTTCAGCCGAAGGAACAAAAGATTGTGCAGGTGTTTGACACCTTGAACGCCTCCAAGAAATCAGTCGACAGCGCTATGTTCGAACCGATGCAAGGATTCAACAAAGTCAAAGACGAGATGGCGTTGCTATTTGCGGAAAGCCCCGACGGTGGTGGCAGCATGTTCGATCCTGCTCCGAAGGGCGGATTTTAGCTGTTCTTAAGCGGTTTCAATACGGATTCTAGCGACGGTTTAAGCATGGTTTTTTCTACAGTGCCACGTACAGGCTTCAGTTAAAAAGTCTGTTCATAATCAGCCCCGAAACCAATCTCTGACGTTTCCGTTTCACATCAACATTAATGGGTGCTGCTCAGCTTGCCAAACAGTTCCGGGGCGAATTCGCGGACTGCTGGAACCGTTACTGCCGCTGCAAATTTTTTGATTTCTTCTTTGGTTTCATTATCGCGTGCGCGACGCGCCATGACGCCGACTACTTTGCCTTGAATGTTGACCACTGGTCCGCCGCTGTTGCCGACTTGAACGGTGGCATCTACTTGCAAGGTTCGCGGCGTGACTCGGCTGATTCTGCCGTTGCTAAAAGTCGGCGTAAAGTAGTTGAACGAATCCTGATCGATCTGATCCGACTCCAGCGGATAGCCGATGACTTGGACCTCTTGACCCTCTGATGGTGCCAGCTCTTCGAGGTCCAGGGGCGCGATGTTGCTACCTTTCACCGTGAGAAGAGCGAGGTCAGGTTCGCCAGGATTCGAGTTTGACATGCGATACAGTTTGCCCTTTAGAGGCGCTTGTGATACAGGTCCTGGCGGATGGATAAAGTAGCTGACGTCGCTCAAAACTGTTACCAAACCGAGATATTTTCGGAATGTGTTGCGAGTTGGATCTACTCTTTCCGAGATATAAGTTTCATAGCAATCCCAGATCGCATCAACTGTTTGGTTGTAGATTGCTTTTTCGCCGGTGTTCATCCGTTTGGTCTGTGACCAGTTCACGATGGTTTGCAGTTCGCGGTATCTTCCGTCTACGTCGCGACCATGTGATGTTTGTTCCGCGAATAATCTCATCGCGGCGAAGAACCGTTCGCATTCTTGGATTGTCGGTTCTGCTTTGTCGACGACGTGTCGGCTGGTGAGAAAATATGTGACGTCTGTTTTCGCCGTTCGCACCGGAAAGGCAGAGCCATAGCTCAGCACACGCCAGCCTTTATACTGTGGGCTGGTGGTAAAAACCGGTAATTTGTATTTAGGTGAAAGATCGGAGAGTTGGACGAACTGTCCATCCTTCAGCTTCATAATCACGCCGACGTTGACTTGATAAACCTGTTGCTTCAAGGTGCGATCGGCTTTCTCCCAGGACGCTTCCGCCGCCTTCGGCTTTGCCGACGCCGGCAGTGACGAGAATGAAATCGACGTCGCGGTGAGCGCCGCAAGCATGAAGATTCGAATTTCTAAAGGGACTGCCATCGCGCTCGTGGGTCTGGTGTCTTATCTGGTATTGATCGCTTTACTTAGCTTAGCGCTCTTCGAAGCAAACTTCCAATTCAAACGTTCTTTTCCAGGGGAAGCTTACACGAAGATTGCCAGGCTCGAATCGCATGGATTGTCCAATTTTTGCCAAGTACGGTTTTATCAATTGAGCAAGTTGATCGATTGAAGCATCAGAGCTTAGCTGTGGTCTCACTCTGGTCTGATAGGCCCAGTCATCCGCTAAACGGGTAAAGATACATCGCTGGAAAGCCTTGTCGGTCATCTCATTGCGGCGTTGTGTTCGTATCGCAAACAACCTCGCAACTCCTGTCGCAAGCGCAGAACCAATGGTATTACCAGTGGTGTTCCATCCGGCGTAGCCGATCAATTTCGCAATTAGATCGGGCCGCTGAATCAGCTCCTCTGAGAGAATTGGATCGGAGCCGTTTGCGTATGCAACATCACAAAGAATGCAAGGTGTCGTCGCTTTTTCGAGAAGGGCGATTGTGTCGCGCACCTGAGTGCGCGTGTCTACTTGCCGTAGATCAGGCAACCCGGGCAGCAAGATGTGGTCGCCTTGCACATCAGAGCCGTGCATTATTACTGTGATGTCAATTGTGTTTGCGCTCTCATGTCCAGTGGATTCGAATTCGGTGACGTATTCGATTCCGGCGGCTTCGACTTGTGACTTTAGTGTTTCGCCGATCGATTGCCCTTCGTACCGACTGGCGCAGTTAGCGGCACTCGGAGGACTAAAGATCGCTTTGGCGCGCATTTTAATGCCCATTGTGTTGAACTGATCGTTTAACCAAGACGACAGCAATGTGTCGAGAACCTCATCGGCACCCGGGTAGGAGAAGACCTTCTTGCTTAAACCAAGCTGTTGAGATTTTTGCAAAAGTTTTTCGCGTTCTAAAACGTTTAAGCCTTGATTGCCGGAATCATCAACACTGATGATCAGGCGGTCGACGATTTTGTCGCGTACGAGATCGACGATCTCCTGATTGACCTGGAAGTTTCTAAAACGCAGCTTCAAATAGTCTTCTCTGATATCGAGCGGAATTCGTCTTTCGTAGGAATCAAGCACACCTTGATTGACCTTTCCTTTTTGCATGCGATAGAGAACTTCCGACCATGCAAAAATTTCGCGGCCATATCGTGCCCAGTAAGCTTTTTCTTCGGTGTTATCGTAGTTGTCCGAGATGCGCATGACGCTTGATTGAGCAAAGATTTTCGGTCTGTCTTTGCTATGCTGGCGCCATTTTTTTAAACTGTTGAGTCGTTTGCTAACTGTTTTTGCCGGGTCTTCGCAACGACGTGAGGTGATTAATCCGCCGTACAGAATGCTATCCAGACCGATGATGACAACGTCTAGTTGATTGCGTTCTATCGTTGTGTTGATCCAACCGATCAATGAATCGATCTGCGCGGCATGAAAAAGTGATCCCATAAGCGATCGTGGTGGCGCTACAATTTCTATGCCTGCTGCCGCCGCAATCATCGATGGATAGACGTAAGTTACTGGTCTGTCATCGAGTGGTATCAAAAGTGCTTTCATCGATTAGATTCCGATTTCCAAAGTTTCCGTTTACGTCTTGTCTGTTGTTACCGTTTGGACTTGCATCCTAAAATCTCGTTTTGTATCTCCTGAACATTCATCAAGGCTGCCCAGAACTGAGGCTTGAGGAGTTCGATCGTAGAATCATCGGCATCGCACCATCAGGAACAATACGCACGCCGCGTTTTACTTCTGAAGCCTGCGCGATCATCACTGCATTGCCGGGGGCGTCGCTTGTGCCTGCGGTAATTGTTTGCGCCCAATCAATATCACTCAAATCTTCTTTTGACCATAATGCTGCTTCGAAGAACAAGTATTGGCCGATTAAATCGCCTTCGATAGGAGTTTCTACATAGATTTCTGCAACGCCCGTCTCAGGCACCTTAGAGATTGCTACGACTTTGCGGTCAGGACCCAGACGTAGTTCGTGACCGGCGATTGGCTTGGCGCCTTTATCTCGGTCTGCCATGGCGATCGCGACAAACATTCCTGGTTTTGCCTTAACAGTGAATTTGCAAGTCTGTCCGATCAGCATTCGTTCCGGAAGATATAGTTTTGAACCTGCTAATCGCCCTTTGATACTCATCTTTTGAATGACTGAAGGTGCGGTGACCTTATGAGAACTTTCTGGTTTGCCAGCCAGGCTGATGCTTCCCAGATCATCTGTCGGGTTAGCTTTGGTTTCATCATCCGATTGGGTTGAGAGGTTGAAGGGCGTTTTGATCGTCTTTATAAGATTGGGTGGTCCATAGTCACACTTTTCTTCGGCTGCAAATGATGGTTGCAAAAACATCACCAAAGCCAGCGCAATTGAGCCTTTGAGAAAGACGTTTTTTCTTGCCTGGCTTGTCAATGTATAGGTGCCGCTTACCGACATACCTGCCCCAATGAATGACTCGAACCTGAGAGAAACCCTATCATCTGCTACGTTTTGGGAACCGCTCTTGGCTAGTTCGCAGAGGTAGCAATTTTGAGTTCCTCTTCAGCCCATATTATGTCATTTTCAGAAGTCGAGTTAACAATGCTCCGAAGTCGTGATCGGCGACGGAAAGCAAGGGCGTCGGAATCAGCGATTAACTTCTGGCAACTGCCTGGAGTGCTGAATGGCGAAGGTTTTCTGGATTTATATTCAGTTTCTCGAGAAGCTGATGTCCGATGCAATCCGTTGAATCAAGCATTCCAAGGAGTATGTGCTCAAGTTCGATTGTCGACGAACCCAGGGATAAGGCATTCTCAGCCGCTCGCAGCATAACGCTACTGGCCTCTGCGGATAGTGGGAGTCCTTCGACAAAGGTGACCTCAAAGAATTTTTTCGTGGGCGCCGGCTCGCCGACCCAGTTATCTTCGAAGACCCTGGTGGCGACTTTATAATCTGCGCCTTCAGCGCTCAAGATGCGCGCGGCAGGGGTTCGTTTTCGCGAAATTATTGACAGCAGAATAATTCCGGAATCAACCTCTTTCTTGTTCAGTCGAGTGGCCAAAATACTTACAAGAGTTTTTAACTGTTCGACGTCTGAGGATAGATTTCCCGAACCGGGCTTGACGAGTGAGCCCCCGAGCTTCATGTAGATTTTGGGCTCCATTTTGATGCAAGCGATGCTGAGCGCGAGTATGGCGAGAAAGGATAATCCTATGATCAGCGGCTCTGCTGAACCGTTTTTCGAAATCAGAATGGTAATGGCGGAGCACTCTATACCGATACTCTGGCAGAGGAATATCGTGATCATGCGTGCCCTGCCCTCAATGGACAGGTACTTGCTGATAAACGGGGTTGGTAAGAAGAGGGCTGCGCAAATAATCAGAGCGACAACGGGCACCAGGAAGGGCTTTAGCGCCGGTGGCATGAGAAGGACTTCAATTGCGCAGACGGCCGTGAACGATAGGACGCAGGCT
>CAZRMH010000077.1:0-23982 GCA_964600935.1 uncultured Candidatus Obscuribacterales bacterium
TTGCAGCGCTCGAGCCATCGCTTCATAGTCGACCCTACTGATATATCGGCCTTCGTGCGTGAACTAAATCACCTGACCCAAGCGATCTAACTCGCAAAGAAATCAATTCGACCAAGGCCGAATTGAGACTTGTCTCTGGGCAAGTTTCTCCGCAGGCTCGTTGACGAGTCACTCGTCCAACCTGCAGCCATCAATCTCCACCGCGATTTCTCAAAGGACGCGGCCTACCTATGGAGAAAGTCATGAAAAAGCTGTTTAAGAAAATCAACCTCAAGAGCCTTTGGCTTTGGGGTACTCTTGGTCTTCTCGCTTATGGGGCGCTCTTTCTGTTCGTGCTCAAGCCGCACGCCGACGCTTTGATTCCGGATCCCGGTCGCAACCTTCGGGATGCGCCGTTCTCCGAGATCTTCGAAGCTATGGAGAAAGACCCTTCCCATGCGACTATCCGCTTCGTTACTCGCAAGGAAGACGGTCAGATCGTCGTCCATTGCGATTGTATCGGTGGCGCCATCAAGTCTCTCGTTCCGGAAGGTGGACAGGCCAAGCTCATCAATCGTGCGCTTGAGCTCAAGGTCCGCATCGACGCGGAAGACGACTTGCGCGGCGGTCACATCAAGCAGTCGACGCTTGCCGACTACTTCAACATCCTGGCCACTATCGCTTCGGTGGCAATCGGTGCGCTCTTCATCTATCTGATGCGGCGCCCCGGCGGACCGATGGGCGGTATGAACGCTGCGGCCAAACTCAATGGTCTTAAGCGCATCGACAGCGAAGTTAAGTTCGAAGACATCGCTGGCATCGATGAAGCCAAGGCTGAGCTCGAGGTCGTCGTGCAGTTTCTCAAGGATCGCAAGACCCTTGAAGATGCTGGCGGCGAGTTGCCCCGCGCCATCCTGATGACCGGTGGCCCCGGCGTCGGCAAAACGCTCCTTGCACGAGCGATAGCTGGTGAAGCTGGGCTGCCGTTCTTCTCAATAAAGATGAGCGCCCTGGTGGAAATGTATGTGGGCGTTGGCGCTGCTCGCTGGCGCGAATACTGGACCGAAGCGTCCAAGTTCGCTCCTTGCATCGTTTTCGGCGACGAAATCGACGCCATTGGTGGTAAGCGCTCCACCGGTGGTGGCGGCAATAATGAGCGTGAAGTGACGCTCAATGAAATCCTCGTATCGCTCGACGGTATCGAAGGGCGTTTTCCGATTGTTTTCATCGCCGCCACCAACCGCGCCGACATGCTCGACGACGCTTTGAAGTCGCGCTTCACTCGCACCATCGAAGTTCCCAACCCGAATACTTCTGGCCGCAAGGAGATCTTCCGCATTCATGCGCGCAAGATCAATATTGCCGGCAAGGACGATCCGGAGCTCTGGGAGTCGATTCTGCAGCGCGCCGCTGAGGCATCTGAAGGTATGGCTGGTCGCGGCATCATGATGACGATGACGCAGAAGATCTTCAATAACTGCGTTGTCAAATACGGCAAGATCTTGAACCCGCTCCCGGCGGACCTCATCTTCGACGCGCTGGAAGCCGAAATGCTCGGCGACCCGTTGCTCTCGAAGATTCGTCGTCCGGGCTTCCGCATCATGGTGGCCAAGCACGAAGCTGGTCACCTTATCGTTGGTGAAACGCTCGCGCGTTACTCCAAGTTGTTGCAGGAAGAGGGCAAGTTGCCCGAGTACGCCTGGTTTGCTCATCCGACCCGTGTGGCCACTATCGTTCCTCGCTCCACTGGATCCGAGGGCGTGGTGCTCATGACCGGCGACGATCCAGATACCGAGAAGTTCATGACCTGGCAGCAGATCGTGGGCTTCATTGCCACGGCTCAGGCGGGTAATGCCGCCGAGTTCATGGAATTCGGGACCTGCAGCATCGGCAATGCCGGAGACAATCAGGCATCTATGCGTCTTGCTATCATGGCGGTCACCAAGTCTGCCATGAGCGTTTTTGGACCGCGCAGCATCGCGGTTCCGCCGATTTTCCTTGGCGATAACGGTCAGACGAACGGCTTCATGCCTCCTCCGCAGGCCTATGGCGCCAGCGAAGGTTCGCAGGAGCAGATCGACAAGGCTATCGGTGAATTCCTGTGGGCGGGTCGCTTCGCGGCCGACGCCATTTTGGCGCAGCGTCGCGAACTGCTGTCGGAAATTGCCGAACTTCTTATGAAGGAAGGCACTATCCGTCGTCCGCAGTACGAGGCGCTCTTCGACAAGTGGGACGAAAAGACGCCCATGAACCACGAAGCCTGGCTCAAATACTACAAGCTCAATGGCGTCGGCACATCTGAAATTGAGCTGCGTAAGGGGCACTTTGCCAGGGGCGGCAAGCTCATTGAGGCATGACCTCAAAAGTGCTTCCCCAACAATTCGACCGGCACCGCAGGCGGTGCCGGTCGACAACCGCTAAAAGGAACACTTGATGAAAGAAAACACCAAACGAAGTAGCGCCTTAGATGTTGGCGCGCTTTTGCGGCGAACCTGGATATTGCGTTATTTTCCCGGTGGAAAGCGACTCTTCAGTCGCACGATCGGAAAAATTGCTCCATTCACTGGCACCATCGACGCTACCGTCGATAAACTGGGGCCTAATGGTTCGCTGATTCGAATGTCCGAAACACCACCTTCCGCTTGGACTTACGAAAATCTTGTCGTCGGTCCATTCCAGAATATCGAAGTGGAGGCAGGTTTTTCTCGTTTTGATGTCGAACACAAGCCTGTGCACGACAATCATTTGCACAGTATTCACGCCGCAGTTCTAGCCAGTCTGTTGCTGGCAGGGACCAGGCGGGCAATCGAACACCAGGACCATGAACTTGGCGGCGAAAAGATTCTTTTTGCCCTCCACTCCTTCAAAATAAAATATCTCAAGAAGGCTCGGGGCACTCTTTGTGTGGAAAGTCTGTATAAAGGCGATTATCAGATGCCGGCGGTTCCATACATTTTTAAGGAAGTCGAATGCCAAATCAAAGATGCGGATGGTGACATTGTCGCATCAGGCATTGCTTCTTGGAGAATGGTTTCGCAAAGTGACAGCGACTACATCGATCATCTGCAGTCCGCAAGCTATGGGGCTTTGATGAACCTGGCTGAAATGGCTTCGGGCCTTGCTTTGAACTATATTCTGCCCAAAGGTGGTCGCAGCATTCTAGTCGGATTCGGCATGGACATCTTCAGACCGGCTCCCACTGAGGGTTCCGCTATCTTGTGTTCCTGCTGTACTTCTGATACCAGGGGCAATGCTAAGTCACTGAAGGTCGGCAGAAACCTTTTCTATAGCAAGGTCTCAGACTCTAGCGGAAGAGTCTTCGCCATCGCAGAAGCTACCTGGCAAGTAGAGTTCTGAGTCAAATTCTGGTTCAATCTCAAAACTGAAAGGAAAAACCATGCGCTTAGGTCCTCCGGATCCAGGTCCTGTCGAAGGTCTCGCTTGGCGCGGTTCACCTGCCAAACGCGTCGCACCGAGCATTCCGCTTGGTCCGGGCGATTGTCCGGCCTGCGACGGAATGGGTTTCTATAAGAAGATGATCGGCGGCACAGTGCGATGCCACCACTGTCATGGCACCACGATGAAGCCTGAAAAGTCCAAGTAAACTGGACTCTGAAACCGGGACGGAATCTGAATCCGCCCCGGTTCCGAAAACAAATTGAGCTTTGTTCAATGAGATGCAGCGCATCTTATTGAACAGCGCTCGACGCTGGATTACACGACGAGGAATGCCATGGTTATTATCAACAAAATCGGCCAGCTGGCTATGATTGTGGCGTTTCACAAATACACCGTGGCACTGAGCGTTGCTGCTAAGTGTTGGACGGCGTATTGGTGCGTTACATCAGCTACCACACAAGAAGAGCTTATCTGGCGTTCGCTCATGGCGACTGCCACCATCAGCACCGATCTTGTTTGGTACGCAGTCGGACTGTGGACTGAAAACAGGAAGCGAAGAGCGGCTTTATAAGCTGTTCTTCGCTCAAACGCAGCTTGTATGGTTTGCGATTGCAATCTGCAAGTATGTGGCCGCTTGAGGTTAGAAGCCTCTTGAGCCGACGGTAAGAAATCGGCTTTGCGTGCGAACCACGCTCAAGTTCAAAGCTTGAACCATGAAAGTAAAGGAATACATGACAGCACAACACCAGCGAGTTCTCAAACTCGCGTCGACCTATTCCGCGCCTTTCGCTTGTATTCTTGCGTATTGGTGGCTGCAGGCGAAGCGCAGAATGCACAACGCTGGCGGACCTTCGCTGCCCGACAAAAATGATCTAAGGGTCATAGCCACAACCAAAGAATATCCCCCTTCCACCAGTGCCTTTCAGGCATTGATGGTGTTGGGTCTAGGCACCATTATGGTGCTCAGTCGAGACTATCCGCAAATGGTGCCATTTGGAGCGGAATCGGCTAAGTGGGTGTTCATACCACTTGCTGCTGTTCTGGTCCTGACTTTTGCGGTGATGTTTTTTCAGCTCTGGTGGGAAAAACGGGTCGGGCAAACGCTCGACATCGTTTTGATTATCAGTGTCAACTTCGCTTTGGTTGCGGCTTTTGTGGTGGTGTTGCTTAGTCCCGAAGCGATCTACGCCAATTGTCATTCGGCAAATCTAGCCACTCTGTCGCCTCAGTGTGCTTATCAACTGCAGTCAATTTGGTATTGGCTGCTCTGGGATTTGTCGCCAGCGCTTACATTTGCGCTGACCTCACCGGCCTTGCAGGCGATATTGAGTAACGGCGACAAGTGAATAACTGGTGGTTTGCCATTGAACAACCAGACACCGAAAGGAAAACATCATGAAGAATGAATCCAATAAGCTGCCGAAGGGCCTCGTTCGTACCATCGCCTTCGGGTTCTTCCTTATCTTTGCAGCCACCGTTCTCGGTGGCTTTCTGTCGCAGCTGGCTCTTGGAGGCGGCATGCAGCCTTGAAAGCTGCATCTGGCTGAAAACTTTCTGAGCTAACAAACCAAAGAAAGGAAATCTACATGAACAGACAAACCTCGCCCCAGCCGAAGCCCAATCGGACCTCAATGCTGGTGCGTTCGATCAATCTGGTGATGATGCTTTTCGTCTTGACCGGCGTATTTGCAAAGCTTTATTCGGTCGCGTCGCAGAACGCGCAGGCTATCTCCAAGCTCGACGGCATCAATCCCGAAGCCGTTTCGGGACTGATGTTGCTTGCCTCTGGTCTTTTGCCGCTCGTCACCGTCATCGGTTTCATTACCGTCGCCCTGCTTCTGATCTGGCGTTACAAGATCAAGGGCTAAGACTGGTGCTGGGAGATTCGTCTGTTGGAAATAACTGCGGACAGACGAATTTCCCACGCCTGGGGCGGTCCTGACGGATTCGTGAAATCGAACTAAACAGAGAGGAGAGCATCAATGTTTGCTTCTTATTTCTCAAGCATCACAAGCTTGCTGCCGGGCATCCTGGTAATGATCCTGGGTCTCATGTTCGTGTGCATAACACCGCACGAATTGGGTCACTGGGCTGCCGCCCGCTGGTTCGGCTTCAAGACGCCTGTCTTTTCGATTGGTTTTGGCAAACGAAACTGGTCGTTGATACTCGGCAATTTCTGGCAGACTGAGTTCAGACTCAGTCCGATTCTGTTTGGCGGTTATGTTGAAATTCCTGAAATCGATGAAGCCAGTCAATCCCAAGACGAGGCTGCGTCGAAATTTCCGGTCTGGCAGCGTATCGCTGTGGCCATTGCCGGTGTTGTCGTCAATCTTCTGATGGCGCTGGTCATCTTGATCTCGATGTACTGGTTCGTTGGACAGAAAGAAACGGTCTATTCCAATATCAGGATCGACTCTTTCAGCCCGTCCAACGAAATTGCTCGAGGAGCCGGTTTTCAGGTCGGCGACCGGTTAATTGCGGTGGGCGATCTAAAAATTGTCCAGCCACAGGACTTTAGTACCGCTCTTTTGCGGCACAAACAAGTACCGGTCATGATTCAGCTCTTGCGCAAAGATGTTTCAATGGACATTCAAGTCACACCCAACGCCAATGGGTTTATCGGTATTGGTATCAATTATGATACCGGCGTGAAGGTGCAGCAGATGTCTCTGTCCGAGTCGGTTTTCACTGCGGTGAAAACGGCTTACGACGCGGAGCTGCGCATGTTTACCGATCTTGGGAAGGTGGTCGGAATTATTCCCAGGACCGAAAAAGAGCAGTTCATGGGAATCGTCGGCGTCGTCGATACAGGCGCGCGAATTTACAATCAGAGCGGATACGGGTTCTGGTGGCTGATGGCCATTCTCAATCTCAATCTTGCTTTGATGAATCTCTTGCCCATACCGGTTCTCGACGGTGGACACATCATGTTCTATCTGATCGAAGCTGTCAGAGGCAGACCGGTTAACGTCAAGATTCGGGCTTGGCTGCTCGAATTCTTTATGCATGTGATGATTCTGCTTGCCGTTTATCTTACGTGGCAGGACTTGTCACGCATGATTCCGAGCGACTCCTGGTTGGGTCGTTTGTTCAACTAAATCGAAATTAGGAAAGCGGCGAGTCGGCTTGATTGCGTTCAAACGCAATGCGAGCCTGCTTGTCGCTCTCCTTTCGTGGAACAACTGAAAGGAAAAAAGTGAAATACTCTCAAGAAACCTCGCAGTGGAAGTGGTGGCAGTGGCTCTTGTGGCCGTTTGCTTTCGTTATCGTTATTCTGCGTGAGTCGCACAGGGCTCTAGCGAAGAAGGCCTACGAAGGTTTTTCTGGTTTTGCTAGTGCCACGATCGGAGCATTCGCCGGAATATTCACCGCTTATTCGCTAGCTGAATATCTCGGCTGGAAACTGAATTTCGGCTATGCCTCCGGGATTCCCTTGTCGCTTTTCGGCGGCTGGTGCGTCTTTGCCTATGTATGGCCTATCGCTCACATTTTTGTGTTTCGGCCGTTCAGGCAACTGATCGAACTGCTGGATGAAGGTTTGCGCATTTTGTTGCGCGACATTTTAGCGCCCGTTCTTGCCAGACTAGTGGCGCTTTTGCGCTACCTTCCTGGCGCCGACCGACTCTGGTCCGAAATGAATCAGCAGTCCTGGTTCATCGACACTCTGGACGCCGGTCTTTACGTGGCTTCGCTTTCGATTTGCAGGCATCTGAGCTGGCAGGTTTTTGATCTGGTGCAGGCTCATTTGCACGTGTCAGTGCTTGCCTCATGGAGCTTGCCTTATGTCGCTTTTGCTCTTGCAGGCATGGTCTTCATGACCAGCGTCGGCGTGAGCTGGCGCACTCTGTCTGAAGTTAAGTTCGAAGGGCGTACTGTAATTCTGCCGCTTATCATCGGCGCGGCGCTTTTCGATCTCTTCGGCGATCAGCTTTTCGCTTTCGGGCTGTCAGAGTTCGAATTCATAGCAGGAGCGCTTGCTGCGCTCGTCATTTATACCGCTTATATTTTCCCTGCCTTGTGCATCATATTCTCGAGCGGTTTCGTCAAGCGGCTGTTCAAGCGGATCGAGAAACTGGTCTCGGAAATATATGGCGATAACGAAAGCGAGTTCGCTCGCTTTGCCAGTCACATTTTTCATCTTGGGCTGGCAGCCTTCGTCGGTTATTTCTTCGGGAAGGCTTATGTGCTCCTGGGCATAAACAAAGCGCTTGTTGGAGTTCTCATATACTACTTCGTCTTCATTCCGCTCTACAACTTGAGCCAGCGGACGCTCAAAAGCTGGACTGGTCTTTTGGTGGGCGTCGTCTTTTCGCTGGTGATGGGTTATTGGTCCGGACAATATTATGCAGACGCTGGGCGTCCTTATCCCGAAACCATCTCGATTCTAGTCGCCTTCTTCGCAATCGTGACGAGTTTCTTCTTGATCTTTCCGCCTATCGCCAAGGTCTTGAAGATCGTTTTCACCACTCTCAAAATCGTGGAGTTGCGCTTCGCGTTCGACGATTTCTATAATTGGCAGAAACCGAGATATGCGAAGCTTGTAGAGCACATTCGCTTCAATCTAAAACATGCTTACGTCGAGAAGTCCGCCTACCGGGACTGGGTCGTGCAGATGATGAACATTTGCGTGAGCGTGTTGACGTTCTATTCACTTACCGGACCATTCTTCAACATCGCATCAGCCATTGCGGCCATAGTTGCGATGATACTGTATGCGGTGCTGGGACGTCATTGGATGCGGTCGAGCACCGCTATCAACGAAATTAGTGCCACTCTTACTGTGGCGATCACAATCATCATATGCACTCATGCATACTTCACTCTCACAGACCAGCTCTGGGTGATGGTCTGCGTATTTGTCTCGACGATGACAATCGGGTATTTCGTCGCCTTCCCGGTGGTTTACAACGCATTTCGCATCGTTGCAGACCTGGTTCTGGTCGGCTGGTCGACCCCGATTCTGGTTGGTGCTCATAACATCGCCTGGTCAGTCTTCGAAGTTTTCTGGAAGCCGTTTAAAGCGATGTTGCGTACAGTCAAGCGCATGCTTGGTCCGGTCTGGAAAACGATCCTGGCTGTTTATGACGCTATTGCAACCGTTTATCAGAAAATTCTGGCTGCGCTAAAAGCCTGATTTTTCGCTAAAACTGCCAGCGCCCGGGTCTAGCCGGGCGTTGGTTAGAGCAAAAGAAAGGAATAAACAGATGGTCGATAATCAGGTCCAGACTTCGACTACTTTCTTCAGCTCTGCTCTTTCAAGCGGACTGGTGGTCTTATGCTTGGCGCTTGCAAGCGCTTACATGGTCACCGACAAAAGTCTGCTTTTGTTGGGTCTAGAGCCGTTCGCCAGTGTCGGATGGTGTCTTATCGGGTTCTTTCAAGTGGCCTTCGGCGCCGTAATAGGCATCGAATGCGCCCGGCTTGGCAGTAGGTCTCCGTACCGATATTTACCGGCAATTATCGGCGCATTTTTTGCGACCATGATCGCTCCTGCTGCCTTTATAACGGCTCAGCTTACCGGTCTGACGCTTGCACTGACTTATGTTCTAAACGCCTTGCTCTGGATGCTTCTGGCTCTAATCATCCTCAGCTTCAAGGAGTAAGCGATGATTGTCTGCAGTTGTAAAGTCAAATCCGATCGGCAAATTGACGATGCTGTCCGGAATGGCGTGGAAACCTTCGCGAACCTCTGTGATCGTCTGGATATTTCCAACGATTGCGGGCAGTGCGCGAGATTGACAAAAACCATCTTCGAGCAATGTCTTGAAGCCAGCGGCAAAAAGACAAAAGCGAAGAAAAAAGAGAAAAGGACAAAAACTTGAAACTAAAAGACAAAGTGGTGATTATCTCTGGCGCTTCACGCGGCATTGGTCTTGCTATCGCCCAGAGAGTGGCTGTGGATGGCGCGAAAGTCGCCATACTTGCCAAATCCACCTCGGAAGACCCCCGTATCCCCGGCACCATATATAGTGCACGAGATGCCGTCATCGCTTCCGGCGGCGACGCCATTGCTGTATCTTGCGACGTTCGTGAAGAAGCCCAAGTCGTGGACGCTGTCAATCAGACAGTGGCGGCTTTTGGCGGTATCGACATCGTGGTCAACTGTGCGGGCGCCATCCAGCTTACTTCGGTCGAGAAAACCGAAATGAAACGGTTTGACTTGATGCACGCGCTCAATGCGCGCGCACCTTTCATGCTGGCAAAACACGCCCTCGCCTGGTTGAAGAAAAGCGACGGCGGTCATATTCTCAATATGTCGCCGCCCATCAATCTTCATCGTGGTTGGCTCGGGGCCCACCTGGCTTACACCATGTCCAAATATGGCATGTCGATGGCTACCATCGCTCTCGATTTCGAACTTGCCGGGACCAATGTCTCGGTCAATTCGCTCTGGCCAGAGACGCTCATCGATACGGCGGCTGTGCGCAATTTGCTTGGCGGCGACCAGATGGTCAGAGCCTCGCGTAAACCGCAAATTGTTGCTGATGCAGCCTATCTTATCTTCACCGAGACGCCACCAAATGGCGGCAATGCTTCCGGCAATTTCTATATCGATTCAGAGGTCTTGAGCTCTCATGGTCAGACCGACCTGACTCGTTATGCTGTCGATCCGACAGTCGAGCTGCGTCCGGATATTTTTCTGGGCGATCCCTCAGAAAGGACATCAGCATGAATAATTCCGAACGTCGCGCTGTATTCTGGGAGGCATTTAGCCAGATTGTGCGAAATCGAGTGACGTCAATGTTCTCGATTCTGGCGATTGTTTCTCTGCTCTTTGGCGCTATGGAAGCGGCAAAGCTTGGACTCGAAGATAGCCATGCCGGTTCGATCAACGTCGATCTTCTTTTCTGGTGTGGCTTCACCAGTGCCTGGAACCTCTTCTGGCATGCCGGTCTTGTATTGATTGCCGCAATTCTAGTCGTGTCGGCAATTTTGTTCTCGACTATGGCAACGATATTGGCGAGAGCACAATTGTCAGTGCAAAACGAAGGCTATCTCGGCTTTGACGAGCCGAATACACCTTCGACTCCAAGCAATGAACTGAGAAGGTAAACGAGATGAACAGCTAATTCAACTCGAACTTTCGCAACTGAATCTGCAGGCCAAAATTCAGTTGTATCAAGCGCAGCAGCCGGCGAGGAAACGGATGGCTTTCGCCGAGGAAGATTCAGCGAAACCCAGCAAGTCCCCGACGGCTCTTCTGTATGAAAGGATAGAACATGACTATTCCTACAAATTTGTCTTGCAGTCACGAAAGTTCTGCAGGACTCCACTTGATCTGCGGACCCGGCGCTTGTCGAAGTATCATCGGATCAATCGGTCTGCTCCTCGCTCTCGATTGGTTCGGCTGCAGAAATTTCAGCACTGTGGGTGGTATCAGTGGCGGCTCAATTCCGCTCAGCTTCTTTGCTGATGGTTTCTCTACAAAACAGATTGTGGAGATGGCCATGAATCTCGACTTCCAGAAGCTGTTGGATCAAGACGGACGGCTAACCTCCGTGATGCTCGAACACTGCTGGCAAAGTCGACACAAAGGAGAGCTACCAACCAAGGGCAAGTTCCACACGCGACGTTTTGCGAACTGGCTGGACGATAAATTCGGACAGCGCTGGCCGCAAGCGTTTCCTTACTGGACGATGGCGACGGACGCCTCCGGCGCGCAGGTGATGTTTACCGTTGACGGCGTATTTCGCAGAGAGCAAAGCGGACAGTTCGTTCGACTCTCGGCTCACACACCAGATCTGGCAGCGGCCATCTGTGCGTCGTGCACGATTCCTGGATTCTTTGTGCCAGGCAAGATTGTTCTGGATTCCGGAGAAACTTTGACTCTGTACGATGGTGCGTTGAGCTGGGAATCAGTGAGACCAATAACCATGGTCCAGGATTTCTACTCGGCAAAACCCGCCGATATCATAATGTTCGATGTCGGTCCGGAGCTCAACCGTTGCGACCGAGCCTTCAACGCTGTCTGGAGTGTGCTCTGCGGTGGGCGTTGCGTCCCGCCTCGCGGATTCGATTCGAGAAAACACAGCGGCGTTGTTATGATACTGCCAGCGGTGACAAAACTGCGCTCTTTCGATTTCGCAGCTCATCCCGACAAGAAGTGGGCGGCTATAATGGAGTGCTTCGCGTCCACCGTGCTTGCACTGAACAGCGCCTATCGTCTCACTGAAGTGCAATTTGCCGAGGCGAAAGGTCTTTTGGCTGATTACAACGGTTTTTGCAACGCCTTCCACCGAATGGAACCCGGCGAACATTCCGCCAGAACCCAGGCGCTTCTCACCTCGCATGGCGTTCTCGACGCGTGAACCAGAAGAGAGGAACGGACAGTCTCAATGAAACTGCCCGTTCTTCTTAGATGCTTTCAGGACGACCATCAAACGGCCTGGCAATCAACCAAATCGCCAGAGCACAGTCGAACTTGAGAGCCAGATGTTGGTGCGTGCCAACTCTCAACTCTTTCTGTGTTTCGAAATAATCATCATGGAGGTCGGTCATGGATTTAAATTCGAACATTGCCTAATGAGTACCTCGGTGCTCATCAGGCAGCGCTCTGCTGCGGGTCTTCTGGACCTCCAACCAAGTGAGCACCACCATGTTGGATATTATTTGGAACTGGACTCTGAAAGTTGCGAAATTCGCTTTCGGAACAGGAGGGTTATTTGTTTTTGTGAGCAAAAATCTTGCCCTGGCCTTGACTGCGCTCTTCTGGCACCATGGCACTGTGGCTGAAGCGGCCTATGCTGTCAGCCCATTTTTGGCGATGCTGATAGGAGACGGTATTTGGTATCTTGGGCTGATTCTTCTCAGAAGGCAAACCCCCGTCACGGAGACGCTTGCAAAAGCTGTCACAGCCGTGCTCCCTGCGAAAAGACGAATTCACGCTTTCCGCTTTGCCACCACTGGCAATGCCTAAGCGAAACTGCCCCCGGCGGAAGGAGCTCTGCTTCTTCCGCTGCGAGGCACAGTTCAACGTATTCGCTAAATCTGCTGCCTGGTCTTGCGGCTTAGCTGATTTTTCTACTATGGCATATCAAAGTTAACAAGGACCAATGTTGACACTCACTCAATCCTGACCGTATAGCCAACGCGCGGGACTGTCTTGATTATCGACTTCGATTCGTCATTATTCTGTTCATCCAAGGCCTTCCGAATTCGTTTTACGGATGTGCGCAAAGCGTCCGCTGATGCCTCAGAGTCGCTTGACCACACCCGAGCAAGCAGAACCTCGGCGCTAAAAATCTGGTTGGGATAGCGCATCAAAAACTCAAGAAGCGAAAAGTCCCGGGGCTGCAGATGGATTTCTACTCCGTTTTTCGTGAGGCGATGCTTGCCCAGGTCGATCTGAATGTCTCCTGCGACAAGGACATCAGTCATTACTTCTGCCGGTCTTCGGAGCAGGGCACGAATACGTGCGCTCAACTCTTTAATCGCAAAAGGTTTGGTCAAATAGTCATCGGCACCGAGATCCAGACCCAGCTCTTTGTCAGACAGAAGGCTTTTGGCAGTGAGCATGATTACTCTGGCTTTGCCGCCGCGCGAGCGAAATTCGCGTAAAACATCGAGGCCGCTCTTTCCGGGCAGATCCCAATCCAGAACGACAACATCGAAACTGCCCGCTCTCAAAATGTCGATCGCCGTAATCCCATCAGATGCTGTTTCGACATCATATCCAGCGCCAAGAAGCCAGTCCCCTACAAGTTTGCTGAGAACTTCATCGTCTTCGACTATTAGAATTTTGGTCAAATGAGTTCCTATGAATTAAGTCAGGTCTTCGGGCGTTCAATTTGCCTTCAGAATCGTTATACCACCCAAGGCATGGCCACCTTAGAGTACAAGACTATCTGACGCCGGCCGTCGGAGTTGTGAACTGGGGCTCAGCATCGTTGCGCCTAATTTCCAAACGGCTTCTGTGCAAACGGTGATCAGCCGGCTAGTCAAGTTCACCGACGTCGCCGAAGAACCAAACTTCACCGTCATACGCAAAATCTTCATCGACAATGTGTTCGCTATATCCAATCCCAGTGATTTGGAAATCTTCAGACAATTGCCATTCTTGGAGGAGGTTTCGATTGGACGGAAGAATAGACCATCTTTGATCGGGTCCTCTTCGGTCAAAGAAGTTCGAAAAATATTCCTCATCAAAGAACACAGTCACACGAGAACTGAACATTGCGGGTATGGAAATGCATGCAACCACTCGGACAAATTGGCCGTTTGCAGGTTTACTACTTTGAAGTGCAATACATGTCTTGAGCAACATACGGATGCATAGTCTCTTGACACTAGTCCTAGATTTGATGCCTTCAACAAGTCCACGGTGAATCGGTAATTTGTAATCTATGTACATGCTCTCATAGGGTTGAGAAAAGGGGTCTGGAAAGACGGTCTCAGGCAAGGCAAGTACTTCCCTCAGGAGCCTTCGTATCCCTCTGATTTTTTGTTTTTGATGTAAGTTCAATTGTCGTGACATGCCTGGCCCTGAATCGGAAGGAGTTGTGTCATAACCGATTCATTCGGTCCTCATCAAGAGTGGTCGCACTAATACTGTTTTAAACAAAACGAGATCAACCGCGCAGGAGTTTCATCATGACTAGATCTTATTCTAAACAGCTGTTCGTACCAATCTGAGCAAAGAACGTGACGCTATTTACTCTTTTGCGACAGAAGACAGAGAAGCGCGAAGCCGAGATTGGCACAGAAGTAGAGTGCGGCAACCAATAACAGGGCGGCGGAAACTCCCATAGCTTGAGCGATCAGGGCGAAAGACATGGCGCCGATGGCATTGCTGGCACAGCTGACACCCCACATCCAAGCGACGACGTCTCCATGCGTTCCTTTGACGGACGTCATAGCCAAAGAGACTGGGATGCCGGTCACGATTGATGCGCAGAAGCTGACCGCGGCGCAAATGGCTATTCTCATCAAAATTCCAAGTGGCATCAACGCCTGGATCAGTTTTGGCAAACCTAGATAGAGGCTGATGAACATGATTGCTAGCAAGACAGCCAGCACTACAAATGTTTTTGCATTGATCTTCAGACGTTCGCTAATCCAACTGCCAGTTGCGTAACCGCCGAGAACAGAAACGAGAACGACGCAAAGCGAATAGACAGGTCCACCTACAAACACACCAAAGAGCTGTATTATGCAGGTCTCGTAGAGAAGAAAACCAAAACCTGCCAGGGCAAAACAGCCAGCGTACCCGAACAGTTTGCTGGACAGCTCTCCTTTTTTGATCTTCTGCAACGGTAACAACAAAAGAATTCCAGAGAGCAGCACGACCAGCAATACAAACGCTCGTGGCGTTGACGACTCGGTGGTCGGGATAAAGAAATTTTCGGACCTTTCGAAGTTGTAGAAAAATGGTCTGTCATCGGGGACCGGTGCCAGGTTCCGCTTGTAAGCGGCGAGCGCTTTTTTGCGCTCGTCAGCGGAGAGGAAGCCGAGCTTGTTATAAATGGCTTCTGACTCTCGTAGTGTGTTGTTATCCGAGATTCTGAGAGGTTTGGCACCGACGTCGGTTAGATCGGGTTCCAGTCTCTTCCCGTAGGGGTCAAAGAGCAAAACATGCTTGTTCGCAACTGCCCACTTCCTGATGCCCTCTACCTCTTCTTCAGTGAATGGCGTCGACTTCATCATCTCATCGGCCCACCAATCGCTGCCGGTAACAACCACATGCTTCCAGGGCTCCTTCACTCCGACGGAATCGAGATACTCAAGATAGCTGACGAACATGCGAACCGATGGACCAGGCGGGTCTGTTCTCCAGTGTGTGAGCGATAGGATTCCGCCGGGCTTGAGCAGCCTGGCATAATCTTTGACGGCGTCGCTGGTGTAGAGATAATTTTCGACCATAGACAGTGCACCGCTGGTGATGGCGGTCAACGTGTCTACTGCAGTCGCCTGGATCAAGTCAAATGAGCCTGGCGGCAATGTTGTGCAATAGTGCCTGGCTTCTTTGTTGTGAATTGCGACCTCGGTCGTAGCCGTGCTTTTAAGCCATGGTTGGTAGAGATCCGCTTCCGAATCTTGTTGACCGAGAAGTACGTGTTTATAAGTCGAGGGATTGAGCTCGACTGCGTCTATGCGCGCAGCCTTAAAGGCTTTGCCAATCAGGATATCAACACCGCCCCCTGGACCAATGATCAGAGTATTCTTGATATTCGGATTGGCGATATAAGGACTTGACCAAAGAAAGCCGCGTAAGTCAGGCTGTTTAAACAAGTCGCCCTTGCATTGAAGCTGACGTGTGGGAGCGGCTCCGTCAACCAGAATAAATCGACAAGACAAGGTGGGCTGCCAGGATATGTCAGTCAGAGTCTCGAAGTGTTTGGTGTCTCCGGTATTGGTTACATCAATGCGAGCAACAGCGTTCCAATATGTTTCCTTGATGCCGTGCAGTTCTTTCAACACTAAGTCGTGCCACATCGAGTTTTTCATCGTCCGAATGTCAAACCCGTAAGTTTGTATAGCCCATTTCGGATAAAACAGGATGAGTGCTGCCGCAGCTGCGAAGGACAACCAGGGAAGCAAACTGTTTTGCTTCTTTTGTCCGATCTTGGCGTAGCAAATGTAAGCACCCATCGCCAACGTGGCGGCCGCTAATATGGTGCCATAACCACCCAACCACTCCAGACAAAACGGACACATCAACGCTCCCAGCGCGGCGGCGGCAAGATCGTAAGCGTAGATGGTGGCAGCCGAACGCTTGCTCACAACCAGGGTGCAGCTCACACAAACTCCCGCAAAGAAGAATGGTATAGAAAGCAACAGGAAGTAGAAGGCAACGGGTGCTACAAAACTGAATAACAAAGCAACGCTTGAAACCTTGCTGGCATCGGCACCGTTGATCAGCGTATAGGGATCGAAGGGAATCCAGCAGAATAAGACAGTGGCGAGAATCAACGTCAGCCCGTAAATCCATGCTGCCTTTGCTGACACATTCCAGGGGTCGGCATTGTCTTTTCCAAGCGCCTTGGAAAATAAATGAACACAGGTGCCGGCAAACCCAGCACTGAGAATCACTGTGCTGATAATTGCGTAGACAAAGTGATAGAACACTTTATAACTGACAAACTTCGTCAGACATACTTCCACTAGAATTGTGGATGTCACTATCAGACACAATCCGGCAATTGCCCAGCGGCTTTCTGTATCGGCCTTCACTGGACTAATGGGGTCCGCAGTTGACATTAGATAATCTTTTTCCTGACAGCGACGAGACAGTATAACACCTCTCTTTTGGTTGCTAATCGGGGTTTCGCGATTTCGTTCAATCAAAGGCCGTTGACATTCACGAGAAACGGCCAATGCGCTCTACCGACCTGTCCGGACTGCACCAAATGTGGTGGTAATCGAAGCTGCCAAACGCGCAGGTTCCCATGAGTCATCCTCAGACCTCTGGCGGGCGCTGCGTGGTTTTAATCACGCAAACGTTCGAGTCGAAATCGAGTTCTAACCGCTTAGAAGTGGTGGCAAAAACTTACAGGAGCATCCAGCACGACTGGATTTAGCTCCTATATTTTTTGAATTTCAAAATACTGATCTTTTTAGTATAATTCATTATTACGATATTAAATAGTATAAAAATTTCGAAAACTCAACGAAGAAAATACCCGAAGGCAAATCTTCGCTGAGTTTTCTATCGAGCGCGGCACACGATCGTCGAAATCAGCCCCAAATAAGCGGTATCGCGATGCCAACAAGCATGACTAAAACCGCAAACAGCTTGGCGCCGATGTTCTTTTCCTGCAAAATCTGCCCGGCGAACAACACCGAGAAGAGCGACCAGAGGCGCTTGGTGCTGGCAGCGTAAGCCGCCAACGTAAAAGAGAGCGCGGCAAAGCTAAGTAATGCACCAGCAGCGTGCACGAACGAGAACAGCAATATACGACCGCTGTTGCGGCGCAAGGCATTCAAGTTGTCACTGCGCAGACTGCCTCCGGCCAGACTGGCGATCAAATTGCAGGAGCCCACACCGAGGAAAAAGACGACGGTAAAGAACATCGCGGACGAAGCTGTCACAGCCCTTTTATCGAGACTGAAAGTTATAGCCCCCGAAACCGCGCATAGAAACGCGATTAGAACACCGGGGCGCCTCAGGACTTTGAGAAAGTCGCCCCCTGCTGTTTTCGCTTCACTCGAAATCAGCAGGTAGAGCCCGAGGATAGTCGTCATAACGCCGAGTGCACCGGCAAAACCCGGAACTTCACCCAGGAAGAAGTAGGCGGTAACCAGCACCAGCGGCGGCGTAAGCAGCCGCGTGGGTGCAAGCAACGAAGCGTCCTCTCGTTTCAATGCCTGGTACCAGGCGAAGTTCGAAACAGCATTGATCAAAACGATGGCAATTGCAGCAGGCACGAAGCCGCTTTCAATCGCAGGAATCCCCGTCCATAAAAGGAACGGCGACAACATCAAACCAGAGAGGGTGAAACTTACTCCCACGACAAGCGGCACGGGAAGCTCACCTTTGAGCATCAACCGTTTTCCGAGCACGTCGTACGCGCCCAGAAATGCCGTGGCGGGAATCATCAAAACTAGAAAGATAGCGAGGTCGCTGTTCATCTCAGGAATGCTTCCTCGAGCTGGGCTCGAAAAAAGGAGAATTTGGTGTTAGCCCGCGCTCTTCGGCGGTTTTCTGTTCGAAGTCGATCGCGCGGCTCGCCGCCCTTTGGAAGGCGGTTGTGCAGAATGCTGCGGGTCCGCCGGTACGGATTGCGGTTCCGATTCAGGCTCTGGCTGCGGGTGCGCAGCGGCAAGGAGAAGTTCGCGCATCCGTTTTAAAACGCGATTGGCGAAATCCTTGGCACGGTATTCAGCGGACTGAACGTGCTCCAGACTGGCTTTGGTGCAGGCATCAAACGGATGGTACTGCTGAAGCAGTTCGAACGCCTTGCGCAGCTCATACGCGCGAACACGCTCGTCCTGCGCGGCATTGATCAGGGTCTCCAACTCGGAAAGGTTTTCAATCAGCATTGCGGCATCCGCAGACGCGCTATTGGCCTTGTTCATTTTGCTCTCGGGTTCAAGTCGGTGGATTTTGCATCATTTTATTGATGCAAAAGACTGAGCCGAAAATTCTGGAAAATATTGCGATCTTGTCTTATATCGAAACTATAAACCCAGACCAGACAATACTTTCCAGAACTCTTGACTACTACACAAAACAATAGCTCTCGCCTAAAAACACTCGGTTCAGAAAGGCGTAAGCCTTTCCGACCGAGCGAAAAACCAATTGGTTTTACCGATTAATTGCCGACGATCTTCGCTTCGATGAAGCAGAGTTCGGCGAGCTTCGCCGCGATAACACGGTGGCGACCGTCTTCGACGTTATAGCCACCACCGGCACGCGGACGCAGAACAACACGCACCATCTCACGTCCGTCCTCGAAGTCCCGGCGCATCTGCTCAATCTGACCGTGGTCGCGATCAAGCAGCTTCTTCCAGGTCGCTTCGGAAACGTAGACCTCATCGAGGTTAACGCAGATGGTATCAGCGGACCCTTCGTACTGGTCGTCGAAGCGGTCGCGTTTGTAGGACTTGCCCATGTAGCCTCCATTAGGAGGGCTCCAGGTGCAAGGGTTGAGGAGAAGTGAGCGCTGCAACGAGCCGGACGCAAGCGACCGACTGCGGTAACAGACTTACAGGCAGATATGCGAGTTTGGCTTTGGCAGCCGTTTCTCACAAACGCTCACCGCCGGGTGTTTACGAAACACCCTGAAATTTGCACCCAGGCCCTACCTTAGGCCTGCAAGTCTGAGACTCGTCATGGTGTCCTCCTTCTGCGTTGTGCCGGGAGCTAGACGGGGCTCCCGAACGGGGTTTGGGTAACTTCGATTTCCGCCGGAGCTCGGCGCCAGACGTGCGTGTCACCTGCGAGCCGGCTCAGCGCCAGCACCACAGACAGTGCCACACAAATCCCACAACCGAGCCCCGACGCCGATAATGACCGCGCCTTACTCGCTGTCCGAGTCGCGCTTCGCCTCATCCTTACGGCGGCGATTGGCGAGCACGTGGTTGCGAGCGGACAGCACGATCAGGAGCAGGAACAGCGCCACAACGCCCGCGATGGCCACGGGGTTGCTGGTCCAGTCGCCGTCCTCGCCCAGCTTCTTCTTGGAAGCCGAGTTCGGGTCAGCAAACTGATCCGGGTTCTGCGCCTTGAGCACTTCGATCGCCTTGGCGAGCTGCTCGTCCACCTTGACGCCCGGCGTACGCTCGACCACGATCTGCGCGGGAATGCCCTTGTCCGACAGGTTGTAGCCGGACGGAGTCAGGTAGTTCAGGGTGGTGATGTACAGAACGCCGCCCGGAGGGATGCGTCCCATGTTGTAGCCCACGCCCTTGCCGTACGTCGTGGTACCGACAACGGTGGCACGTCCGGAGTCCTTGAGGGCACCGGTGACGATCTCCGAAGAGCTCGCCGAGCTGCCGTTGACCAGCACGACCATGGGGACCTTGTAGAAGTCCTTGATCATGGTGACGGCTTCCGGCGGAGCTCCGGCGAAGTCATGCTTCTGCGGAGGAACGAGCTCGAACGTCTCGTGGCTGAGCATGCGACCCTGACCACGAGTCGTGCTGGTGAAGATCGGACCCTTCTCGATGAAGATCTGGGCGACCTGCTGAGCCAGCGTGACAAGACCACCGGAGTTCCCGCGCAGGTCCAGAATCAGACCGTTGAGGTTGCCGTTGGACTGGGCGTACATACCCATGAGAGCCTGCACAAACGGAGGGAAGCTCTCGTTGTCGAAGGCCGGGAAGCGGATGTACGCGATATTGCCGGGAAGCAGATTCGCGACAACCACGCCTTCAGCAGCCGGAGCCACGGTCAGCGTCTCCTTGTGCTCCTGGCCATTGCGGACGTAGACGACTTCGATCTTCGAGCCGTCCTTGCCGGAGAGCAGCGCCTCGGCTTCCTCCTGGCTCAGACCCTTGAGAGCCTTGCCACCAGCCGACTTGAGTTCGTCACCCTTGTGCATTGCCGAAGAATAGCTCGGGGTGCCGAACGTGGTGTAGTCGATCTTGTAGGAGCCGTCCGGATTCTGGACGAGCCAGATGCCCAGGTCAGAAATTCCGTTCTGAGCATTGGACTGCTGCTTCTTGATCTCGGTCGTGGAGATGTACTTGGTCCACGGATCACGGAGGCTCTTCAGCATCTCCTTGACGGCCGCTTCCAGCTCATCCGGGGTGGTGAGCTTGCCCTTGTACTTGTCCTGCCACTGATACCAGTTCTCCAGACGAGCCGGATCGTGGTACTGCTCGGCGACCTGCTGCCAGACCTTCATATAGACAGACTCGAGCATCGCCGGAGTGGGAGCCGTGGGCGCCGCGGTCTGACGACCGAAGAGCTGCTGAATGGCGCGCGGATCGGTGATGATCTGGAGCGGACCGGGAGTAGCCGCTGCCGGAACAGGCGGCTCGACGGCTGGGCTCTTGCCGGGTTGCGCCGGAGTAGGAGCCGAGGTTGCGGGTGCAGGAGCTGGAGTCGCTGCCGGGACGGGAGTAGCCGGGCCCGACGGGACGACCTGCGGATCAGGCGACGCCTTGGGCGTGACCTGAGGGTTCGACTGCGGAGCGACATCCGACCCCAAGAAGGGGTGGGCTGGCGACGCCTGCGTCGGAATGGTTTGCGCCATCCCCGATACGGCAAGCGTCAGCAACACAATCGCTGTGCTGATGATGTTCTTAACCGACATGGTAATAGTCCTCTAGTTAGAGTTATGCGAAGGCGACACCGAATGTGGTGCCGCCCTCGCGTTTAAAAACTCGAAGCCTTACTTCTTGGGAGCGGGAGTCGCGCCCTTGTCGTCAGCCTTCGGCGGGGATGCCGCATCCTTCTTCGCCTCTTCGAGCTGCTTGGCGAAGGTGTCTTCGTTGGCCTTCTTGGTGTCGACCGACTTCTTGGTCTTCGCCTCGGTAGCCGTGATCTGCTCCTGGAGCGCCTTCTTGGCCGCTTCCAGCTGCAGGTCCTTGGTCGGGTCGACGATCACTTCATCGGGGTTGGTCACCTCGATTTCAGGGATGATGCCGATCCAGTCCATCGCCACACCACCGGGCAGGAACTCGAAGGTGGTGAGGTGCTGGTTGCGATCGAACGGCAGCTGGATGAGCTGCTGGCCGACGCCCTTGCCGTGAGTCGTCTTGCCGACGATGATGGCGCGATGATTGGCCTGCAGCAGACCCGAGAGAATCTCGGAAGCCGAAGCAGAACCTTCATCAACCAGCACGACGATCGGCATGGTCTCGGGGACGATCAACTCCTCACGCTCGCCCGTGCCCAGGCCGATTTTGCCGGGCTGCAGGGTGGACTTGATGAAGGTGACGGCCAGTTCCGGCTGAAGCACGGTCTTGGTCTCGACCATCGCGTCGCCGCGACGTTCCTTCATGGTCAGGAAGGTGCCTTCCTTGAGGATCATCTGTCCGACCGTCTCGACAGCGTCGAGCCGGCCACCGGGGTTGCCGCGCAGGTCGATGATCAGACCCTTGCCCTTGGCCGCCTTGGTGAGCGCTTCGGCCATCTCCTTCTCGGTGAACTGGCTGGACCAGTCACTGAGCTTGACGTAGGAGACGCCGTTGCCGAAGTCCTTGAAGCGGGTGACCTTGGAGACGACCTTGGCGCGGGTGATGTCGAACGTCTGCTCGACGCCGGCGCGAGTCACGGTGATCTTGACCACGGTGGCATCCTTGCCGCGAATGGTCTTCACCACCTCATCCAGCGACTTGCCGTTGACCGACACGCCGTCGACCTTGATGATCAGGTCACCGGATTTGATACCAGCCTTCTCGGCAGGTCCACCTTCCATGGGCTCGTCAACGACGATCGGATTGGTATCCGAAATCAGCCTGACGTCCTCGAAGATCTTCTTGATGACCGCCGGGTCAGCCTTCTCGCCGAGCTTGCGAGCCTTGAGGATGGCTTCCGACTGCCCCTTCACCTTCAGCGATGCGCCGATGCCGACGAGCGTGGCATCGAACTGCTGCTTCTCGGCATTGTTGCGCTCCGGCGGGTTGTAATAGTCGAAGCGCTGACCGAGGCTGCGGATCATCTCCATGACAGCCTTGTCGGTGCTCTCTTCGGTGGCGAAGGCGGTGTCGCCGGGAGCGGAGTGTTTGTTCTCCCACTCGGCGGCCCACTTGGCGCGCGCGGCGGGATCCGACAGCGTGATGTGCCGGTCACGGAGATTCTGGAACACCGTCTTGTAGAGCAGTGCACCGTCGAACTTGGCAGGCGCGGCCGGCTGCTTCGCAGCCTGGGCAACGGTCTCCTGCGAAACGATGGGGCGAACGTTGTCCGTCCCGGAAGTGGGCGCGTCGGCGAACACCAGTGTGGTCGACAGCATCAGCGTCGACAAGACCAGACCGAACACGCGAGAAATGCGCGTTTTCATGATGATAGCTCCTATCAGGTAGAATTTTTTCTCAGGGTTTGAGACAGAGCGTTAATCGAGGAAAGGCAGCAGTGCTTCCCGCGCCAGGAGTCGCGGCATGAGGGGTCACCACATGTGGTGACCACAACATCCCGTAACCCCTTTCACGGTGGCAGGTCCAGAGTCACAATGAAGCGTGCTCCAACGCCCGACTCGCCGACCGACGAGTCGTCTGAACCACATGGGTATAGGTACCGGCCAACAGGCTGACGTCTGGACATTGAGCACCGACGCCACTGTCCGATGCCGGTCTGATCGCTCAGGGTCCGGCACCGGCAGTGGTGGCGTGGCTCTCTCTGCCCGATTCGCTGTTGGTCTTTACCGCTGCTCCCAGGGCCGCGGAACGAGCTGCTCGATTTCTTCGAGCAGTTCGCGATTCTCCTCGTCAGCGAGCGTCGCACCGTGATAGATGACACGTTCGCACTTCGTCAGCACGCTTTCGATCTTGGGCAGCTCAGGGTCGCCTTCCAGACGATCGCGCACCTCGAGGAAGGTGGCGGGTTCGATCGGAACGCCCTTGACGGCACCAAGGTAGCGGCGGAAAGCAGAAGCGATCTGCTTATAGTGGTCCGGCCTGAAGCCGTTGGCACGCGTGTCGGCGAAGATCTTATCGAGGATCTTCCAGGCCGCTGCCTTGGGAGGCATGACCTTACGCGGGCGGATGCGATTGATCCACTTCACCAGTTCCATACCCGGGAACAGCCCGAGCAGGAAGAAACCGAGGACCATCACGGGCATGAGCGCCCAGGACGAACCTTCCGGCTTGCTCTCGAGATCGCCCTCGAGCAGTGCTTCGCCGTTGTCGGCGGTCCAGGAACGTGACACCACAAAATCCGGCGTGGTCAGACGCTTGAAGTTGGGCGTCTTGCCATCGGCCGCGAGGTCGGTGGCATAGCGCAAGTCGAGATTGAACACGACGTTGTCCTTCGGCACCCACGTGACGACCGTCAGGTCGACACGATAGAGCACCCGGCCGTCCTTGAGCTTCTGACTGCGAACCACAGCCGGAGCCGCCAGTTCGAAGTCGGAGCCCTCGAAGCCGAGGACTTCCTGCTTGAGCGAGGTGAAGTCGATCTTCACCTTCTCATCGGCGGCCACCAGCACGACCAGCGGGATGCGGTCGCCGATGCGGTAGCCGAAGTGGCGCGAGTTGCCCAGCCGGATTTCGATCTTG
>CAZRMH010000078.1:0-23902 GCA_964600935.1 uncultured Candidatus Obscuribacterales bacterium
GTGAGCAAGGTGGTCCAAAACAGGAGGTGGCGTATTAGGATTGATAGCGAGTAGCCAACGAATCTTTGCCGCTTCCAGAGCTGCGTTGTCTCGCTCCGCTGTCCTGTCTTTCTTTGGCTTTACGGTGGTCATAATATCCGGCTCACCGGATTCCTTATTGCATAACAACACCTTCAGTGCCTCCCTCATATGTTCTTCCTTCTCCCAGTTGAACGCATAGGCAAACGAGAGATCGTATTGCTCGAGTTCGATTAATTGCTTTTCGACGCTTTTCAGCGCGCTAGCTTTTGCGAACTTTCTCGTGGCCATGTTCGTTATTGAGTTCGACGGATAGATTGTAGTTGCCCCCACTAACAGACAGATGTCTGAAAGTTTATGCCCTACCACCATTATGCCTTCGGGGTCTGGCGGCCGAGTTTGGGTTTATCTATATATCGTTATAGGGAACCTATACAAGTTTCATGCAAAGGATAGTGAAAGTTTTGCCGGAAGATGGCTGCGAGTCCACCTCTAACGTTACTCAAGCAGCTGTAACAACAATTCTAAAGGCCTGGAAACTTATGGCTGCGCAGGGTTTCCATGGTAGAAGAATTGCTTAGCGAAGTAACTAACGTGCGAGCGGACTCCACTTCAAACCTGCTCCAGGGCAAAGAGTGGCCCTTTTTGATTTCCTTCCAGAGTTCAAACGAGGTACGTGGATACAGTCGGCTTCCAAACTTGGTTTCATCAGCAGGTTTAAACGGGTCGCCTGCCCAGCTCACCTCTTTTGTCACCTCGAACCGGAACCATATGATCCAGGCTGAAGGCAGATCGGGGATTCGGGCGGCGAGCATTCCGCAAGCATATGAGCCGATGTCACCAAAACGTTGCGGCAGATCGTCGTAAGAAATCAGATCTTCTCCGTCGCGTTCTAACCATGAAACCAGCATCTCCACTGAATTCTCATCAGGTACCGCGTTGCGCGACGCAACTCGTTTGCCCTTAAGCACGACAACAGCACCGGTACTGTAAATCAGTGAACCGACGTTGAATGAGCCGTCCACTAGTGATTTCACGTCTTTGGATTGTCGCAATTCCGCAATGATTTCCTGAATGAGTACGTGCTGATCGGTTTTTAGTTCTGCTTGATTGATTCTATATAGATCGGTAAGGCGGTTGGAGCCAAGTGCGGAGATCGCCTCGAACAAATCAGCTTCTTCAAAGGTAAACGTGCGAGGTGTTCTGTGGTGACAAGCGATTAAGCCCCAGAATTTTTTGTTCTGCATTAATGACAGTGACATCGAGGATGATACCAGCATGTTTCGCAGATACTGCAGGTGAATCGGTGAAACCGAACGCACGAATGAGAAACTCATGTCCAGAGGCTTGAGCCCTGGCTGTTCTACGAGTTTTGATTGCGGATCGTCGATGTCGCCAATCACTCGTACTTTGTTGCGTTTGTACAGTTCGCGTGCTTGCTTTGGAATATCGGATTGTGGAAAGTGCAATCCAAGGTATGACGGAACCTCATTGACTCGAGATTCCGCGATCACCTCACCATGCCAGTCTTCATCGAATTTGTAAACCTTGACGCGGTCGAAGCCCGACAATTGACGAACGGTGTCAGCTAACAATTGGGCCGTGCTCACTTCTGTAGTCGTTCCGGAGAGTTCGCGGTACAGATCAGCGATTGTTGACGCGTAGCGGTTCCTGACGTCCTGGTCACATTGTCTCAGCAGGTCGAAATAAACTTCTGTGCTGTTTACATGGCAAATCGCGTGCAGTTTGTTTTCACGGCCTCTAACCGTAAGTGGCTTAGAACGCCACGAATTGTCATTCAAGCGGATAATTTCTGCAATTTCTTCGAGATTGAAATATTGATTTATAGGTTTGCCAATCAATTCTTCCGGGCTAACCTGTAACCAGTTTCCGATATTGTCGCTGACTCGGGTAATCACTTGTTGGCTGTTGCACGAGACGAGGGCGCCGAACGATTGAACTGATCCAGGAATATGGATCGGCTCTCGGTCGCAGTTATTAATGTTGACCTCTTCAACGTTATTTGTGGTGGATGTTTCTTGCATAACAGGGCTCCTGGGTACTTCAATTTTGTGTTTGAAGTTTCACTGAACTGAGTGGACTTTGGGCTGTATAGCATGAAAGTTGCACAAAGGTCGGTGGAATCTAAAAGATAGATGACACTTACCGAGATGTTACTGAGGCAAACTAGAGCCTCCGATTGGCAATGACGCCTTCTTAAAATTTTGGTGGTTGTGCCAATTCTTTATTGAATGGTGGTCGAACAATTAGCACCAGTTGTGGTGCCAAATCCTTTAGTATGAAGGCGATTGACCAGCCTCCCAGAATTCCAGCACCTATATATGCCGGTGGTGTTTGGATCTTCGGACCATCGGTCGAAGCACAGTTACCAGCCTGCTGGCAAACAGAATGGTTCGTTTCGCTTTGCTTTCAAAACTTTATGGGTTTGACCCCCATAAGAATATAGGAAATGCTTTACTCCGACTTGCCTGGGTTTTCGTACTATGAATGAGTAAGACACAAACGGCATCCGCCGCAGAGTGAAGGTCCAAGGGTTGGGTACGCCATACGAGGTATTGTTGTCACATTGCGGAATTCGGCAAACTGATTCACATTTATATTAAATGAAAGTGTGACTCTTACCGCGCTCCGTGCCCAACCTTCTTACACCGTCTTACGAAGTTTTCTTACAGCGATTCTGCCATACTCACGAATGGAATTCGGCTCTCAGCCGAGTTCTATTCGTTTTTGGGGACTTTTTTCGAATGGCAATTGCAAATTGAAATTGTAAAATCAACGCGCCGCAAATCTGCGCGTTTTTTAGAGAAAAAACGAGTGCTTTTCGATTTAGCAGCGTCTTTCTTCTGAACTTGTCTCAGGGTTTTTCCTATTACGAATAAGGCGTTCTCACTCAATGATGGGAGTGGTTAGTCTTTCTCCGAATCACATCGGGGAGGTTCTTTAATGAACTCAGTTAGGTCGCTCATAATTTTGATTTCTCGTATCCCGCCCGCCATGCTGCTTGCGTTGATTGTTGGGATCGCCGGGGTCACCACAATGTTAGTCACTGGTGAGGCCGAGAGAAACAGAATTGCTTACGAAAAGCACGTCGCGGATTTGGACGCGAAGGCGAAAGCTACAGGCACGGTTGTTATTGCACTCAAAGATGTGCCTGAAGGAGCCACGGTTCCGAGCGAAGCGCTTGAAGAAAAGAAAATTTCTGTCGGTAATATTCCGACTGATGCTCTCACTACAGCCTCAATGGCATCGGGGCGGATCACCAAATATGGTATTACTGCTGGTCAGATTGTTTCGCAGCATGACTTGGCTCCCATCGGTATTTCAATTGGATTTGAATCACGTTTGAAACCGGGAATGCGTGCCATCACCTTTGGTGTTGATACCAATTCTGGTGTTGCTGGGTTTATCAACCCGGAAAGCCGAGTTGACGTCATGAGCATGGTTGGAACTGGCTCTGACACTAAGGTTGCTCCGATCCTCTCTGACGTCGAAGTGATCGCCGTCGGTCAGATGTATCAGAAACAACCTGGTGGACAAGCTGTTCCTGCAAGTTCCGTGACTGTCGCTGTCAGTCCTCTGGATGCACAAAAGCTGGTTAAGGGCGTGGCTGCAAGCAAGATTTATCTTTCTTTGCGAAGTCAGAGCGACCGGACGCCAGTGGTTACTGTAGATGTAGTTTCGCTTTTTCCAAAGCGAGAAACTGATGGAAACCAGATCGCGAATGCTGCCGACCTGGTCGGACCACCGCCTTCGTCGATGCCGCTGCCTAACCCTCCTGCGATGGACGGAGAAGCATTCGCCCCAGGCGAACCCCAGGCCTCTGCTCTGCCAATTCCAAAGCGTAGCCACGAAATTGAAATGTGGAACGGTGGCGCTAAACAAGTTGTGGAAATGCCTAGCAACATCTAAATCAGTCGTTGGCTATTCGATCTTTCGTTGTAACGGTATAGGCCGAACGATCTGTGAGGTTGACACCATAGGACTGACAGAAAGCGGCTTCGCCCTTGTGGTGGAGTCGCTTTCGTTTCATTGTTTTCGGATTCGGCTGGGGGTTGCAGATCGATGATGTCAAGTGCTTGGTGCGCTTCAACTTCAATCTAATTCAGCTTTTCCGGTCTTCTTCAGTGCGGTTTTCACCATTGACCCTCCCCTCTGTGATTCATAGACTAGCGAAGTAAGTTGAGCCCGACCTAATTCGCCTCCGAGACCGCTATGACTAGAATCACCGCCCTACTCCTGCCACTCTTGAGCCTCGTGCTCCTCGCTCCTCCGGCGTTCTGTCAGCAAGCTGATTCATATCAGGATTTTCACTTGCAGGCTCCGGGATTCGACCCGAGCGAAGTTAACTGTGCTGTCCAACCGACCAATCAATACTACAATCCGGTTCAGCAACCGCAGAGCCAACAGTTCAATCAGATGGTGTCGCCCACCCAAGTGCCTCAGGACTATCAATCCGCGGGACTTTGGCAAGGTCAACAACAGCCACAACAGAATTACGCGATGCAAGGGCAAAACAGCTCAGCCTATCAGCAGCAAGAGATGGCGCTGCAACAGACTGAGATGGCTCAGCAACTCGAAGAAGTAAAGCAAAGTCGTGAGTCGGGCGAAAGCTTCCGTATGGGCAGTGAGTTTAATGACAAAGGCGCTTCGGAAATCGGAAGCGGTGCCAAGAAAATCAAAGGAAAAGGCATTGCTGGCTCGATGGGGCGAATCGTCAAGAATGGCATGAGATATGCAACTCCAGCCGCCGGAACTGTCGCATCCGTATACATTTTGCGCGCTGCCTTCGGCGGCGGAATGGTGGCGATGCCATTGCCGATGGGCGGCGGCGGCATGATGATCGTTCCAGGCCGTTAGGCTTTCTTTGGTTTTGAGTTGGATTTGAATTCGGTTAGATTTACTTTGATTCGACTTTCGGTGTTTCGCCGATGATGCTTTGAAGGACCACTTCGAGCTCTCGCTCGCCTTTGCGACTGGCGATCAGGCAGAGGGCTACGATTCCTGATGCGGTTCCGAGAAACAAAACGGCAAGAGCAACCAGTTCCAATCTGAATTCTGTTATGCCACTAGTCATGATGGCAGTAACGCCGGTAATTAAAACTACCGACATCAGCGCAAACCACATGCTGAATAGGATTCGCACTGCTGGTTTCATTGAAAAATTGTAGTCGACGAGCGAACCGGACGAGGCTTCATTTACCACACCAAAAATCGATCGTGCGAAAGGATTCGGAAAGGAATCTCGGCGAGCGAGAATGAACTGCTTTCCGGAAACGCGCACGGTGACGCGGGTTTCTCGCTGGCGTTCGGTAGATAAATCGAGCGCCAAAAGCGCTTTCAATATATCGCTTTGGGTTTTGTCAGAGGGTACGATGAATGTTTCTGATGTCGCAGAAACTCTCGTAGTGCTCAGTTGGGTTGTTGGGATCATCGTGTTACCGGGAACGTAGGCGCTCCGAATCGAACGAATTGTACATGATTAGGTCCGGCTCCGACTTAAATGGCTGCCAAGCTGTCTGGGAGTATTCATTGTTTTTAGGCTAAACTGGAACTGTTTTCCGCCAATTGGAGCCGATTCAGTGTCAATTTCTAGACGGTCAAAAACACTACTTGCGATTGTAAGTTTAGCTCTTTTCTCATCGGGGGCTGCCAAGGCTGAAGGCGAGAGTGTGCTCGACACAAAAGTGGACTCGGCTGCCGAGCATGCTGCAGGTCCAAGCAAGACTGGAACACCTGCTAACGGCGGTGTACCTTACGCATCAGCACCTGAGACCGCTACTCCGGGCGTCACTCCGAAGTTGCCAGCGCAGAGCACGACGGATCCGAAGACAGGATTGCCTGAGCCGAACGCTCAGACTTCTCCTGCTGGTGCTTCCGGAGCGACTTCCGGTTCTCAAGCCGGTTCGGGTGAAACCAAACCTGCGGATCCCGCGTTGCCCGGTACTGCACTTCCAGGAGATGGGCTGACGAAGCCAACCTCGGAAGGTTCGCCTGTCGCTCCGGCGCAGTCAACAACCTCTGCCGCGACGCCGGCGAAGACGCCACCGTCTAACGGCAAGCCTCAAATTTCAGTGCAGATGCCATCGCACAAACAGTTAGGACCATTGCTGCGAATCAATGAACCGTCAGCCAGAATACGCATCAAGACTGCCGAAGCTCGTTGTCGTAATCAGTTACGGCTCGGTGGAATGGATTCCAGTATTACGATCGACCAGGCGATGGCGCTTGGGAAGCCGGTGATCAATATTTATTGTAAAAAGACCGCCGCCGATAACATCCTCACTCATGGTTTTTGCCTCGAAGCGTTTCTTGTTCAATATCAGCGGAAGCCAAGTGGAAGAGTGGAAGCGACGCGCTACGTCAGGCTGGGCGAATCAGACGCTGTTTATTCCGGAGCGGACTTCGAGGATAAAGCGGTGAAGCTTGTCGACGTTTATTTAAGCGCCGTCCGCCATCAGCAGCGGGATGCTTCGGCTGCTGCTAAAAAGGGTAAACCTGCCGGCAAAGGCAAAAGGACGAAATAATCCAAAGATTGTATGATTGTTCGTTATCTTTGGATTGGCTAGTTGTGCGGGAAGTGGCGGTTTTATGACGACAAATATTGTGATGACCGGCGTTGGTCGAGATCGAGTCGGTATCGTAGCGGAACTCTCGCAGGTTCTCTTCGAGTTTGGCTGCAATCTGCTCGATTCGAGCATGACACTCTTACGAGGTGAGTTCGCCGTAATTCTTATGGCGCAACTTCCGGAGACTCATTCCATCTCGCAATTGAAAGAACGCCTTCAGCAAGCTGAAACGGCGCTTGGGATGACCGTTTTCGTTAGAGAGTTGAGCGACGCGAGTCTGGAAGAGGAAGCCGACGACGACAGCAATCCGTACATAATTTCTGTATATGGTGGTGACCGTCCTGGTATCGTTGCCGGTATCACGAAGCAACTGCAAGTGCTCGGGGTAAATATTACCGACGTAGCGACAAAGAGAACTCGTTCGGAAAAATCGATCTTCATGATGGTTCTCGAAGTGACAGTTCCCAACAGCTTATCTGAAGAAAAACTGAGAGCCGAACTAGGCAAGACTTCGCAAGAACTTGGTGTTGATTTGAGCATTCAATCGCTTGAAGTAGTGGAGCTCTAGACTAGAATGGCTATCCTTCCTGTGCTTGTTTATCCAGATCCGGAACTGAAGAAAGTTTCCGATCCTGTTGATTTCAACGAGGATCTAGCGGCTACAATTCAGGATTTGCTTGATACCATGTACGATGCGCCAGGTTGCGTGGGTTTGGCCGCGCCTCAGTGTGGTATCAAAAAACGTATTATCATAGTCGACGCTTCGCGCAATCCGAAAGTAGAATCGCAATACGGATTAATGGTGATCATCAATCCAGTTATCGAACATTCTGAGGGGGAGATTCTCGCTCGAGAAGGCTGTTTGAGCCTGCCTGATCTGACAGCCAACGTGAAGCGTGCCCAGATGATTCGAGCTCGTTTTCAAGATCAACACGGTGTTGAACACGTGATTGAGCCCACTGATTTCGAGGCTCGGGTAATTTTGCACGAACTCGACCACCTCGACGGAATTCTGTTTTTAGATCGCGTTTCGTCTCTGAAAACGGACGTCTTTAGAAGAAAACGCTACACGCCGAAAGACAGTGATGGTAAGTCTGCGGAAAATAAATCGGACAACCAGAACAATTCGCAAAAGCAGAACAACGCAAAGAAAAATAACAGCGATTCTCAAAAGCAGAATGACACAGAAAATGTAAAAGTTTCCAGTGACGGTGAAACGAAACCCGAGAATCTGCTTAGTTAGTCCTTCGTTGCTTCCGACGGAATTGGCTTGGATGATCGCAGTTTGTATAGCAGCCAGGCATGCACTATTATGTTCGCTGACATGAACACTATTTGCAGGATGAGCGTCAGCAAGGTGAAGTTTGGAAACTCTGGCGCGGTTATAAAAAACGTTGCCATAGTGACGACGTAGAACAGCGCTGCCGGTACCTTTCGTTCCTTCCTAATTGACTCAATCAGCACTAACAGAGCCACGATAATCCAGAGCGAAATTATCGAGTCGACGACTGCGTTTGCCAAATCGATTTTTTGATGATGCTGGAAGAGAACTCTGAAACTGTCTAGCAGTCCCAGGATACAGACGATTATCGTGCCGACGTAATAATATCTAGACAGTTTCAACCGTTATCTTCGTCGCTCATTCGCCTTGCTGATTATTTGCTGAGCGGTGGCATGACGATGCCATCGAGAACGTGGATAATTCCGTTTGAGCAAGGCAAATCAACTGTTTGAATTAAGACATTGTCTGCGTACAGATTGCCACCACGTTCCGAGATTGTTATTTCATGCCCTTCCATGGTTTTGAACTTCTTGATGCTTTTCAGTGCATCAGAATCATATTTGCCTTCGACAACTGAATATTCGAGCACTTGGCGCAATTTTTTCTTGTTGGCGAAAAGTGACATCACGTCTTCGTTCGGCATTCGTTTGAATCCATGATCGCAGGTCGCGAACATCGTGAACGGTCCGTTGTTTTTCAGAGTCTTATCGAAATCGAAAGCTTGAATAAGACCATCGAGAAGTGTGACAAAGCGAGTGACTTCATTATCCTTAAGCGTGTTGATAATGTCTTTCTTGGGGCGCTCGAAACCTTCTTTTTCCTTGTAGCGTTCTGTTTTCGTCGAGGCGATTTTAGTTCCATCTTTGATCGAGATTCGCGGCTCTGCAGACGCTGGAGTCGACGACACCGCTCCAACCAATGCCGCAATCATAAGACCTGTCGTAATCGTGCTGCCGGCTTTGCTAGGCTTCATGTCCAGTATTCCTCGTTGGTTCTAAGGACTTTCTACCGCGCAGGCAAAGTTTGAAAACGCTTTAAAATGACCTCGAAAAATTTTGGGGCAGTATAGATAGCCTTGATGACAGATAGACTGTCGATGTTTGACCTTAACAAATCGCCCGCAAGTTTGTAACTTATCTGCGACAGTGGCTGGCGTTTCCGAGGCGATGCCAGTTGCAAGCGATCAGAGTTCACAATTGTCATCTGACCTGGTAAAACTATATTGCTTGTTCGGCGGCGTACGTTGTCGTCGATTTGTTCGTTAAGGGATATAGAATTGTTCGATTGCAGCGGGCGTCGCTATTCGGGTTTTCTTTCACCAAATATGGTGGCAAGACTTTTGCGTTTAAGCAGACATCGTTGTTTTCGAAACATCGAGGAGTGACATGAACGCTAAAATTGGTTTCCTACTATTAATCGCATTGGCAGTAGGTTCTCCGGTCTCTAGTTCGCCAGAATCCAAATCTCCGATTGATAAACGGTGCGAACAATGTATGGACAAAAACCCAAGCACCGCAGGAATGGTAGACTGCGCTGATAAGGCATTTAAAGAGTGGGATGCTGAGCTCAATAAGAACTATCAGAAGTTGAGAACGAAGTTGAAACCAGCCCAGCAAGCATCCTTGAAAGCAGCCCAGTTGCAATGGGTGAAGTATCGCGATGCCGAATTTAAGTCAATCGATGCGCTGTATTCCGATCTGGAAGGAACTATGTATGTTCCGATGCAGAGCATGTCGAGAGTCGAAATTGTCAAACGCCGCGCCGTTGAACTCGAGAATTACGTCAGGCTGCGAAACATTGACGGTTAGGCAGTTCGTCTTTTTCAGAGCTTTTGATTTTCGAACAAACTTTCCACTTCTTCGCCACTGAGCGCCAGCCACTCGCCAGGCTCTAGCTGCAGGTCCGCCAACGATACCTGGCCAATCGACCATCTTACTAAACGCAATGTGGGGTGGCCGACAGCTGCTGTCATTTTTCGAACCTGGCGATTTTTACCTTCGGTAAGAGTCAATGCGATCCAGCTGGTTGGAATGTTTTTCCTAAAACGTATCGGCACCGTTCTCGGTGGCAGTTGCGGCTCTTCTTCGAACAGTACGGCGCGACATGGTAGTGTTGTTCTACCCTGTATCACGACGCCTCGACGCAATTGCTCCAGTGCGGATTCATTCGGAATGTTCTCGACCTGCGCGTAGTAGGTTCTCTTGTGCATATTTTCCGGAGCTAGCAGTGCCTTGTTAATACGACCGTCATCACTCAGAATCAAGAGCCCTTCGCTGTCGGTGTCCAGTCTGCCGACAGGATACACATTGGGCGGAAAGTCGAATTCTGCGAGCGTTCGGTGTCCCGCTTCGGGGCTGAATTGACAAAGAATGTCGAACGGTTTAAAGAACGCCAGATAGATGCGATTGTTCGAAGGTTTAAATACCTTCCACGTTCCCGCTTGCATTCGTGCCCGTTTTTCGTCAGACCGAAGGCGTCCTCGATTTCTCGAGATTGAATCGCGATCGTAATCTTCGTCTTCTCTCACAATTCGCCTCTAATCTTCCGACGCGCCACTGTTTTGTTCTGATTGCAGGGTTTCAGATTCTGCTTGACCAGCCTCGCTAGCCGAAGGAACCGGTGGTCCGAAAACGAGTTTGGCGACAGCGGTGGCAATAGCGTAGACGGGAGGCTTTCTCAAGTTCGATAACGCAATAACCGCGGATTGTTCTTCCGGTAGCATAATTATTGAAGACGCGATACCAGGAACGCCACCATTCATCGATACGGTTCGTTTGCCACCATAACCGTGTTTCGAGCCCCAGCCAAACGCCCAATTCGCCGGCTCACCAGTGCTTAGTGGTGGTCGCTCATACCATAGCGTCTTGTACCCTGCAGGTGAAAGTAGCTGTCGGTTCATTAACGCTTGGACGTAGCGAAGCATGTCATCAGAATTGGTAGCAATCATTCCGGCCGAAAAAGTGACAACTGGCGGTTTATATTGAATCGGTCGGAGCGGTGCTGCGCCATTTTGATCACCATAAGGTTGTGCAACCAGTCCAGTCTGAGCCAGCGTTTCCACGGTGCCACTCATATTCATTCCAACTGGTTGGAAAATCACTTCGCGCACATTTTCCATAAAGGATTTTCTTGTAACATTTTCGATTACCTGACCAAGCAGTCGATAACTGAAGTTGGAATACAGATACTGCGAGTCCGGTTGTGATACGAGCGGCGTGTTGATAAGGTCATTGATTTGCGCTGGCCATGGGCGTTCCGGAGTCATCTTGTTTGGAACGCCAGCGCGCATCGAAGCTAGCTGCCTGATAGTCAGAGGTGCATACTGAGGGGTGAGATCTGGCATGAATTTCGATAAGGGATCGTCGAGGCCAATTAGACCTTTATCAACGAGTGAGAGCAAAACTAGTGCAGTGAATGTTTTGGTTATCGAGGCCAAGCCAAACACCGTTTCATTGGTCGCCGGACGACGCTGTTCGATACTCGCCATTCCGTATGAGTTGTGAACTAATACTCGTCCTTTTTTTATCACCACTAGTGAATAACCAGGAACATTAAATTCCTGCATTCTGCTGTTTACAAGGTTATCGACGGCCATCTTTGTTGTGGCGTCGTCGGACTCCGGCGCTCCTGTTTGAATTCCTTGCCCGTTGCCGTCACTGCTGCCTAGTGTCTCTTGTGCAAAGACAGGGCGAGTCGAAAACATCAGGCACGCCAGTAAAAGTAATGCAGCATTCTTGGAAAAAGATCCTGTCAACAATACAGTTCTCCGTTTGGGAACTGTATTATCGCATATGCTTTCGGCTCGATTCAGGGTTTGGAACGGAGGCAGAAGCTGACGACTACATCTAAACGGCTGGTTCTGCAAATGATGAAGGTGGAGAAAGTTCAGTCGATCTTCTCGGAGTATTCAGGCACCACTTACGGTGCCGATCGAAAAGCGATCTGACTAGCATCAAACAGGGATTATGGTGAGCCGCTCTGTTAGACCGAAGCTTTGAATCTTCAACTTTAGGAGCGGTCGGGAGACTAAGCGACGTTGACAATCCGCTTACCGGATCGAAGGTCGATTGAGTATCTCGAGTGTGTGGCATTTGATCTGGTGAAACCGTCAAGCGATTCGCTTACGCGGTACAGAAAGGCTCACCATAACTCCCTTTCAATTATGAGCGACGCGGTTGAACCGCGGCGCTAAACTTTCATTGCAACTGATCGTAAATTCCCACGGCGAGCAAGTCAATGATGCGAGACATTTGTGAGAGATTGTTCCGCGAGCGTATATGTTTGCGGATTGGTGACTATATGAAGATGCAATTAAATAAAGCCGCTTTTGCTATCTTTCACTGCCAGCACGTTTTTGACTATGCGTGTAAAACCTAAAAGGACGAAGAATTCTGGTATATCACGATCGTTTTTTTAGTATATGCATTGAGATCCGCTACTGTTTTTTTCGAAGAAGAACTTCCAAGTTTTTTCGACTGTTAGTCCAACCACTCCAGATATCGCCAAGTGTTTTCAATCGCACGGGCAGGCTGGCCATCGTATGGTGAATTGGAAGGTGGCTGCCTAACTCGTCCCAGGTCAATGGTGTTGAAATAGTTTGTTCTTTGGTGAGGCGCGGTGAGTACGGTGCAACCAGTGTCTTCCCTTTGCAGTTTGGACTGCAGTCGAGCAACACTTTGCCATCACGTTTGGCTGCCAGTGCATCGACCGTAACTTTATCGCTATGTTTATTCAGGATAAACTTGCTGATGGTTTCCGCGAGCATACGAACGTCTTCGTGGGCCAGGGTATCTTCGATTGGAACGAAAACATGCAAACCGTTTCTTCCTGATGTTTTTAAGAACGCCGTAAGTGATACCGAATCTAGTGCCTCTTTCACCCAGTATGCGACTTCTGCGACCTTTGCAAATGAGTCTGGTCGGTAAATGCGCACATCTTTTTTTTCATCTTCAGGATGCAAATCCAAATCGAAAACCATGAAATCCGGACGCGTTCCTGGATCTTCAGTCGTGATGCGGGACAGCCAGACATGCTGCTCCATCACTCCTTGTTGGATGAACCAGAGCAGGGACGCGAGGTTGTTTGCCATGGCAACTTCAGTGTCCTCGTCATTTTCTCTTTCTATAAAACAAGTTTCAATGTAGTCAGGAATCTGAAAATTCCAGTGCTTTTGATAGAAACGTTTCCCTTTCAATCCGTCAGGAGAACGGACTACCGATAGCGGACGGTCGCGCAGATAAGGCAGCGAATATGGTGCGCTGAGCGCGATGTAGCGAAGAAAATCTCGTTTGGTGACTTTGCTTAAATCGTCAGTTGCTGGAAACATGATTTTGTTTAGATGAGTAAATTCAATCACATCTCCATCGACGACGATTTCCATCTTCTCGTCTTTTGTCGCTGCCAGCTGTGCTGCGACGGATTCGCAAATTATAGTTTGTGGATCCTTCGAACTCTCAGCCGCCATCAGTTCTTTTGCCTTGGTGGGCACGTACTGTTCAGGCGGGATTTGCACGATAGCTGTGGGTGCTCGATGTTCCAGTTTAACTTCTTCCGGTCCTTTGTCTTCGCGAACTCTCAGAAACACCGGCGTTCGAATATGATGGTCGCGCGTCCAATCCATGAACTTGATCTCGATCACTATTTTGGGATCGAGCCACGTCACCTCTTTCTTCTCATCAGGGCGTTTCAGGAAGGGGTGTTTGGCGCGCTTGAGCGGTTCCATGCGGCGACACATATCGCGAAGAAGCCTTTCATCAAAACCTGTTCCGACGCTGCCGCAGTAAATCAAGTTACCCTTTTCGTCGTAGGAGCCTAAGAGCAAGGCACCGAATGTGGGGCTGCGCGATCCCGACCCTGCGGTGAATCCGCCGACAACAAATTCGTCGGTTTGCTGTGCTTTCACTTTGATCCAATAAGGAGATCGACGTCCGGGCTCGTAAGGCGCGTCCAGCCGTTTGGCAACGATTCCTTCGAATCCGTTTTCAACACAGACTTCATATGCAGCCATCCCGTCATCTTCAAACGCGGTAAGAATGCGAACGTTTTTAGATTGCTGCAAAACTTCCTGCAACAGAATTTTTCGGTCTGACAATTTCATTCCTGTGACGTCATAACCATCCAGGTAGACGATGTCAAAGACAAAATAGTAGACGGCGACTGATTGTTCCACTCGCGCGATGTCCTGTTTGCGCGTCAGATTCATTCGTTGCTGAAGTTGCTGAAAAGACGGTCGCCCTTTTTCGTTCAACGCGATCAGCTCCCCATCGAGAATCACTTCTCTGTCGCAGAGCGTCGGTAGCTCTGCTGCCAACGAGGGATATTGCGCGGTAATATTTAGCGAGCGTCTGGAAGACAGCGAACAAGAACCATTATTGATGTGCGCGATTGCGCGCATGCCATCCATCTTTGGTTCGTAAATCCAGCCGGCGCGTGAGAAGTTTAAATCAGGCAAACTCGCCAACATGGGCGTAAACTTCAACGGCGCCATGGCGCGGCGAGCGCCCGGTATTTTCGACAAATCAATCATACCAGCGACTCCGCTTAGATTGAGCGCAAAACTGTTTGAGTCTTGTTATCGTTTTAACTCGACCCAACGAAGAATTCGAAATAGCTGATTGATATCGCCTGGAAGTGACGCCGATTACTGCAGACCGCTTCATTATCCTGTTTTACGTTTTCTCGGCTTCTTCTCCGTGGGCAATTTACCCATGGCCGGCTCTTCCGATTTTTTCGCAGCCATCGCTTGTTTCTGTGGTGGAGCAGCGAGCACGACGTTGCTCTCTTCGGCAGGAGCTGTTGCTGGTGCGACTTTCTTCGCTTTGATGTTTTCCATACTGGCTTGCAACGCATCCATAAGATCGATGACATTGCTCGATGGAGCGGTCGGTGATTCGTGAATTTCTCTGCCTTCCAGTTTTGCTTCAATTAACTGCATAAGCGCTTCTCGATAGCTGTCTTTGTAGTTGGTCGGTTCAAATTCATCAGACATCAAATCGATCAAACTGCCCGCCATCGCCATCTCTTTTTCTGAGATTTGTACATCAGGTAGTGCTTTGTTTTTCTCGACGCGAACTTCATCCGGATATAAGAGTGTGTTCATCATCAGAGTGCCGCCGTATAAGCGCAGGCAGCAGAGTCGCTCTTTTGTGCGAATCGAAACTTTGGCGATTGCCACCATGCCCTTCTCAACCATTGCTTTCATGAAAAGCGTAAATGGTTTCTTTGCAGCTTCGTCGGGCTCAATGTAATAAGCCTTGTCGTAGAACACGGGATCGATATCTTCATTATGAATAAACGAGGTTATTTCAATTGAATTCTTGTTAGGTAGCGGCAGTTTTTCGAAGTCGTCCTTGGTCAGCACCACATACTGTCCTTTTGAATATTCATAACCCTTTTCGAGTTCTTCGTACTCAATTTTTCGATCGCAAGTCGGACAAAAACGTTGCTCTTTTACTCGCCCCTTGCAATCGCGATGCAATTGGTTGAAGGAGATGTCTTTGTTATCCGTTGCCGAGTAAAGCTTCACAGGAATGCTCACCATACCGAATGTTATGATTCCGCTCCAGATCGCTCTTGCTGCCATAAAAATTCACCTTGATAAAACGGGACTTAGTACTAAGTGTGGTATCAGTGTCAAACAATTTTTGGCGTCACGTGGGTCAATCGAGACTGATAAACACGCCATACATTGTTATAGCGATATTCTTCCCGTATGGGTTGTATATTATTCGAATATTCTAAGTGCATACATATGCATGGTGCGCGGGCTTTGTCGCTCTAGCAGGCGTTCTGTTTACTTCTTCCATAATTTCAGATTAATTATAAGAAGTCGGCAGTGTCGCGCCCCAGCGCACTGGCTCGGGGGTCTGAAACCGTCGGCTACGTTTCGCCTGTGTGCGCTATGAGACGATAGTAAGTGTCTCGGTCGACGCCTAGAGTCGTGCCAGGCTGCGGGGAGTTAACCAGGTTCTACCGATGACGCAACAAGAAATAAATGCCAACGATCAGCAATCGGACTTCTTGCCGCCTTATGAGGTCGACATGCGTCCAATGTGCCAGGGTTTGCCGTTTGTAATGACGGACTCGGCTCATCCACGCAATGCGGTCAAGCATGGCAGCAATTTTCTAGTGCTTGACGAGAGTGGATTAATTCCGAGTTGCAACACACTAGGTTACGGTTATTATCGGTATGACACTCGCCATCTGAGTTCTATTGAAATTCAATTAAATGACAGACCGCTCTCTTTGCTGTCATCGGACTTTACCAAGGGATATGCAGCGGAATGCCTCTATACCAATAACCATTCGGAGACTATCGCTCAGCAGAAAATCACTGTGAAGCGGGAAATTGTTTTGACCGATGTTCTCTGGGAAAAGATAGAGCTTGAAAATTTTGATTTCGGACCGCTGGACGTTGATTTATCGATTCGCTATCAGTCGGATTTCGCTGACATTTTTGAAGTGCGTGGAACTAACCGACCGGCTCGTGGACAGCGCATGCTGCCGACCAACGATGCCTCGACAATATTTCTAGCTTATCGTGGATTGGATAATGTTCTTCTTGAAACCGTTATTGATTTTAAAAGTATCACGCCAACTAAAATAAGCGATGGCGAAGCCATATTCCGACTTAAGCTCCCGGTGCGGAAACCTGTCAGTTTGGAAATATGCATCTCGACCAGATGGAATCAGCAGTCTCCACGTTTGGTGGCAAGTAGCGAATCATATAAAGAAGCAGAGACGATAGCGGATAACAGCTATAATGCCTGGCGCGAGGATATGACGACGATTGAAACGGATTTACCGATGTTCAATGTCGCAATCGAGAACTGTTATCGAGATTTGTACATGCTCCGACAGCCAACCCCAAGAGGTCTGGGAATCGCCGCCGGTATACCCTGGTATTGCGCTTTGTTCGGACGTGACACAGCTATTACAGCACTTCAGATGCTACCATTTGCACCTGATTTAGCGCGAGCATGTATCGATGTTTTAGCTGCTTATCAGGGTCAAAGCACTGATATCTTCCGGGCCGAACGACCGGGAAAAATCCTGCACGAATTGCGGGTCGGCGAAATGGCGAGGATGAAAGAAATTCCTCACGATCCATATTATGGATCCGTTGATGCTACGCAATTGTGGCTGATTCTATTGTCTGAGTACATTGATTGGACCGGTGATGTGGAGTATGCACACCAGATGTGGCCACATGTGAAACTGGCTTTGCGCTTCCTGGAACAGTCGACGCGAACCGGTTATATTTCGTACAAGAAAGAGAGTCCGGTGGGGCTGGAAAACCAGGGATGGAAAGACTCTGGCGATTCGGTTACACATAAGAACGGTATACTGGCTGAGCCTCCGATCGCTCTGTGCGAAGCACAAGGATACCTCTACGCTGCCTGGATTCGCACGGCCCGATTGGCTCAGTTGCTCAATTTCAATCAGCTCGCGATTAAACTCCAACATCGTGCGAGGACGCTGAAGGAGAGCTTCCAGAGGGACTTCTGGATGGAGGACGAAAACTTTGTCGCGATTGCACTGGATAAAGATCTGCAACAGGTTCAAAGCGTTTCTTCAAATCCGGGGCATTGTTTGTGGTCTGAAATTTTGAGTGCTGAGCAATCGATGCACGTAGCCGATCGTTTAATGAGTAACGATCTGTTCTCGGGATGGGGCATCAGAACTCTGTCTTCAGATGCTTCTTCATATAATCCTTTGAGCTATCACAATGGTTCAGTCTGGCCACACGATAACGGAATTATCTGTGCCGGGTTGAGAAAACTTGGTCGCACCGACGACATCCTGAGAATCCTCACTGCGATGTATGATGCGATGCGAAGGCAATCAGACTTCAGGCTGCCTGAATTGTTTTGTGGTTTCGAGCGTGCGGATGCAACGCAGCCGATCGATTATCCGGTGTCTTGCCGACCACAGGCCTGGGCAGCTGGAGCCATTTTTCAGATGTTGCGAGCCTGCGTCAACGTTTCCCCTGATGCGACTAATAAGCGATTGAGAATTGTCGATCCTGTTTTGCCGAAGTGGTTAAATCAGCTCAGGATATATGGATTGAAATTGGGACAAGCCGAAGTTGATATCGCCTTGCGACGAGAAGGCGGCGCAACATATTGTTCTGTTTTAAGGAAACAAGGTGATATCCGTGTGGTTGTTGAAACATAAGGAGATGGATTGTGAGAATTGCGCAATTGGCACCGTTGGCTGAGTCAGTACCGCCAAAGGGCTACGGTGGCACTGAGCTCGTCGTCAGTATGCTGACCGATGAGTTGGTCAAGCGCGGTCATAATGTCACACTCTTCGCGACGGGCGACTCTGTTACTTCTGCGGAACTCGTGAGCATAATCCCTCACGGTATGAGAATAGATAACGTTCCGCACCACAGATGGTGTGCGTATGAAACGCGCGCAATCTTAGAGTTGATTCGCAGAGAGGACGAATTCGACATCATTCATAATCATTGCGGATTTCTAGCCTGGCCGTTTCTAAACAACATGAAGACGCCTTGCGTTTCAACCAACCACAATCCAGTCGTGGAATATTGCGCAGACATCTACCTCTCGTTTCCTCATCTCCCGGTGGTTGCAATCAGTGATGCCTACAGACGCTTGAATTATCCCGATCGGTTGAATTATGTAGGGCGTGTGTACAATGCCGTGGAAGATGGTGCGTTTCCTCGAGAGCCAATCGCTCCTGATCGAATCGGTGACCAAAAAGGCCGAGACTATCTGCTTTTCCTTGGTCGTGTCTCGCATGCAAAGGGTACGGCGGATGCGATTAAAATCGCGCGTGCTGCTAAGTTGCCGCTAAAGATAGCTGGAAAAATCGACTCGAATGACCAGGCCTATTTTGATGAGCACGTTCGAGATGAGCTGCACTCCGGTATCGAGTATATCGGTGAAGTTGGCTTCGAGCAGAAAGTTGAACTCTATAAGAACGCAAAGGCGGTAGTCTATCCCATTCATTTTGAAGAACCGTTCGGTCTGGTAATGACTGAGTCTTTGGCTGCCGGGACGCCTCTGATCGCGCTTAACCGTGGATCCGTTTCTGAAGTCTTGATTGATAAGGTCAATGCGGTAGTCGGCAAAACGGTAGAAGAATTGATTGACCGGATTGCTGAAATCGATGATTTGAAATCGTCCGATTGCATCTCGCAAGCCAGAACCTTCAGTGTCGAGCGAATGACTTCAGCGTATGAAGAAATTTATCGCCGGGTAATTGAAACACCAGCAAGAGATCAGAAAAAAACTCATGTGTTGTCATCGAGATAATCTCGATCTCTTCTTGTGCAGAACGCCAGGTGGCTAAATAGAATGTCTTTGCACCAAATGTGCGTTTTTGCCGGCATTGAATTGGCGGTCATTTGCTATGAGCTATACGGTATCTGCCTGCGATGACGCTAGATTCAAATTGTCCGTAGCGAATCCTCGCCTCACCTCATGGTTCGTGGCAACAAGTGAATCCGAAACCCATTATTAAAAATACTGGCTCTAAGAGTCGACGAAGTATTTCGTTGGCAACCTCTATCATGCTTGCTATCAGTACATCGATTGCGCAACCGGCCTTTTCTGCGATTGAGTTAAAAAACAGCAAAACCGATCTTAAGTCAGTTGTCTTACCTGAAAAGACCAAGTCCGAGAAAACACCCATACCTGACAGTAAAACAGGGGTCGAGCAGGAGACTACAGAGCCGTCATCTAAACCTAAAAGTTTGAGCAGTATGCCGTCCAACCCGAAAGTTGCGCTTGTCCTTGGTGGTGGTGGCGCGCGTGGTGCGGCACATATCGGCGTTCTGCGAGTTTTGGAAGAGAACAACATGAAGCCCGATCTGATCGTTGCGAATAGCATGGGTTCTATCATTGGCTCGCTCTATTGTGCTGGCGTACCGCTCGATAAAATCGAAGAACTTGTGGTTGATGGTAAGGTGAAAAAGGCGTTTGCACCGTTTCCTTTGCCGGTGCAGATAATGAAGAAGGCTGCCCGTCCGAGAATTCCTTTCGTGAGATTCAAACGTTATCCGGGGCTCTACAACGGTGATTCTATTGAAGCGTTTATCAGAAAAACCGTTGGCGAAAAGTATCCGACGATCGAATCTCTCGACATACCTCTGGCGATAACAGTAACGAACTTACTCGACGGTAAGGCTTACCGGATGACAAAAGGCGATCTGGGAACGATCGTGCGTGCCAGTTCTAGTCTGCCTCCGATAGTGAAGCCAGTGGAATACAATGGTATGTTGCTCGCCGATGGTGGCATTCGTACGAACCTGCCAACTATGACGGCAAAGGACATTGGCGCCGACATTATTGTGGCTGTAAATGTCGACGAGAGTCTCGATCCGGTTACAGCTCGGGAAATGGAAAAGCTTACTCTGCTCGCTAATCGTGTCACTTCGATCATTCTGTCTGTGCGCGATGAACAATTTGCTAGAGTCGCGAACATCGTAATTCATCCTGATGTCAGCGGAATTTCGATTATCTCCGTTGACGTTGAAGACTATCCAATAGCAATCAAAGCTGGGCGACAGGCTGCAACTGAGGCGTTACCGAAGCTTAAAATCCTTTTCGCGGAGCGCACCGCCGCCCACCCCACAGACACGCTGAAAAAACGAACTGATAATAGTAATAAGACAATTGATGCTGCCAATAAATCGGTAGATTACGGAAAAGCTGTCCGCTAGTACAACTCGCTTGTAGCCAATATGGCACATGAGAGGCGATTGAAAAAAAACGCAAATCTGTTCTGGTGAAAGATATTCAGGGTAAACTGTGCAGTGTGGCAAATGCCATTTAAGGACGCAGATCATGGAGCAACTATTCGGTACTGGATTTATCCCGCTTGGAGACTGCTTCAAGTGGAGCAGCTCGCTGCTCACACTTATGGTGCTTGGTAATCTATTGGCTGCTGTTGCGTTCTTCACGATGCCGCTGGCAGTTTTTTCATATTTGAAGCGTAGTCAGCACCGAACCTATCACTGGATTTTTATCTTGTTCACCGCTTCATGTATTGCCTGTGCCACGGCTCATGCGGTTAAAATTTGGACCGTCTATCAACCAGTTTATGCTATGGAGGCAACGCTTGATTTTGTCGGTGGCGCCGCATTTTTGGCAACCGCAGTTCTGGTTTGGCCATTGATCCCCAAGGTGCTTGCGCTTCCCCAACCGGCGCAGATGGAAAAAGCTTATGATGAATTGAAAACGGAAATGACTCGGAGGGAGTCTGCTGAGTATCGTAATCGTCAGCTTGCATCCATTGTTGAATCTTCGAATGATGCAATCGTTAGCTTTCTGCTGAACGGCACTGTTTTGAGCTGGAACAGAGGTGCTCAAGAACTCTTTGGTTATTCCGTCGAGTCAACGATGGGAAAGACTATGCGACAACTGATCGGGCCTGATATGGATAAAGTCGTCGAAGTTCTCCGTGAAGATAAAAAGCTAGATACGCTTGAGTTGCCTTTCACGACGAGCGAGGGCAAGACAATTTATTTGTCGCTTTGCGTTTCTCCGATAAAGGATGCTGAAGGTCACGTCGTCAGCGGCGCCGCTATTTTTCGTGACATAACGTTGTTCAAGCAAGCGGAGAAGGAGTTGCTTCGAGCATCTGAACAGCTTACGCAATCGAACAAGGAACTGGAAGATTTCGCTTGGGTTGCGGCACACGATTTAAAAGAACCCGTGAGAACTATGGGAACGTACTCGAAATTACTGAAACAAGAGTATGAAGAATCGCTTGATGAGCAAGCTGAACAGTTTCTCGAGTTTATACACGGCTCCTCGATTACAGCGATGGCGCGCATTGATGATGTTCTGAAATTTGGCGCAGTTCGGCGCGAGAAATTCGAGGCACACGTCGTCAATCTGAACGACGTGGTGGCATCAGTAATGCAAGATTTGAATTCGTCGATTAAGGAATCTCGTGCGGACATAGTGATACCGAAAGATCTTCCAAAAGTACTTGGTAAATCCGAATATTTGTCATTGTTATTGCAAAACATTTGTAGCAACGCGATTAAGTACAGGAAAGAGAATGTCGCGCCGCACATCGAAATTACGGCGGAACAAGTCGATGACATGTGGCGAGTTTCTGTAAAAGACAATGGCATTGGTTTTGAAATGGAACACAAGGATAAAATCTTTCAGATGTTCCAAAGGTTGCACCGCGACTCTGAATATCCCGGCACCGGGCTGGGTTTAGCAATGTGTAAAAAAATCGTGGAACTACATGGTGGCAAAATCTGGACTGAATCAGTTCTGGGTGAAGGCACGACATTCTACTTCACTGTTCCTGCAGCACCAGTGGCAGTGGCAACTGTTTAACTTCGCAGTTCATAATTCTTCGATAAGCAATCTATATGTCTCATTTTGAAGGTTTGAAGAAGGGTTTGCATTGCTTTCGCTTGTGAAATTCCGACGCAAGGTCGGGCGCCTGTTCTATATCGCTGCGCATTAGCTGGCTGACGTGCGCTATTACTTACCTAGTCGAACGTGTTTCATTTGCGAGGATTTTTAAGATGCTACGAATCAGTGTAGAGAAGAATATTTTGAGCCGTGGCGTCCAGCGCCTGCCAATAGCCCGATCACTTATGCTAGCGGGAATCAGTTTAGCCGTGCTCTCAATGCCGAGTTTTGCTCAAGACACGGTCGTGCGGAAAGTCTTGATGACCAATGATGGAATTACCGAAACAACCACAACGACAACGACTTCGCAGGCTGCTCCTGTAGCTGTCGATCAAGTATATATACCAACAATCGCTCCGAGTTCAGTGGATCGAGTATTTGTTGGAAAGCCGATGAGAATTGCCGATCAGACAGTCATTGAAAGAGTAACTGTTCCATCGTCAACCACCAGCGTCCAGAGAGTTGTGATTGATGGTCCTGTCTTCAAAACAACAATTTCAGAACGTGAAAAGGCCCTTCGGGCAGTGATCGCAACTGGCGTTGCCGATGGCACGCTGACGGCGGCTCAAGCTGACAGATATCGTGCAGAGCTCGATCGTCTCTCAGCTCTCGAGTTGTCTGTCGGTGGTGGTACCGAAGTCTCATACGAAAGAGTTTTGCCGATTGCATACGAATATGATTTGCTCGGTACACAGTTGAAAGTTGTTAACTACAGACCATTGATTCAAGGTAATCGAATCATTCTTTCCGACACGCATGTTGTCGCAATTGACGACTTGATGAATCGAAGAGCCGGTCTGGAAGCCAAGATCAGCTATGGTCTTGTTTCCGGTAAGTTGAGTAACTCTGAAGCAGATCGTCTGCGAGGAATGCTCAACCACGTCGCTGTGGTTGAAAATTCGTTCCGAGCTGACGGCGATATTTCGGATAGAGAAGCGAAAGATTTGTATTCCGAGTTCGATAAAGTCGGTTCTGCTATCGATAAAGCGATCTAGTAACAGATCGTTGGAGGTGAGTTATGAGAGCTGCTAGCCCTGATTTTAATGATCGACCGACTAAGGAGGATATCTCCGGATTGGGATGGACTGTGGCTTTCATTAGCCTCTCAATTGCAATGGGTTTTGGAATAATCTCGTTTATTGATCAACATCCACTGGTCGAGTACAAAATCGAACAAGCACTACAATACAATGACAATCGCAATTCACAAATTGCCGGTCGCGAAACAGTCAGCGACGCATCGTACGATTTAGATCAACTCGTTGCTCTAAGTGAACGACCCATAGATCGATCTAAAACGGCATCAGCTGGAGGTTTCGTCGAGCAGCATTCTTCTAGGTTTGCATCCGGACGAATCAATCATCTCTAAGCCGATCGAGGTCTAAAAGTTTAAGCAGCACGTCGGAAACGGCGTGCTGCTTTATTTATAAGGCTTCAGGCAACTTAGCTCGGCAGTGAAGTGGTATCAAACCAATACGTCAAAACGTTGTTAATCGACTTCTCATACTCTTGTGTATCGACTGGTTTCGTCATTAATGAGTTGGCGAAGTGTCAATATGTTTTCCTTACGTCTTGCGGGTTCGACGATGTCGTGAGAATTTTTACTG
>CAZRMH010000079.1:0-23844 GCA_964600935.1 uncultured Candidatus Obscuribacterales bacterium
GGACGAGGGTATAATTGAATTGGCACGTTTTTCGAACATATTGGAGATGTTTCATTGGTTGGTGCGCTGCTGTACTTTTCGACGAAAGCTACCGCTGAGAAATGTGCGGACTTTAACCTTGTCGGAGTTATGTTTTGCATTGATGAAAACTAGAACAAGATTTATCGAATGGGTCGTTCTTTCAACCATTTTAGTTTGCGTTCCACTGGCAGCGAAAGCTGATGATTTCGAAGACGATATCCAAAGGCTGGTTACTAGTGGTCATATCAAATCAGCATTGACTAAAATCGAGGCTTCGGGCGACGCAGGTCACTCGAAATCAGCTCGAGCCAATTTTCTTTACGCTCAATGTTTGATTTTTTCTGGAAGATTTGATGAGGCGAAACCCATACTGAAGCGATGCGCTGAGTCTGAAGATACTGATTATTCGAGGGTTCCGTACAATGCTGGTAACATGCTCAAAGACCTTCCACTCATGAAGCGGAAATACAGAGAGTATGATGAATTGAGTAAAATGGGTTATACCGGTCTTGTGCTCACCGACGGAAATGTTGTGGAGCAAGTGGTTAAGGGGTCCTCCGCCGATATTGCAGGAGTAATGCCAGGTGACAAGTTTCTGAAAATTGACGGTCATCCGGTTCCAAAAGACGTAGATCAGACCCTTAAGATGATCCGAGGCCAACTGGGGACCTCAATCGCAATGGTGTACGAACGTGATGGTAAGAGTCACAACTGCAAATTGACTCGTGCAAGTTCGCTTGACGAGATGAACAAAGCCACTTTTTCAATAGAAGGTTGGGTTGAGCCTTCTGAATCATCCGACACGAAGGAACGGAAGCCCTCTAAATAAGTTTTCACGGTAAATAGGAAATAGTGAATCACAAGATTATTTCAATGGCAGTTGCACTATTAGCGCCGATGATTTGCGCATCAGCGTCGGCAGCGCATGACTATGGTTTGGCTGATATTCATGGAAAGATTTTGCTGCCACCGGTCTATCATGACATTCGATACGTTTCTGAGAACTGTTTTCGTGTAACTCCGAAAGAGAATCCGAAAACTGTGGTTCCGTTTTTTGTCAATCAGAAAGGCGAGAAAATCCCAGCTCCGGCAGGTGCGGACATGTCTGATGATGATAACTCTTTGACGCTACCGCCGATGGTGCAGTATCCCAAAAGTGCAGTCTCCACTTATCCAAAAGTCAAAGACGTCAAACTGCCAAGAGCAAATATACGTGAAGCGCTTGGATTCGGTTATTACCAATTTGAAAAAGGTTCCGCTTTTGGCGTCTGCGATCAGCATGGAACGATTTTGTTTCCTCCAAGTTCCGATGGAACCGGCGAGGTTCGTCCGCTTTCGACTAATAGGTTTTTGCAGACCACCTATGATGAACAACACCGTCGTGTCTACAAATTGTTTGATGAAAACGCAAAACTTGTTAACACCCTACCGCCAGGAATTGTGGTGCAAAGTAGTGAGTTCCATGATGGATTGCTGCTCGTTGAAACTGACGAAAACCGCTTAACTGGTTATCTAAACAAGAACGGTGAGTATCAAATTAAACCCGGACGTTTCGTGGACGGGCGGGATTTTAATGAGGGATTCGCGAATGTTATTGTTTTAGAGTCTGGTATTACAAGTGGTGCACTTATTGATACCACTGGAAAAATTATCGCTGGCCCACTTAAAGATGGTTGGTTTGAGCATTTCGAAGATGGTCTTGCGCAGGTTACAACAAGTGCCAAGCTGTGCGGTATGGTCGACCATAACGGTGCATTTGTCATTCCTCCTGAGTTCAGCGAACTTTTTAGAAAAGGAAAGTACATTGTTGGACTTAAGGAAAAACAATTACAGCTCTTTTCTGCGAGCGGTGAACTTCTGAAGAAGCTTGACAGATCAATCACATACGTTGAACCCACTGGGAACGAAAAATTGATAATCGGCATCAACAGTACTCCCTCTGCTGGTAATTCCGCCAAAGACTCTACAGCGAATACGAAATACGGGGTCGTGACGCTAGAGGGTAAGACCATTCTCGACGTCGCTTACGATCACATTGGAACCTATCAGAATGGTTACGCCGTAGTAGGAACAAAACATCGCGGAGCAAAAGAAATTAAACAGGGACTTCTTGGACCTAACCAGGAGTTTGCGATTCCTCAGAGATATGATGGCTTAACCCTGATTGGAAATAACGTGATCCTATTCAACAGCGCGAAGAATTTCGATAAAATTGCCTGGCTGCCCAGCAAGCTTGGAAGAACTGAGAGAACAGAGCTTTGGCGCCAGTTTTTAAGCGACTACAATGTTATAGGAATGAAGCGCGATTCGGTACTCGGCTTGCTTGGCGCAGGCGACGGATTTGAATCAGTCGGTAGTGAAGCCGCTTCGAAGCAAATTACCTATTTAATGTCCGTTTCGAACATTCCGCACTGCGGAAATTCGCCAAGTCCCTCGTTGCAAATTGTTTTCGATAACAAAAACTTAGTTGCAGGTTGGAGGCTTCATACAGGTCAGAATAATGAACCTTGGATTCGTACTGATATGATTTATGAAAGTCAAAACGATGATTACAGGCTAGTTCCGAAAGAGTCCCGCCCAAAGACTGCTGGATGAGTTTGTTACGGTGCGCTTGTTGCCAGACGTGGACGGGGAGCCGCGAGGCACGAAGGTGCGGTACTTTTTAACTTTGTGGCATCTTCTGTTCGCAGGAATGTTTGGTTTCCATCTTTAAAGTATGCCATGTTCTGCCGATTCCATTCGCCGTCGAGTTTTGAATTGGCACAGTAGTTGTGAAGCGCTACATCTTCGCGCAGCAATGAATTCTAACCAACAAATTGAAGTTTTAAACTCTTTCGAGAAACTGTTTCCGTCTCGAAATTAGATTGAAATCATGGTAACTTAGACCGTTCAAAATCTAGTCGCGTAACTTGACTCTCATTGGTGACTGACAATAATGGATAACGACGAACTTCATGATTCGGGCGATCAGAGCAACCGGCGACCTGCAAAGAATGTTGTAAGTAGACGAAATTTTCTTGCTGGCTTAGGGATGGCGGGAGCTGCTGCTGCGACCGGAACTCTTCCGGCTAAGACCCAGGATGCCGGTACGCAGAGCGATGATTCGGTTTCTGTTTCTCCAACCATACCAGGTGCTATCGCGGTTTCATTCATAGTTAATAAGAAGCGAAAAGATTTGAAGATCGATCCGCGCACCACTCTTCTTGATTGTTTGCGTGAGAATCTCAACATCACTGGCACGAAGAAGGGCTGTGACCATGGGCAGTGCGGCGCTTGTACTGTGCATCTTGATGGACGCCGAGTAAATTCTTGTCTGACTCTCGCGATTATGTGTCAGGGTCAGGAAGTGACAACCATCGAAGGTCTTGGCACTCCCGAAAATATGCATCCGATGCAAAGAGCATTCGTTGATTGCGATGCCTATCAGTGTGGTTATTGCACGTCTGGTCAAATCATGTCTGCAACTGCCTTGATGAAAGAAGGTTGTGGCAAAACTAATCACGAGATCCGCGAGGCTATGAGCGGCAACATTTGTCGTTGTGGTGCGTATCAGAATATTTTGTCAGCGATCAAACAAGTCAGAGACGCGTAGGCATCAGGGGCTAACAGTGAAAATTTTTGATTATGTTAAACCATCAGATCTGGACGCAGCATTGAAAAACGCTCCGGCAGATTCGGTTGCAAATCGTCCGGAGTTTCGATTCATCGCTGGCGGAACGACTCTTGTCGATCTAATGAAACTAAATGTCGAGACGCCGTCGAAGCTCATGGACATCACTGGTTTACCGCTCGATAAGATTGAAACCACCAGTGGTGGCGGATTGAAAATCGGCGCGTTGGTTCGCAATTCAGATCTGGCAAATCATCCGTTTGTAAAAGCTCAATATGCCGCTTTGTCAGAAGCAATTCTCGCAGGCGCGTCAGTCCAATTGAGAAACCGTGCCACCACGGGTGGTAACTTGTTGCAGCGAACAAGATGTATGTATTTCCGAGATACGGCGTTTGCTTGCAATAAACGCGAGCCTGGATCTGGCTGCCCTGCAATTGAAGGCGAGCATCGCAACCTTGCGATCATGGGTACCAGCGAACACTGTGTTGCATCGAATCCTTCTGATATGAACGTCGCGTTGATGGCACTCGATGCCAGGTTAGAGATTCAGAGCACGAAAGGAACACGGATGGTGCCGATCGTTGAATTCTACAAAGAACCTGGCGCAACGCCGCATATTGAGACTGTTCTGCAACCTGGTGAGTTGATTGCCTTCGTGCACATCGACCCATTGCCAGCCGGTTCGCACTCGCTCTATTTGAAGCTTAGAGATCGTGCTTCGTACGAATTTGCTCTGGCATCAGCCGCGGTGTTTGTGCAAATGGATGGTGGCACCATCAAACATCTACGCGTCGCCATGGGCGGCATCGGCACAAAGCCTTGGAGGGCGTTCGACGTAGAGAAATCGTTGCAGGGCCAGCGAGCTGAAGAGCGCGCTTTTGCTGCCGCGGCAACCAAACTTTTAAGCGGCGCCAAACCGCTTAGGGACAACGCATTTAAGGTCGAGTTAGCCAAGCGCTGCTTGGTGCATGCACTGAATACCGCAACATCACAGTCCTGAGTCGAGAATAATAGTGAATACCGAAACTGAAAAGAAAACTGTAGTCGGTAAACCGACGAATCGCATTGAGGGACCACTCAAAGTCACTGGGACGGCTAAGTATAGTTCCGATCACCAGTTTCCCGGGATGGTTTATGCGGTGCCGGTGGGCGCCACCATATCTAATGGCACAGTGAAATCGATTGATACGTCCGCGGCGAAAAAAATGCCGGGCGTGATCGCGATTTATCACAAGGATAATTTGCCGAAGATCTTCAGAATCGCGCCGTTGAAAGATGTTCAGCTGATTATCGACGAGAAACGTCCGGCTCTTGCAGATAATACCATTCGATACTATGGTCAGTATGTGGCAGTTGTCGTTGCTAATACCTGCGAGCAGGCGGAAGCCGCGTCCCATGCGGTTGTCGTTGAATACGATGTGAAACCTCCGAATGTCAATTCCGACTTTCTCTCAGATACTACACTGAAAGTCGAGCATGAGCGCGGCAAAGCTGATGAAGCATTCGCCAGTTCGAAGCATAAGCTCGATCTGAGATATACATCGAAAGCCGAGTTTCACAGTGCGATCGAGCTTCACGCCTCGATTGCTACATTCGACGGAAAAGTTTTCACCCTGTATGAAACCACCCAAGCCGTAATGAACTTCAGAAACGTTTTGGCTCAACATCTTGGTGTGGAGCCTGAGAACGTTCGCATCGTAACCAAATACCTTGGCTCCGGATTTGGTGGCAAACTTTGGCCGTGGTCTCAGAGCGCAATGGCAGCGACCATCGCTCGCGAACTGGGAAAACCGGTCAAACTGGTTCTCTCTCGCAAAATGGTGTTTCATGCCGCGGGTCATAGACCGGCTATCGAACAGCGTGTACGTTTAAGTGCCGATGAGAACGGGCGATTCACTTCGTTGCAGCATGATTTCGCTAATCATCGTTCCATACTCGATGAGTACGGAGAAAAATGCGGCGAGGCGACCAAATATTTCTACAGTTGCCCGAACGTCAAAATTCGTTCTGGTCAAGCGCAGCGTAACATCGGTAACCCGACTTCGATGCGTGGACCTGGTGCTGTTCCTGGTTTGTGGGCGACGGAATCTGCGCTGGATGAAATGGCAATCAAGCTGAATATGGATCCGATCAAACTTCGCACCATCAACGAACCGACTCATGACGAAGGTCTAAACATTCCGTTTGCCACTCGCACCTTACTCGAGTGCTATAAAATCGGCGCCGAAAAATTTGGTTGGAAAGATCGTAATCCAGCAATTGGTTCGATGAAGAAAAACGGTCTGGTTCTCGGCTGGGGAACCGCAGGAGCCGGCTGGATCGCCGAACGTGTTCCTGCAGAAGTTATCGTCGAACTGAAGGATGATGGCACCATCAGAGTTGCCTGTGGAACTCAAGATATTGGAACCGGAACATACACAGTTGTCGGCCAAATGGTCGCTGAGGAGTTTCAAGTTTCACTCGACAGAGTTCTAGTTGAGATTGGAGATTCCGCACTTCCTCCTGGACCATTCTCGGGCGGCTCGATGGCGACGGGTTCTCTAGTGCCGGCAGTTATTGAGGCGTCGCAAAAAGCGAAGGCGTCTTTACTGGCTGCGGCGTCGCAATCAGATAACTCACCGTTTCATGGTGTTGATGCAAAAAGTCTCGATTTTAAAAACGGCAAGATTTTCCAAAAGGATGCCGCCGAAAGTGAAGCTTTAGAGTTCAGCAAGTTTCTAAAGCAAGCTGATTTCGCTTTGATCTCCGGGAAAGGCAAGTCGGCTGGAACATGGGGACCAAAGCCCAAAGAATCACGACACGCCTATGGTGCGCACTTCGTAGAAGTCACCTGGCAGAAAGAACTTGCTCGCCTGCGAGTAAATCGTGTCGTCTCAGTCATCGACAGCGGTTTGATTATCAATCCAAAAGCTGGACGCAATCAAATTGAAGGCGCCATCGTGATGGGAATCGGAATGGCATTATTCGAAGGTGGGCAATATGAGCCGACCAAGGGCGCTCCGCTTAATAGCAATTTTGCCGATTATGTTATGCCTGTTCATGCAGATATGCCTGACATTGAAGTTCATTTTCTGGAAACACCAAACAAAGATCTGAACTCGTACGGTTCCAAAGGCGTTGGCGAGATCGGTTTGGCTGGAATTGCTGCTGCGATTGCAAATGCAGTTCACCACGCCACAGGCGTACGAGTTCGCGATTTGCCAATCGGTATTGAAGATCTGCTCAAGGCTTAAGAGCCGTTTTCAACTGCTATAGTTGGTTGTTTTTGACATCGTTAGAGCGAAATGAATTAAGTTATTTTTTCTCTTTTTCGTTTGGCGATTGCGATCAGTGAGGCCGTGTTTGAATGACGGGCTAGTTGCGCAAAGATGTTGCCGTGCCCTCTTCGCCCTGCGGATTGAGTTGAGTGGTGGTACTCTGGGTGTTCCAAGTCAATTTTGGAACCCTGCTCTTTGGCAATGTTAGCGATCGATTGTAGTGAACTATAGTCAAGCTCGGATTGAGATAGATGAACAGCTGATGCTAGAAGATGATACGCCGTGTCATATTCGCCATTGACAAACGCTGCTTCATTACTGGAAAGCAGAAAATCCAGAAATCCTTCTGACGTTTCGCTGGATGATGTCATTTGGTTTTCAAATCGATCTTTGGCAGTCCATCATCTCCAGAATGACCGTTGTGTCCCTCGTAGTAGCTACCAGAGCGAGATAGCGGTATCAACCATTCAATCTCGTGCAGAAAGGTCGGACTGTCGAAATTCTCCATACCGACATACCTGGCCGCGCCCAGAGCGCGAGCCGCGGTTCGCACGCCGTCGGCAAGATATTTGCCAATCTCCGGAGGCTCAGCACTAAAACACACGAATGGAACTCCGGCTAAATGTGGATCACCCTTCACCCAACGAAGAAAGTCGAATACGCTTCCGCCGTTTTGCAAATGTACATCCGAAACGATTAAATCAAAATCGACGTTTCTCAAAATTTCCATCGCATTATGGAACGTGTCTACTCTTGTTACTTTATGACCTACCGCTTCCAGGCAGTCTCCAAGCTGCTTTCGCTGTTCTTCGTGTTCCATGGTTATCAAAATTTTTGCTGTCATTTCATTCACCGCTATCTGCTGGTTGTTGTATTGCTACGATTTGAGCGCCGCTTGGTAGAAGCGAATCAATCTGTTTGCGAAACTCGTCTGAATCGAATTTGTCCATAGTTATATACTTGGCGGCTCCGAGAAGACGCGCCGATGTTTTCACACCGTCTTCCAGATATTTCGCTCTGCCAGCTGGATGAAAGCTAAACAGCACGAATGGAATGCCGCTAGTGATTGGATTTCTTTTTATCCACTTCATGAAGTCAAAGACATTACCACCGTTTTCCAGGTGGACATCCGAAATGATTAGATCGATTGGCTCATGCTCTGCAGTAAACACTGCCATCGCTTTTGTAAAAGTGTCAACAGCATGCACTGCATGACCCGATTGCGTCAGGCTCTCAATCACCTGATGCGCGTTATCGTCTTCTTCCAAGAGTCCCAGAATTAATGCACGCATAACTTCTCCCACGTTGTCACCCGACAGACAAGGGTTGCGGCTACTGGAGGCAAAATTCGTGGCCAAAAGGCCTGATCTATATCTACATCATAGTGCATAAATGGCGACTAAACCGAATTACTTCCGCTCAGAAAAATTGAAACTCTACGGATTTCAGACCCTATCAGCGTGGGCGAGATACTTAAGATTTGAAGCCTTCCTGCACGTGGCTTCATACAATCCAATGAAGCTCGCGATATCAGCTTGTCTGGCATCGAACTGCGCTTGCTTGCTCCTTGCTTCGCATCCGAAATTCGAGTCGCCATTCACCGTTTGGCACTGATTATCTGTTCGTGGGAAACTTCCATGTAAGTCGGGAAAACAATCGTCGATCAGCTAGCCAGGGAACCTTTTGCCAATCGCTGTGTCTGTTTAAAACCATACTGGAGAAAATTATGCTGCGTTCTGTATTTAATGGATTAGTAGGCGCTATCACACTGACTGCCGCACATCAACTGCTGCGAACACGCATATCGGATGCTCCGGAGATGGACAAGCTCGGTGAGCAAGCTATCCAGAAGATTTATTCCGCACTTGGTAAAGAGCCACCGACTGGAAAAACTCTTCATTACATGGCTCTTGTTGGTGACATAGGTTTCAATACTCTCTACTACAGTCAAGTAGGTTCGAAGCGCGGGCTATTAACTTTAGGGAAAGGCTTTTCTCTTGGCGTAGGTGCCGGAGTTGGCGCGTCAACCTTGCCTCCGTTTTTGGGACTGACGAAAGATGCAAGTCAAAAATCGCCCCGACAATCTGCGTTGACAATCGGTTTGTATGTTCTTGGTGGATTGGCTGCTGCTGCCGCTGCGCAAAGCTGTTCGAAGAAAAAGTGACGAAACCCAAGAGGTTTCACAGCGTTGAATCGAAACTTCGAAACGGTGCCACCATTGATGGTGATAATTTGTGGCGTGTATCTCATCTACAACGCATGCAGTATCCTCACTGCAGCAGGTACCAATAGTTAATTAACTCGACGTACTATTCGGTTGCGCATCGTCAGACCATGCGGGGTTACTGAAGCCAAAAACAATCATCATCATCATCATCATCATCATCATCGCGTAGAGCACTTCTCTCGCGTGTCTCTGATTTTTCATCACTGGTTCGAATCTGGTTTCACTTGCTCGCTTGGTATTTTTTTGTTCTGCTCGACCGAGCAGCTTCGCGACATTCATGTGTTTATGCCGAGTTTGGGAAGTATCCATAACTGCATTGCGAAATACAACACAAAAAGTCCAATAAACCACAGTGTATTTTCCATGGGGCGTCGCCCTCCCTCTGCTGTTGATGCCATTATTTTATTGCTCATGCTAACTTTTATCCCCTCGAACCTTTGCCAGCCTGCACTATGGGTGGTGCATCGATCCGCTTCTCGACTTCGCGTAATTGCATCAAGTGCCAGGTCAGGTATCCACCGGACAAATTCTTTACCATGAAGCCATTCTGTTCGAGGAATCGGGACGCATTGTAAGAGCGCTGACCACTCTGACAATAGACTACTATTTCTTTTCCTCTTGCTAGTTCCGGCAGTCGTTTTCTCAGCTCAGGAAGTGGAATATGAATGCTGCCAGCAATGAAACCTTTAGCACGTTCAGCGGAAGAGCGAACATCGATTATTACAGCTCCTTCGCTCGTAAGGGTCGGAACTTGATGCCATTGAACTTGCTTGGTCAAGCCATCCAGTACGTTTGTGCCAGTCATGCCTGCTAAATTGATTGGATCTTTGGCTGAGCCGAAAGGTGGTGCGTATGCAAGCTCGAGTTCCGACAAATCTCGGATAGTCAGATTTGCGGTGAGCGCAGTCGCGAGTATATCTATTCGTTTGTCGACGCCCTCTTTACCAATTACCTGCGCGCCCAGCAATCTGCCTGTTTCCTTTTCGAATAATACCTTCATGTCTAGCCGCTCGGCGCCTGGATAGTAGCTAGCGTGATGGCTTGGATGAGTGTGGACAACTTCGTATTGAATTTTGCTTGCAAGCAATTGCCTTTCGTTCAGACCGACCGATGCCACCGTTAAATCAAATGCTCTGAGAATGGCTGTGCCAATGGTTCCACGGTAGGCTTGTTTGGCGCCGAAGATGTTGTTCGCCGCTATTCGTCCCTGACGATTGGCAGGACCTCCCAGAGCAATGAGTGTGAATTCATCGCTTATCGGATTGCGCACCTCAATGGCATCTCCTACGGCCCAGATATTTGGCGAACTTGTTTGCATGTAATCGTCCACGCTGATGCCGCCTCGTTTTCCGACTGCTAGTCCAGCCTTGTTCGCTAACATTACTTCTGGTCTCACTCCAAGTCCAAGGATTACCATGTCCGCCGGAATCGGCTCATGTTTACCGGCTAAAACCCAGCACGAACTAGGTGCACGGTTTTGATCAGTGTGGCTAATTTCGTTGGGTGCACGAAAACCATCAATAGAACTGTTGAGTAGGAGCTCAACGTTGTGCTTCTGCAATTCTTTGTGTACAAGTTCTGCCATCTCGATATCAAGGGGGGCAAGCACCTGATCTTTGCCATCAATTAGGGTGACGTCAAGACCCCTTAGAGCAAGCTGCTCTGCCATCTCCAGTCCAATGAATCCACCGCCAGCGACAACCGCCGTTTTAGGCTTTTGGATTTCGCACCAGGATTTAATCGATTCAATGTCTTCGATGCTGCGCACGGTGAACAGTCCCGGTTGGTCGATGCCAGGTATCTTCGGCTTAATTGGTGATGCTCCGACAGACAAGATAAGGTCGTCAAAGGTTTCCTTATAGACTTTTTTCGTTGTCGTCTCTTGTACTGAAACAACTTTTGCGATCGTGTCGATTTCGACTACTTCGTGGTGTATACGAATATCAAGGTTTAGTTTGTTCTTTAGAGTCTCGGGTGTCGCCACGAGCAATTGATCTGCCGACTCGATCTCGCCGCCTACAAAATATGGTAAACCGCAATTTGCATAGGACACGTAGCCGCCTCGTTCGAATATGATGATTTGCGAATCTTCCGAAAGGCGGCGTGCCCTTGTCGCCGCACTCATACCGCCGGCGACACCACCGACTATGACGATTTTTCTTGCAGAAACTTTGGAACCACTAGATTTCATTACCGTTGTCCTCGTAAAACTTGTGTGTCGGTGCTCGCATTGATCGCGTGATTTACTCTAATTGCAGCAATCTGGTTTTCGATTGTCCATGCCTGCGGTTCTGCCTGGTACCGGTATCTGATTCCAGGGAGCCTTCAGGAGTAGCAGACCCAGTGCGCATGTACCGGATAAGCCTGCAAAGGTTAAGCCGGCACCGAAAAATCCGGGAATGACGAGGAACCAGGGATTAACAAATGCGCCGAGAAGGACGCCAGTGGAAACCCCAATTCCGACAACCAGTTGAATTTGGCGTTCAATCGGAAGCATCTTTTTGCCTTCTTTGACGGAAAGTCCGGCTTTGCGCCACGCGATAAGTCCGCCTTCCAGGACCTCGGCCTGAAAACCCTTCCCTAGAAGTGTATAGGCTCCTCGCTCGGCTCTCTTGCCTGATCTACAGATGACAGTAAGCAAGCTTTGACGAGGCAATTCATCGCAGCGCGCGTCGAGCTCCTCTAGAGGTATGTTTATGGAATTGGCAATGTGTTCTGTTTCAAACTCAATTGGGCTTCGCACGTCGAGAAGCACAACTTTGGCGGTATTTGCTGCCAGGTTTTCGGGGGATACTTGTTGACAGGCAGTGGTTTTTGGTAGTTCTGGCATGAGCCTCACCTCACTGGGAATGAATTTACTATATCACTAATTGGTTATATGGTGAATCAACCGAAAGATTGATTGAAGAATTAAACGGATGGTTGTAAACTTAAGTTGGCGGTTCCCGGTTTCACATGAGTTGAATTGAAATGAAAAGCAAAGGCAAATTACTCTCGCGACCGGCTCTCGAAATCGTTGCAGCTCGTTTCCGTGCTCTTTCGGACGCGTCCAGATTGCAAATTCTGCAGTACCTCTTTAAGGAAGAGCATTCGGTACAAGAATTGTGTGAACTGAGTGGTATGAGCCAGGCCAATGTAAGCAAGCACCTTTCAGTATTGGCTGAGCAAGGGATTGTTCAAAAACGCCGTCAAGGATTGTTTGTTTTTTACAGTATCGAGGACACGAGTATTTATGAGCTGTGCGATATTGTCTGTGGCGCAGTCGGTAAACGCTACGGACAAGTCATGAAAGAGTTCTCCGGTCGCTAATCAATTTCAATTCGATTATCTTGTTCGCGTTTTTCGCTCGACATCGTGAGACTGACGCGCGATATAGTTTCGGAAAATTGTTTTCCGGCAAGCTGACAGAAAATTTCATTCCTGAACCAATTCTGATGCCTGAGAGCGTTTTCCGGTACAGCTACAAGCATTAGCCGTGGTGAAATTTGTTCTAGTTTCAAAACTGGTTTCTTCGCCGTCGTCAGGCTTCTAATCTTTAGCCGACAAGATGAACGGTTTCAGTCGGATTCTCGGGAAGGTTGATGAAGATTGGTTCCGTTGTACTACTACATTCGGTGCTTACTTGCCGTTCGCTCTGCGCCACATGTCAACGAATTTGTCTACTCGCTTGAGCACCTCTTCCTTGAACTGTGCGTCTTTATCGAGGAAACCTACGGAGACGTCATTCCACATTGAGACATCGACTCGGCGTGATTGCTTGTCTGGAAGATAGATCATCTGAGTCAAGTCGAGGTTGAGAGAATAGAAGGTTTTGCCTCCGTGTTTGAGCGGAGTGAGTTTGATAACGAGCGATTTGACATCGGTGTAATTGAGATACTCTTTGTCGTCAATTGCTTTCATGCCTGAGGCGCTGATGCGTTGTCCTACCGCATTGGCGATGTCACCTCGATCCACATCCATTCCGGTGATAGCAGGTACGCTGACATGCACTCCATCGAGACCTTCCAACACAAACTGCCGTTCCGGCTCGCCTTCTAGAGAGAAAACGGGAGCGGTCGTAAACATCGAGACCACAGCACATAACGCGAGCGACAGGCTAGCCGTCTTTCTCCAGCGCAGAATTGAATTGGATAAAGTAAACATCGAACCTCCGAGTGTTCTATTCGGTCGCCACCTCAAGGGAGGCGAAAGTTCCGAATAGGATATCACGCTCGGTTGGGCGAAATCACCAGACTCTGGTCTTGCATTCTGCAAAATTTGACAGACCGGTAAAGCCTTCGGAGTACGGGCGCGCGGACTACCGCTTAGGACCCATGCACTAGTGCCTTTGGGATATTTGGGAACACTTTAGCCACAACTACTAATTAATATGGCTTTGTGCCTTCAATATCAAAACCAGAGATGCTTGCTCTGGTAGCCCCCGTGTGGCCAAATGTCTGAACTAGATCCAAAACCACCAGTAAAAGAAACGACCGATTCGCAGTCAACGAGTGCCGCGCCATCCTCATCGCCCTTTGATGATGTTTTGCGAGAAGCTTTTGGTCGACCTTCGTCGAACAGTGAAAGTGTCGCTGGTCGTCAGGCTGGAGATGGCAGGGCAAACGACGTTTTACCCGGCAGTCCAATTCAGCGTGTTGCTGGAACAGACATCAGTCAACCTGCCAGAGGGACTAGCGCGGATGTTGAGGCTGATGGTGGATACCTGGATATGGAAACCGGGCAAATCATCGGCGGTACGAATCGAGGATTTAGTGGCGCGGAGGCTGGAACCGAGAACGGTAAACCAGAAGCCGATAAGGATAAGAAAAACGGCGATCCGAGTTCAGGCACCGCCGCGCTGAATGAGGCGGCCACAAAACCTTCTCCAAGCGAAACAACAAATGATGATGGCGAGGATTTTGCACTGCTAAAGAAACACGGCTTTCCTAAATTAAGGCCTGCAGGTGATGATAGCAAAAAGACGTCTACCGACGGCGTTGAGAAACCAAAAGCGGAGTTAACTGACGAGCAGAAGGCCGAGCAGGCTGAGCAGAAAAAATTTGCAGAATTGCCAAACTATAAGCCTGAGCAAAATCGCAATCGACGCCATGAGACTTCCATGGAAAAGATGACCGGTTGGTTGAACAAAAATTTCGACACGCTCGATGGCGACAAGAACGGTACCATCACCCGTGAAGAGCTCGGTAAGCAAATGCAGAACCCCGCCTTGGCAAACGGCGAAAGCGGAGTCTATCTTGCCACTGCCTATGGTACCGCGGATACCTGGAAGACTGTGGCTGATGAGCTTACAGGGAAGAAACCGGAAGTTAAAAAAGCCGAGCCTAAAGCAGGAATTAGATGGACTGAGCCAGCGTCGCAACCCAAGGTCGAGACCAGTGATCCTAATGTTGGAATTACTCGCGATGACATAAAGACCGTAGTCGACAATCTAGGAAAGTTTGACTCTAAGGAGCTGAAAGAGCGACATGCAATCAAAAGTTTAAACAATGATTTCCAAAATCTAGACACTAACAAAGACAAAACTATTACGATGGCGGAACTAGACAGTGCATTGACTGATGAGAGTATCGGAAAAGAGCAACGGGAAAAACTCGAGACACTGAAGAGAAACTTCAAGGAAGTTGCCGCCACCACGGACGATGTCATAAAGAAGGTTTATTCCGATGGTTCCAGTGCCGGTTCTGATCCTCAGAAGCCCATGCTCGACGGCAAACCACTAAAGGACGCCGAATTCGTTAGTGAACTTGATCTGGGTGAATTCAAAAACAGCGATGCGGTTTCTTTGCAGCGGTCGTTGGAAAGTCATACAAAACATCTGGAAAGCGATCAGCCTGTCACTCAAGGACAGACGGGCAGTTGTTTTGTACTCGCACCAGTGGCTGCGATTTTGGAAAAAGATCCAACGTTTTTTGACGACAAAATAAAAGATCTTGGTGATGGCAAGCTTCAAGTCAAGTTGCCAGATCACGAAGGTCGCTACGGTGTTTTGAATACAGTTATCACTAAACCAACTGATGCCGAACGAGCCCGCTTCGGCGGGGGCGAAACCGCTGCGATCCTGGAAAAAGCATTCAGTCAACATCTCAAGACCTTGCTCCCCGAAAAGCTTGGAGCCGTGCAGGAGCAAATTCACGATGGCGGGAATGAGCACGCAGCTATCAGATCGTTAACGGGCAACAAGTCGAGCCGCACTTCGCCACAGGAGCCCGAAGAGAAGGTTCGAGCGCAGCTGAGCCTGGTCGGAGACGCCAACAAAGGGCTGACCGCTGGGACGAATGAAGAGGTTCCAGAAGGATCGGGACTGATGCCGAGGCACGTCTATACTGTCAGTGGATTTGATAAAAACACCGGAGAAGTCGAGCTGATCAATCCTCATAAAGGTGATTTCGGCGGAGCAATCGAACCGACGAAACTCGGTGGAAGCGCTCGTGATGGGAAGTTCGACGGAAAATTTAAAATCAGTTTTACCGAGTTTAAAGATCATTTTGCTGAGATAAACTCGTTCGATATTCGCAAAAAGTAACTTCAGTGTGATTAAGATTTGATGATTCTCAAGGGTTGCAGGTTTCGCAGTACTGAGGGTCTGCTCTGAATTGTTCATCGTACTTTCTAATCTGCCTGCGGAAGCCGCACCTCTGGCAAGAGTGAATGAACCAACCAACTACCAGTGTTGGTCTCTTGCAGTTTGCGCACGGCAAGCCAGCTTCCTTGTCGGTCAATCCAAACCCAGGCAACTCGCACTCTGGGCATTTACTGCTAAGGCGCCTTGCCAGTTTGGTTGCCGTATGTCGAATATTTCTCATTCTACTCGGGTTAAAATGCGCCCTCATGTCTGTCTCAACCCAGACAGCATGCACCGGAGATATTTTGGAAAAGCATTTAAAGCAGTCTTCCAGTAGTCGATGATCAGTAATGCCTCGTGTCAGTCCTTCACTTATCATCATAGAGGTTCTATCCAAAGGGAAAAGAGAACTTGACGGCGTCATGATCAGCCCGTGCGAAGGAAAGTTGACCATGCGTGCAAAATCACTCAGTTCCGAGAAATCCGAGAGCACTGAATGGCTGTAGTTCGTGTATGTAGAGACAACTTCTTCGAAGAATACGCAATCATTTTTCTTGTCGACAAAGACAATCACTTCGTGGTCAGAAGCCAGGAAAGGGATTTGAGGATGTTCACCGAAGGAGCCTTCATTGGCAATTCCGAAGTCGATTCCGGTTTCTTTCATTCCGGCCTCCGCCTTGCGCAAGACCGTCTCACGGACTGTTCCCTGACGTTCGACTTCGCCGCTAAAGGTACCAAGCTGGTCTGTGTCAAATTGCCCGTGCGACAGAATCTCCATATCCAGGCACAATTCGAGCGGTCGCATGGCGCGAATTTTCTCGTGCTTTGTTACTAGAACGACTTTTTGATGCTTATAGGACTGCATTGTGCCGCTTCAAGAAGGAAAAGGGACGGAGATAGACGTTGATCTATTCATTAATGGCTGCATAAGCAAGTTTATATACTCTGGCTATTATTCCACAAGAATGCTTGGACTTCGAGTGTCGAGATTAAAGCCGAGATTTTGACTGGGTATTGCTATGCTAGGACCAGTTGCACCATATATGGTGCAGTTCAACCAAGTTGAGTTGAAGAACTTCTAGAATAAACCGAGTCTAACGGCGCTGTTATTGAACTCGCTCCGAAATCACAGGCGCGATATAGAGTGTACCGATGCGCAGACCGTTGATAAGTTGAGCTACGAAGAACGACAAATTGACCAGGTAGCGAATATACATAAGCTGGATGCCTTTTTCGACCGCGGTTTTATTCTGAAAATCAGGTTGCACGTATACAAAAAAGGCAAGCAAGCTCAGAATGCTGAATAAAGTACCGTTCAAATTCCAGCCCAGTATGAATGAAACGATCGATGCTAACAGAAACAAATGGCATATCAAAAATGGAGTGATGAAGACGCAAACGGTCAATGGCATACGTTCAAGATACAACAACTTGCGATAACGCAGACCGGGGGCAAAAGGCTCTGTTGATGCGTCACCGCGTTGGTAGAAAATCTCCCATTGTCCAGCGTTGTGTTTTTGAAAAACGTACGGGATGTATTCGCCGTAGCCCCACCACTGCTTCATCAATGCCTTTAAATTTGTCCGCGGACGGTGTTGAAAAATCATATCCGTAGCGAGAAACATCATCCAGTCTGATCGGGCAATACGTGCGCAAATCTCAACGTCTTCGCTGCGATGACAGTCCTCATCGTAGTTTCCGATGTCATCGAGAATAGAGCGTCGAATTGACAGCGTGTTATTCGAAAAAAATGAAAGCGAGCCGGGCATCTCTTTTGCAAGACAACCACCTTTTCGCGATTTTACTAATATGTCTATCAGCATCTCTTGTACTATCCTAAGTATTCAGCGTGAAACAATTCAGTGGGACTGAATTGTTGGGATGTTAGATGTTTCATTACGCCGCCAACTGCGCCTATTCGGCGGCTTCTCAAAAAGGTTCTTTCGACATGCGCGATGTACTGTGGGTCTAAAACACAATCGTCATCAGTGAAGCTGATTATTTGTCCACTGGATTCGTGGATTGCCCGATTGCGCAAAACCGGTATCGATGGACGCAAATCTCGAACATATTTGATAGGCAAGTCACCAACAAATCTCTGTACGGCTAAGAAAGTTTCTTCAGATGGGCTGTTGTCAATGATCACGACTTCTTCCGGTCCGCGTGCTTGTTTTATCACGGAGTTCAATAAGCTTGCCAGCATCGTCGGTCGATCTTTTGTACATATGCATAAACTGATTGAGAGCTTCAACTTCAATAACTCTCGATCAGGAAGTTGTCCACCAAAAATAACAGCTGAGAAGAACTTTGTTGTGTAACCGAAGAAATTGGAAGGTAACATTGCGATTACGTCAGCCGGCTCTCCGTGAGCGAGGTAGTCGTAATAGCGCTCTAATAGATCTAAATATCCGCTATGGTCTGGATAACTAGATTTTAGATCAGTAAAGACTTCACCAGTGCTTCTGAATAATTCTATCTTCTCCTTAGAGACTTTGGACAATCTATAGCCTGAGAGAAAGGCGTTTAACATCTTCAAATCGTTTTCTACAAGCAATAAGTAAGGTGTGTTAGTTGTCTTATTTCCAAGAGAAAGATTGTGATTTGCACCGCTATTGGTATCGCATCTAGTACTGTTTATGGTACTGATACTGCTATTGGTATTATTGCTACGGGGACCGCAATTGGCGTTACTATTGTAACTGCCACTACTGGTATTGCTAGTATCAGTGCGAGCAATCGGTTCGGAAGCGGTGACAATTTCTCGTTGAAGTTCAGCTAGCGCAACGTTTGCCTCTTCCACCAGATGATTCAAGAATAGTTGTTTATACGGCACCATCTCTGATTTATTTAAATCATGAAAGGCAAATGGTGCCACATAGCGGTTAGTTATACCGATATCGTCGTTGGTAATACGAAGGACAAATTTATTGATGTAAACGACACATTCTAGTTTGTCATGGCGTGTGTCAGTCAGCAAAGAGACAGCTTCTTCATAGTTAAGTCCGTCCAGGCTGACAGTATTAAACTCCTTCGGTAGATCGTCAAGTAGAACAAGACCGCCTGATGAATAAGCTGATTTCGTCAGTGGTGCGCAGTGAGTTAGTTCATTTGCAATCAATTCGCTTTTGCTCACCAGATTTACGACGACATTTTTCTCAGGGAGGGATTCAAAACCCCGTCTTGATATGGCTAAATCAATAAGTTTAAAAAATAACGAGTAGGCTCGAGCTGACGGCGCTGGCGAATCACCTTGAAACAAGAGGTGATTCGGTTTTGACCAAAATTCTAAAAGCACGGTTTTTTCGAATTCAGTCAATTCAAGATCATTGATCACTGAGCCTGGATTGGATTGATTCGCTAGCAGCACCAACAATGATCTCAGTTTAGATTTCCAGAAGTAACCATTGTCGCGCCGGAGCCGAAGAGCTTTGATGACGCTCGAAACCAGGATGTTTAACTCCGAAAGAATGGCCAGATGGTCTAAACTTTCTGACCGATTGATTCGGAAATGATTGCGAGCAAAAATTGTTTTGAATGAGCATGTTTGACTGCGGTAGAAGAAGTTTAAATTATCGAAGTTACCTTTATCATCGACCACGACAACAGAATGCAAGCGTTCTGAGAGAGGACCCAGAAAGGGAAATAGAGCGATAGCGTCTTTCAAGGCTAAGTCGATAGCTGCACGCACCAGCGCATCTTCTCGATGCTCGATGCCAATCACTACAAAGTAGTCGACATCTGAGATGCCGTGGCACAGGTCTTTCAACGCGAAAGAGCCTGTTATGTAAAGCCCCTCTACTGCCTGAATAGACTTTAGTCGATAGGTTAAGTACGCCACGCCGAGCCAGTAGATAAGCGCGTACAACCACGAAAATGGAGCGTAGTCACTCCTGGCGATGAGGCTTTTGACTTCCTGGTTAGATACGCTCATGAAGCTGCTCCCGATGAGCGCATTGCGAATAACAGGACTCCGTTTTCCGGTTCGTTTCTCAAGAGCAATCGTTGCTCCAACGCATTACGTCCCCGACCTTGCACCACGATGTCCAGGCTCTGATCGAATATGGAGTCCTGAAGCGCTTCTTCCATGGAGATGAATTTTACACCGTGACTTTGAAACCGGCTTAACAGCTTGCCCAGGGTGAGGGCGGTGAACGCTCCCATGTGGAGCAGAAGGACGTGATTAATATCTCTGCCGACCAGCTTGCGAGCTGCTAAAACCGCTCCTTGCAGACTGAGGACGGCAATGTCGAGATAGTTTTCCTCTAGCGCGTCTTGATTTGTCGGAGTGAAGCCATTTTTTGAGAGTTTCACAAAAGTTCTGTTCCATGCCCAGTCATTGAAATTGACGGTCACGGGCGCAATCTTGAAGTTATTGTCAGCCAGATAATCTCGAATAGTATCGCGCTTGGTGGCAGTGTTGCCTTCCTTGAGATAAGGATATCGGAATAGTTTTGTTCTGGCTTTCGGAAACTTTGAAATCAATTTCTGGTTGCGCTCAATTCCAGCGATGAAAAGTTCAACATCAGTGTTGTTTAAATCAGAGTGCCAATAGTTGTGGTTGGCAAGGTAATGTCCTCGATCTAGCCAATATTGCAGCAGTTGCTGGTACTGATTAGAAGTCTCAGTGATCTGCGGGTTTATATAACAGCTCAAATCGAAATTTAGTTTGGCCGAAACGTTAACCAGTTTTCTTATCGTTTTAAAAGTCGCCATTTTTCGCAAGGTTTTTGTCATCAGAGCGGGTTCGATTAAAGCACCGTTGACGAAACCATATACTCCCTCGACACCATGTTGACTCAACGCGTCCGCAAAGTGTTTGACTGTATCAAGGCGAGAATATGCAGACACAGAAGCGCCATGCACCGGCAAATCGTCAACCGAGATGCATATTGCGACACCGTTTAAATCTACATCCAGTGATTTCATCGGTTACTCTGAGTGTTCGCCTTCGGCTGCGCGTTTCTTATCAATCAGCATTTTTGCGATTCGCAGATAATCCTGGCGTCCGTCATTCGTCAACCCCTGATTAGACTTATGAATTCGACGCCTTGCCAGTATAGCACTGAGCATAACTGGCTCAATTCGAGCCTCTCTTGCGCGAGCAAACCATTCGATGAATTCTCCGGCTCGAAGATTCTCTTTGAACGGTCCAATATTTCGAAAGACGTCGGCATGAATCAGCATTGTGCAGGAACTAAATCCCGGAAGCACTCTATCTTTATCAGCGATGCTCAGTTCCTCAATCTCTGGACTGATGAATTGTTCCATATGGCAAAACGCTACTTTATGCGTGGAATCATCAATCAAGCACTCCAGTTGACGCTCGGTCTTTTCCGGCAACCAGAGGTCGTCGGCATCGAGAAAGGACAAGTAGTTGCCCTTTGCCGCATCCACGCCACGATTGCGAGCAGCAGCAGCCCCACACTGTTCCAGCAAGAAGTGATGAACCGGTGTTCCGAAGGATTTTGCTATGGTGGCTGTTTCGTCATCAGAGGCATCGTCCATAATTAGCACTTCCAATGGTGGCACTGTCTGAGCCAGAATACTGGCAATCGTTTCGCCGACATAACGAGCGCCATTGCGAACCGGAACGATCACGCTTACTTGCGCACCTGAGAATTGGGGCATCTTCTCCTCAAGTGATACCATAATTTAAAGCACTCATTGAGGTAAGCTGAAAAAGCGTTTCTGGAATAGTATCTATCGAGTCATTGATGTCCACTGAGTGGCATGGAAAGTTTGAAACCAGGTGAGTCAGATTTTTTAGGGTGGTCTTTTCACGACCTGGTAAGTATGCCAGCGTCGGAATCATGATTTCCTTGACGACGTCTGCAGTCGAAAGACGATGCGTTGAAGTCGAGCCGACCGAAACGTTCGGCGTCAGTATTCTGGACAGCGAGATCTCCAGCCTCATTTGGTCTGCGAATCTGGGATGGAGAAAGAACAGCGACTTGTCATCTGTAACTGCTGGATTCGGTAAATCGAACTTTTCCGCCATATTACTATGCAGCCGTGCACTACAGTAGAGGCTGTAAACTGAGACGGTGCCCCCTTCCTTCCCTGGACCAATGGCTACAAAATCGTCACCGAGAAAATTCCAACCGGATTTCAGGCAAGACAGGCTGGTTACTGTTTTTCCGGAACCACTTAAGCCCGATATCAGCAATCCATCGTTTTTGTAACCGACGGCAGCCGCGTGGATCAACTGAATCCCAGTCTCTCCCAGCAGCCAATTGAAGATTGTCCGAAGTGGTGTGGCTAGTTGATAGCCGGGTATCTGCGACAGTTTCGGCAACCAGAGCAGTGCTAATCTTTTTTGAAAGTTGATAATGCTGAGTGCCGGATCTTCGCCTTCGATGGTGGCAACGATGGTGCCTTCTTCGTTTTCAAAGGCTTTTCTTGGTTGGTCACGAGGAGTGCTGAGGAAATCTATTTCCGGCATCAAAATTTCTGTCGACTGACTATCAATAACTAAGATAGTGAAATCACTCAAGTCCAGGCCGTCCCTGTCGCCAGCATCCTTGCAAACCGGTGGAGCGCTCGCTATGTCATCTTCTCCGTCGTAGTCAAATTCGTTCTCTTCCAGGCGATCGACTTTCTCGGTTTCTTTTACAGAGGGCAGTCCGCTTACATCAAGATGTCTGACTGCTCGCAGGTAAGAATCGGCTATGGTCTCATTGAAGGAAACAATCGAGACCAGTTTATTAGCAAGTTTGATCTTCATCGTATGATGACCGCTCGGAGACGGTGTCAAGTAGAACCGATCGGTGACGTTGGCGAAAAGTAAGTCAAGCAGTTCCACTATTCGAAACACCTTATTCTTTGCGTGCGCTTCAGTTTGAACTCTCATTAGATACAACCGGATGCACCGGATCTAACAGGAAGAGATCCTGCATATCTTCAAACTTGTCCAAAACGGGAGTTTTATATGGTGGCACTGCCAGTGATTGAATCGTGCCGTGATCGAATCCCCTGCAATCACTACTTTTGCAGTATTCCATGATCGATTCATTGATCAGCTGGTCTATAAACGATTCAATTTGATCGACATCTAAATTTGCAGGGGCAGAGTATAACTCATTGAGTTTTGCCGGCAATTCACTTCGAGGGCAACCCGATTCAAGCAATGCAAAAATAGTTGATGCCGGGCTTTTGAGCGAGAAATAGGTGCCTGTGGCAAGGCTGATGACGACGATCTCCTGGTCGATCACCTCGAATATGATTCCTTCTGGACAGGCACGTAAATTTTGTTTTTTATCCACTGCAACTCCTCAGAATGGATTTCATTGATTGTCCAGGACCGTTTTGACAAATGCCAACAGATGGCAGCGCTCCCACAAGCCGGAAGCGTTAGTTGAATACTCTTCTATGCAGTGCTCTGTGTATCTTGTGACATTATCTGATAAACCAATTCTGCATTTTTTTTCGGGTCGTTGCACAGAAAAAGTTTATAGCATTTACAACGACCTGCTACGCGAATAATCGCCCCCAGTCGTGAGAAAGCGTATCCTACCTTTTTTGCAACGTCGTCCTTTCGCAAAAAGATTTCTGCGACTTGCGGTATGCCACAACCCACGACGCAGTCTCGAAAGAGAAACATCATCGCAGTAAACCATCCGGCTTTGATGAGTTGCGGATTGTTGGAGGTCGTCCAGAATCCGATAAAGAGGCTCTTCGGCTTCACAGGATGGCGTTGGGTTTGTTTCTCAAAATATCGCACATCGATTAGTGTCTTATGTTTATTACCAAAACACGCTTCTCGTTTAAACCGAGATGGAATGGCTTCAACCGCATTGCTATTTTCAATGCCAAGCCTAAACAAAAACGGCAAGATATCTCCGCTTTTCGAAATTACCGGCGTATCATCCGATATCAAACCGATGTCGGCATGATTAGACAAGAGCTCAATACCCAGAGTTGATTTGCCTGTTCCTGGCGGCATGAGAAAGAGATGCGCTCGATCTCTAAATGCAATCGCTAGTGCATGAACCCGGTGTATGCCTTGTTCGTCGAGACGTTCTCCAATTCTGGACAGGCAAGCAAGATGAAGTCGTTCGTAGGCGATGTCTTCGTCAATCGCGATGATCTGACCTTCATCGCTGGCGTAGTCGTATATCAGAAGCGCTTCTTTGCCATATTTTATGTAACGGGTGGTGCCCTCGTCGAA
>CAZRMH010000080.1:0-23518 GCA_964600935.1 uncultured Candidatus Obscuribacterales bacterium
GATCCATCTCGATTGCTTTACTGCATTGGCTGATGCAAGCCTGAAGATTGCCGATGGAGAAAAATTTGCGCGCAGTTTCAATCGCATCATCAGCCGGTTTAGCTAATGCGTTCATTGGAAGAATGTTGGACGCAATTGTCATAGCCATTGCGATCACCGAGATGCTCGTCACGTGCAGCGCTGATGCCGCAAAACCGTGGGCTATGCTCTCGACTCTCCATCCGCATTGAGCAATGCAGAGTTTCAGTTTGGAATAAATCGACGCTAACTTGGACGTTCGCATGAATCGCTGATCTGGGTCGGCGATTTTGAGTTTCAATTTTTGATCCAAGGTTTAAACCTGACCTCTGGCTGATTATCTTTTCAGACCAGCCAATAATTTATCGAAACCATATTCTTTCCAACGCTCGTCCACCATTGCCTCGACCTCGTTTGTCATGACTATAGGTTTTGGCCATTCTCGAGTGAAACCTTCCGACGCCCATTTGCGAGTGGCGTCGATGCCGACTTTTGAACCGTAGCCGAGCATAGGCGAGGCGTGATCTAAAATATCGAGAGGTCCTTCTGAAAACATCATGTCGCGCTTCGGATCAGTATTTCCAAAGACATGAAGTGCGACTTCGGAGAGATTTTGAATATCGACATCCTTGTCTAAGATGATAGCGAACTTCGTAAACATCAGCTGTCCAAGCCCCCAGAGCGCGCACATCACTTTGCGCGCGTGACCCGGAAAACGTTTGTCGATCGCGAGAATCACGCAGTTGTGGAAGACTCCCTCCCAGGGTAGATTCATGTCGACGATCTCTGGCACCAACATTTGCACCATCGGCAGGAAAATTCGTTCTGTTGCTTTACCGAGATAACAGTCCTCTTGAGGAGGTTTTCCAACGATCGTAGTTTGATAAATCGGATCTCTTCTATGCGTCACCGCGGTGACGTGAAGCGTCGGGAATAGACCTGCCAGGCTGTAAAAGCCCGTATGGTCGCCGAACGGTCCTTCGGTTCTCAGGTCCTTCTGATCAACATATCCTTCTATAACGATTTCCGCGTTCGCCGGGACTTCGAGATCGATGGTTTTGCACTTGGTGATTTTCACCGGAGTTTGCTTGAGAAATCCGGCGAAAATCAATTCATCTATATCAGGAGGTAGCGGTGCGGTAGCCGCATAAGTCACTTCAGGCTCGCAGCCAAGAGCGATTGCGACTTCGAGTCGATTGCCGGGCTTTTGATATTGCTCTTTGTCAAAAAACGTTCCATAGTTCGGCGGTTCAGTCGGCTGTTCTTCGACCCCATCCATTTGTCTGCGACTTTCCTCGAAGTGGCGAGCGCCGTCGTGGTGCTTGTGCCAATGCATTCCAGTCGTGTTGTTATCATATTTTTGTAAACGGTAAACGCCGAGATTGCGATGACCATTCTTCGGGTCCTTTGTGATGATCACCCCGAGCGTGACAAATTCGGCCGCATCTTCGGGCCAGCACTTGATTATCGGAATTTTGTCGAGCATCGGCTGAGTCGGATCGGTAATCACAACTTCCTGGCACGGCGCGTTCCCGCGAATGAGCTTCGGCGGAAATCTACCGACCTCCATGAGCATGGGTAGCATGGCGAGCTTATCGGCAAAGTTTTCAGGCACCTTTGGTTTGATCAAACGGCGAATGCGATCGGCGATGTCGTCAAGATTGGTGACGCTCAGTGCTTTGCAAATTCGTTTACTGGATCCGAAGGCGTTGATTAGTACGGGCATGTTGTAGCCCTTCACGTTCGTGAAAAGCAGCGCCTTATTTGCTCCTTCCGGTAGCTTGCTGACTCGATCCGTAATCGCTGCAATTTCCAGGTCGGCGGAAACCGGCGCGTCTATACGCATCAATTCGCCGTCTCGTTCCAGTTCTTGCAAGAATTCTCTTAAATCGTTGAAGCCCATGATTCCAATCCATTTGGTACGTCGCCGCCATTTTAGCTTGTATTTCAACCAAGCTGGAAAACGACGGCGCTTGGGTTCTAAAAAGTTCAGGTTTTGTTCAGTCGCACTCCACTAAATTTGATTACATCCTGACGAGGGAGAACGGCAGGGTAAGCAGCCCCAACACCCAGATTCAATTAGCGATTACGAATTTGGGAAAGGAGAATCTGACCAACTTTTTAATTCCGTTAGCGAGCAGTGAAATACCGTCAAAGTTTATGTTGATACTAGCCCAGTCCGCACACTCGGCTCGTGTCTAGACAATAAAATTGACGGTATTTTGAATTGGCGCATTTGCTGTGCGCCGAAACCTCACATCATGCGATCACTGATTGTTCACCGAAACCTGGGACCATCCTGCGCTGAAACCTGGGAACATGCGAACGCCTACCGTGCGCCGAAACCTGGGAGCGCCGGTTTCCAGCCGGCTTCGACACCGCCGCTCAGCGGTTCCCGTTTCGTTCACTATTCAACTCTTTATCAGAACGATAAGGCCCAAAAGCCGCTTCATCACATGCGCCCGAATGATTTATCTCCAGTTCTGGTGAGGTTTCCCTTCAATCGAGGTATACGGTCCTCATAGAGAGGCTGGAGAGGAAACCCATTGGTCCTGCCAATCAGACTGAAACTTTCTCACAAGCTGCTTGCACTTGTGATTATTCCGCTGATTGTTTCTCTAACTTGTTTCGTCAAAGTTACTGAACTTTTCTTGATGACCGAGAAGGTAGCCATCCGAGAAGCGCATGCGAAGAACGTTGTCGTGAAGTGCAATGGCATTCACGATTATTTTTTCGATGCCGCGACTGCTCTTGCCGGTTTCACGGTGTCGAGAAACGAAGAATTCAGCAACAAGTATTTCGAGAATATAAACAACGTCATGCATGATCTGCGAACGATTGAAGTTTTGATAAGCGACCATCCGAATCACCACGATTCATTTCACAAGCTACAGGAAGCTTGTGCCGAAGGCATCGACATGCTAGAGCAGTATCGCAATGCCACCACTAAATCGGGACGAGTAAACACATCGTTTCGCGTTTCCGAAATGCGTGGTTCCATTCAACTGACTCTCGATCGAATTCTCGGCAGCACTGAAGAGCTCATGCGGGAAGAGCGAGCAATTAGTGACATTGCTCCGATGACTCAATCGAACTTGCACGGTCAGATTCTCTACTTCCTCGCCGGTGGTATCACTCTTACTGTGATCTTCGCCGTATCATTTGCGATTGTCCTTCTGAGAGGCATCGTCAATAGAATCGATGTAGTTGTTAGAAACACAAAACGAATTGTCACTCATCAAAAACTTTTACCGCGCGTCGGAGGAACCGATGAAATCAGCGTTATGGACGGAGTCTTTCACGACATGGCTGATGAAATTGAGCGCGTTGCTAAACATAAGCAAGAACTCGTTTCAATGGTCAGTCATGATTTGCGGTCGCCACTAATGTCGGTGCAAGTGTCTTTGGAACTGATTGCATCCGGTGCAATCGGCGAATTGCAAGCGAGAATGAGCAAAGAAGTTAGCGCCGCGTCGCGTAACGTGAAACGGCTCATTGAGCTGATTAACGACCTTCTCGATATTGAAAAGATGGAAGCTGGTCGGCTTGATATGCACATCACTCGACAGTCTTTGTTGCCGCTGATTGAGAGTGCCGTAGACTCCGTCGCAGGGATGGCTTCCCAAAAGGGCATCTTCATTCAGCAACCTATGTTCGATCTCGTCGCTGACTGCGACCACCAGCGGCTTGTCCAAGTTCTAGTCAATTTACTCTCGAACGCCATTAAATTTTCGCCCGAGAATGGCGAGATCGGAATCGAAATTGAAGATAGTGAAAAGGAAGTAAAAATCAAGGTCCGCGACGATGGACCGGGAATTGAAAAAGCAGCGCTCGATAAAATCTTCGATCGATTTAGTCAAGGTGAGAACAAGCAAGACGCCAATCAAACCAATCGCGCCAAAAAAGGAACTGGTCTTGGTCTAGCAATTTGCAAAGCGATTGTCGCCGGGCACGATGGACAAATTGGAGTTGATAGCGAAGTCGGCAAAGGCAGTACCTTCTGGTTCACTCTGCCGCGTCGCTCAGATATCTAGCAATAGAAAGTCGCGAATCAGCAAATTCCTATTCGCTGTCGTTCTCGTCGAATTCTTCGTATACATCTAGAACTCCCGGAGTTGAATCAATTCGATTCTTCCAAACGATTTTTTTGTGCGGTCTTCGTTTCATAAAATTATCGTAGGCTTTTTGCGTGACCAAATCACAGTGGGAAACGTCGAGATAGTTGATTCGAGGTTTATTGGTGCTGGCGAAGTGATCGACCGTTTTGTCTGTGATGTATTTGCAGCCGGATAGTTCCGCTCGTTGCAGATGCGGAAAACTGATGATATCTTCGTCTCGAATATCGATTCCGCTGAAATCTACGCGAGTTAGTTTTTCCAAACTTTGAAGTTTGACTACGCCCGCACGCGTAATCGATGTTTCGCCTACGCGCAAAAATCGGAGACCAGGCGCGACTTTCATCAGCGTCAAAATTCCTTTGTCTGTTATGCCTCTACATCCGTGTAGTTCTAAGCGTACCAATTTTTTTTGTGCTAGTGATTCTAGTCCCTGATCGGTAATTGGCGTGTAGTTTAGTTTTAGCCAAAACAAGTTGGTTTGATCTTTGAGATAGCCGAGGTCTCCATCGGAAACTTTTGTCCCAGTGAGATCTAAGATATGCAATTTCTCTTTTGGAATTTCTTGAAGCAAGCTAAATCGAAGATTCTGATTGCCGGTAAAATCCAGACCTCTGAAACTAACGTCCTTTAGTTGAGCTAAATCTGCTGAGCTGGTGATTGACTCAGACGTGACAAGGATGCTTTTGTTGTCTAGTTCTTGTCGAAATTTGCCCTCATGACCCTCGATTGGTTTTGATTCCGGTGTGAGTGTGATTTCGAACGCCTTTGTATGAGGTTCCTTCTCCGAACTTTTTTGATTCAGACCTAAATCTGTTATCGCTCCTGCATAAGAGTGGTAGATATCCTTTTCAGCCTGAGCTCGCATATTGGGAACCTTTAGTGCGCTGAGTCTCGTGTCTGTGATATCACCAGTAGTGCTGACGGAATTGTTTTTTTTCGAAGACGTTGACTGGAAAGAAAAAATTAGAATGAAGGTGCCACCGATTAAAATAACAAGCATCACCGGCAGTATTGGTTGCAATTTCTCGATAAAGGTCTTCTGTTTGCCTTGTACGAGATTGAGTGCTGATGCCTGAATGTCAGCGTTTTGCTCGATGGTCTGCAATGCTAGCAGTTCGCGTTCGAATTCAGCCATGTTTGGAATTCGCATGGACGGATCGGGATCGAGCGCCCGACGGATTAAGACCTCCAAGCCATCGATCAACTTTTGATTCTCAACTGTTGACTGGAGGGAGGGAATTTTTGCTGACATCCGCTGCTGAAGCGATTCAACAATGTTGTCACCGCCAAAGGGTGGACAGCCGGATAGCAACGTGAAGATCAGAAGTCCAAGACCATAAACATCAGTGAGCTCGTTTGCTGCTTCACCTTTGAGTTGTTCCGGGCTCATGTACAAAGGACTTCCGATCAATTGTCCGGCACTGGTCAGTGTGCCAAAAAGATCGTCTTTTGCGGTGAGTTTCGCAATGCCGAAATCCAAAATTTTGGGGTTCCGCATTGCATCCAGCATAACGTTTGCTGGTTTTAAATCTCTGTGGACGATGCCTTGAGAGTGCGCGTGCTGCAACGCCTGACTGAGTTGGATTCCAATTCGAATTGTTTCACTAGCACTGAGTTGTTCTTTCTTGGCCAGTTCCGATTCGAGACTGACACCATCGATGAATTCCATGATAAGTACGAACTGACCACTTTTTGATAAGAGAAAATCCATGACTTTGACGATGTATTCGTGTCGAAGTTTACTGAGAATTTTCGCTTCTTGCTGGAAACGCACGATTGCTCGTGAATCCAGTTTATTGTTGAGCATTTTGATGGCAACGTCTTTGTTCAGTCGCTCATCATGACCAACGAAAATTTTGCCCATGCCGCCTTGACCAAGCTCACGGAGGTTGGAGTAACGTTCTCTCAAGTCAGAAAAATTGATGTCATCTTCTAACTTGTCGAATGATTCGCTCATCTCAGTATGACTCTATGATGTTGAGTGAGGCGGTGGTGCTATAAATGGTGGCAGTCAGATTTGGACCTTATTCGGACTTTTGCTCACCAACAACATACCCGGCACCATGGACGGTTCTAATAAACGAGTCGGCACCATGTGATGCTAGCTTCTTTCTCAAGTTTTTGACATGTGTATAAATTGTTTCGCTTGTCGCATCAGAATCACTGCTCCAAACGTTTTGCAAAATCTCGTCAGGACTAATTACTTTGTTTTGATGACGCATAAGAAATTCCAGGAGGACAAACTCACGCGGTTTGAGCGTTACTGCTTGACCATGGACCATCACACCGCGGCTGCCGGTGTCGATCTCGACGTCGCCTACCGCTATTTGGTCCCCGGTAAACTCGCGGGGGCGTCGAAGTAAACTGCGAAGCCTGGCGGTAAGTTCCTGTACATGGAATGGTTTTGTCAGATAATCATCGGCTCCAGCATCGAGCCCCTCGATCTTCTGATTGACCTTGTCCTGTCCTGTGAGCACCAATACAGGGGTTACACCGCCTTTCTTTCGGAACTGTTTGAGCACTTCGAGGCCACTCATATCCGGTAGTCCCACATCGAGGATGATAAGCTCGTACTTGAAGTACTCCATCCGCTCAAGCGCATCTGCAGCCGTGTCCACATGCTCAACCAAGTGCTTTTCAACTTCTACCAACCACTGAGTTATGCGCTCAGCCAGGTCGGCATCGTCCTCAACGTATAAAATCTTCGCCATAATGCTGTTAATAAGGGTTTTAGAAGCTTCTATCATACAAATATTGAGCCGGATTTGGGGAATTTATTGACTACCAAGGTTAAACTTCAAGCTCGACCGTTCCAGGGCACTGCTCGTTTGCTTGCCCTGATTTGCACCATTGCATGCGCCGTTTTGCAAGGCTGCTCGGCGGATTTGTCCGGGAAAGATTACAAAGCCAGCGTTTGGGAGCAGCAGTGGCTTGACGGAACTGACGCGCTCTCCGAAGGTCGCTTAGTCGATGCCCGACGTCTGTTGGAGTCCGCGGTCAACGAGGCTCGCAGTGGCGGTCGCGCGATGAGAGTTGCGATCACACTTGATCGGCTTGGTGATTCGTACATGGCCAGCCAGATGAGCAAGGACGCCGAGAACTCTTATTCCGAAGCGCTCGCGCTCTTCGAAAAGGCTATCAAAAGAGAAACGAGTGATATCAATCAAAAAATTGTGATGAAGGAGCAAGTTGGCACCATGAGTGCGCTTGCTGGTGTCTTGCTACAGGACAAGAAATACAAAAAGGCGGAGAAGCTTCTCGACCAAGCAATTGGAATCGCGAAACTAATTGGCGTAAACGATCATAAGAATACAAAAGATAAATTGGTGGTGAAAGATCTCGGATCATGCCTTCAGAAGCTGGGCTACGCTTATGAATCGGAGGGAAGAACAACTGACGCCGAGCAAGCTTATTTAAAGGCGAGCAAACTCATGCCTGATCTGGTCATGAAAGATGACAGTTCAAGCCAGTTTCACTCAGCTGTGGAGAAAAACGATGATTCTGATCCATCGACCACCAAAGAGAGTACGAAGCTTAACGAGATGATCAAGCGTTGGTCTCCCGTCTTTCAATCAGCCGAAACTGCGCTTGCGAATAATCTTACTGCGCAAGCTCAAATGCAATTTCGGCGCGCTTATCAAATGTCTCGCGAGGTTGATCCGGCTTCTGAGCCTGCGATCGATAGTCTGACTCAATTGTTGCGGGTTACAAATAAACTAGGACAGTATCCCGAGGCCGAAAGACTTTTTCGAGAGAACAAAAAAGAGCTTTTCGATGATGCGCCTACGAAGCAGGTAGACAATGCACTCGGTCAGGCTGCTAAGACTTTTATTCGGCAGAAAAAATGGGGAGATGCAGAAAAAATTCTAGTGCGCCGCGTAAAGGTTCGAGAGATTCTTCGCGGACCCACTAACTTTCATGTCGCGGAAACGCTTTCGGAACTGGGTTCTGTGTACGTTGAGATGCACCAAATCTCGCAAGCCGATCTAGTTTTGAAACGAGCGTTGAAAATTGTCGAGGATAGCGATCAGATGAATACTGATCTTGCCGCGAACCTTTCTCTGCGGCTTTCAACGCTAAACCAGAATGAGAAATGAATCAGCGACTGAGCGACCCCGACGCTGATCTCGATTCTCAATCTAAATAGCTATTAGGCAGGCTCGTGATATGGCGAAAGACGTCGCTCAAGATTCAGGAGCCAGATCAGAAGATCGACTTTGCGCTCTGTGCGGCGCGACTTTTCTTCTTCGTTGTCGTGATGGGTATCAACGCCTTCCGGATTGCGGAGCAGCCACTCGAGTGCGTCGCGAAGGTTTACTTCTTTGGCGGGTTCTTGCGAGGCATCAAGTGTGACCTTGAGCTGCGTGTTATTGCTGTAACTCTCCTGCTGCCAGTTTTCTGTGGCAGGAAGTCCGGTTGGGTTGTTTGGGGAAACCATAAAATCTGTCACTCGACCGTGCTCCTTTCGGGGTTTGATTGGTCGTCGACGTAATTAATGAGCTACCACTAATTTGTCGAGAGGGCATGACTACGAGGAACACAGCTTATCCCTTGTCTACTGAGTTGTACATGTAGCCCATCTCATTAACGAATAAGAGTTTTTTCCAGAAACTTGAGCACTTGTCTCCAGGCTTGCCCGCGGTGCGACTTTCGATTCTTTTCCGCTGCTGGAAGTTGCGCTGCTGTAACGTCAGAATCTGTTTCATAAAAGATTGGATCAAAACCAAAACCACCATCGCCTCGCTCATCGAAACCGATGTGTCCTCTCCAAATACCCTCTGCCTTATATATGATGGAATCGTTTTGCCCTGGGTCGCAAATTGCCATCCATGAAACGAATTGAGCCCCGCGCTGTCCTTCGGGGACATCTTTGAGTTCATCAAGCAGTTTTAACCGGCGATCTTGGTCGCTTCCTTCGCAATATCTCGCCGAATGAACGCCTGGTCGACCGTCCAGTGCATCAACTTCTAAACCGGAGTCATCGGCTATCGAAATCAAACCCGTCATCTGAGCGGCGGCTGTTGCTTTGATGATCGCGTTTTCTAGATATGTCGCTCCAGTTTCCTCAGGATCGAATTCTTTCGGTGCCAAAACCAGCTCAATGCGATCGCCAAGGTCGCCAGCCAGTTCAGTCAACTCTTTGAGTTTGCCTGGATTTTGCGTAGCTAATACGATTTTCACTTTGTTGTTTTTCTAGTCGATTTTTTAGGAGCTGAAGCCGTCTTATTGATCGGCGTCACATTGCTGTTTCGAGAAGCTTTTTGTTTCGGTGCAGCGGGAGTCGGTGTTTGTGCTGCTGACGCAGATCCTGCTGCTTTCTTCTTATGGTCGGATCTGTGGACTCTGATGACGTCGCTGATTTGTGATATGGACTGAGAGATTTTTTGGAGCTGGTCTACATCTACGACTTCCAGCATTAATACAATGGTTGCGGTCTTCTTTACCTTATTAGTCTCGATTCGCAGGTCTCGGAGATTGACTCGATTGTCTGAAACCTTCTTGAGAATGTCGCCTGCGATTCCGACTCGGTCCATGCATTCGATCTTTACGCAAGCCGGATAAGTGGTGCTTCTTTCGGTGGACCAATCAACGGACATGACCCGTTCTTGAGCAGCTTTCGAGAGGTTTGTACAGTCGTATCGATGAACTGCGATGCCACTACCTCTGGTGACTACGCCAATAATTTCTTCGCCCGGAACGGGCTGGCAACACTTTGCCAGATGATGCAGGAGTCCACCTAACGAGCCGATGTTGCTCTGTTTTCGATCTGGTTGCGGTGACGGGAGGGCATAGCCCTTCTGCTCGATCTTTTCGAGTTGCTCCATCTCTCGCAGTTTGGATACGATAGCGGAGGTTGATAGATCGCCATAGCCGATGGCGGCTAGAATGTCATCGGCTTTTCGGAGATTGAGTTTCCGTCCCATCTCCAAGATTTTGTCGGTATTGAGAAGCTCGTCTACACCTTTGCGGCCAATTTCGGCTTCCAACATCTGTCGACCTTGTTGGATGTGCTCGTCGCGGTGATGTTTTTTAAACCAGTTTCTGATCTTTGCTTTTGCCGCATGGGTTCTGGCAAAGTTGAGCCAATCCATCTTCGGTTGGGAAACCTTGCTCGTAATGATTTCGAGAATGTCACCGTTTTTAAGAACCGTATTTAGTGGCACTATTCTGTCGTTTATTTTTGCGCCAACACACTTGTGACCGACATCTGTGTGAATGCGGAAAGCAAAATCAATTGGTGTAGAGCCCGTCGGCAAGTCTATGACGTCACCGCGTGGACTAAACACAAACACTTCGTCGGCGAAAAGGTCGATTTTGACCTCATCCATGTATTCTTGTGCGTCGGCGAGATCCTGTCTCCAGTCAACCAACTGACGTAACCAGGCGATTTTCTTGTCTGAATCAGAATTGGCTTTGACGGAGTCGCCTGATTCTTTATATCTCCAGTGTGCTGCGATCCCGTACTCGGCAATGTGGTGCATGCGGCGCGTACGAATCTGAATTTCCAGAGGTTTGCCTTTTGGTCCGATCACCGCCGTATGCAGCGATTGGTAGTTATTGAACTTAGGCATGGCGATATAGTCTTTGAATCGACCAGGAATCGGCGTGAACAGTGCGTGTACGACACCCATAACTTCGTAGCATCCGGAAGTATCCGAATCCCTATCCAGATCGCAAAAGTTTTTATCATCGGAACTATCGATGATCACGCGCACTGCCTGAATATCGAAAAGCTCTTCAAATGGCTTGTTCTGCTTCTTCATCTTGCGCCAGATGCCGAACAAGTGTTTTGGTCTGCCAATAATTTCAGCTTTGATATTGCGCTCGTCGAGCGAAGCACGCAGTTTGTTCATGATTTCGCCGATCATGGTCTCGCGTTCTTTGCGCTCGTCGGAAACTAATTGGCGCAGCCGCTCGTACTCTTCCGGCTCCATATAACGAAGGGCAAGATCTTCGAGCTCCCACTTCATTCCTCCAAGACCGAAACGGTTGGCGAGTGGTGCGTAAATTTCCAGAGTTTCTTTTGCGATCTCTTGTTGCTTATGCGGAAGCATGTGGTCTAGAGTCCGCATGTTGTGCAGACGGTCAGCCATCTTTACCAGGACGACTCTGTAATCCTCAGCTATCGCGACGATCAATTTGCGGAAGTTTTCTGCCTGACGCTCTTCTTTTGAACTAAAACTGAATTTGCCGAGCTTGGTTACGCCTTCAACGATGGTGACGATGTCTTTGCCGAATTCCTTCTCCATCTCCTTCGAAGTTACTTCGCAATCTTCGAGGACGTCGTGGAGGAGCGCAGCACAGATGGTTTGAATGTCAGCATCCAGCTCGCTGAGAATCATCGCCACTCCAACCGGGTGGATAATGTATGGATCTTCTGACTTTCTCAACTGCCCATCATGAGCCTTGTGGGCGAAGTTGTAAGCTTTCTGGACGAACTCGATGTCGGCCGGAGTTCTACCCTGGTTTGAAAGAGCGCTAATTAATGGGGCATCAAAAGTCTGTGTCATCGGGCGTTAAATGTCACCTTTTACGAATCGTGCAAGGATGGGCTCGAATTTAATGAAGATTATACAATTCGCTTTTTTCTCAGCCTATAAGGTGTGACGGAAAATTGCGAAGTTGTAGCAATCGAGTTTTTCCTCGGCTTCCGGCATCAAGACTGGAATTTGATAAATCATCACTAATTTAAGTCTAACGCAGGGGGAAATTTACGGTTGTCAGGTCTTGGTAAAAATGGCATCTTCTAGTGGTTATTTGGCTAAATTACATGGTATCCGTCCGGGGGCTAAAAGCCCGTGTATTGGCAGTTTGGAGAAGGACGATTATCATATGAAAGGTATAGCCGGTGTCAGAACTATGACTTTTGCCAATCCAGACGATATCTCTTCGGTCTCAGGTCAGATATTCGACGGGATCAGATTTATCCGCCTGAGTCAGTGGAAAGAATGTGGGCGATCGACCGTTCTTGCCGGTGGTGTTTCTTGTGCTGGTCAGATTTTTAGAAGATTTGAACTGAAAAACGACTCCAATGTCGTCCTCGAGTTCTGGTTTCGGGGTGTGCCACTGGAAGACGTTTCGGCAAACACTTTTGCGGAGCTGCTGGCTGACCTTGGCGATGTCACTGAGGCTGAACTAGGTTCGGTTGCGGACGTTTGGCAAGCAAGCGTGGGTGCGTATTTGCTCAGTGGTACTGCTAATCCGGCCCAAAAGCCGCTGGAGATAGATGCCGCCGAGGTTGGTGAGCTTAACGGCAGGCGCATTCTGGCAATTTGGTGGCGTCATTCCACTATTGATCGAAAGTATTTGAGCATGTTTATGGATGCTGAAGATGGTCCCGGAAAGTTAATCCACGAGATTCATTTTTCAGCACCAGCAAGAGAAATGCAACGACATTCCGAGTTGATTGTGGAAACACTGCGTTCTTTTCAATGGAGTCGAGCTTTGCCGCCACCGATTGTTTCCTCGCGAATGAGCGCCTGAAGTGTCCGAATAAAGTCGAGAGAGGTTGAGATTGAGGGCTCTGAAGCTCGAAATCTCTACTTAACTGACGTATTCTTTTAAGATGACTCGCTCCGCTCAAATTTTGTGCCTAACGATTGCTGCCAATATCGTCTGTCTGCTGATTACGGCACAACTGCCTAGTTTTGGTATTCGCGCAGAAGCATCGCACCTCATTATTGCTGCGGTTCTTCTCTCGTTGATTTTGACTTACACGGGCTGGTTCTTTCACTACCGGTATTTCAATCAGCGAGTCAAGGTTCTCTTCGATAACGTGACTCGCATTCGCTCTGGGCAGAGTCTCAATCCTCAAATCGGTAGTGGAAAGGACACAACTGCCAGGCTAGGCAAGGCGATGGTTAGCGTCAACACCTTGCTTTCCGAACATCGGCGTGCTCTGGAAACCAGTGATCAGAAGACCCGAACACTCGTAGAAACGGTGCCGGTCGGAATCATCATAACTGACGATGAAGGTTCGATTCTGGTGGTAAATCCGAGGACACAAGCGCTTCTCCGTAGAAGTCCAGAAGACTTGGTTGGAACCAAAGTTTGGGCATTGTTTCCGGATTTGCCGCTGCAGGCACCACTGACCGCGGAAAAAACAAAAGACTCATTCGAAGTTACTTTCCAGTTATCTGATGTGCGAGTGCATCTAGAAGTTACACTGCGAGAATTCGGAAAGAGTATAGACAAGACCTGGTTGCTCTCTCTTACTGATATTTCAGATCGAAAACAACTCGAAAAATTGAAAAACGAATTTATGCAAATGATCACTCATGATCTTCGTTCTCCGTTGACTTCAATCCTGGTCTATCTCGATATGCTAACCGCTGGAAAATATGGTTCGCTCACGGAGATCGGTTTAAAAAAAGCGAAAGGAATCGAGGGCAGTTGCGATCGGATGGTTGGTTTAATCAATAGTCTTCTCGACATGGAAAAATTTTCAACTGGAACACTTGCACTTGATCTTGATTCTGCCGAGGTCTCTGCAATTTTCGAACGTAGCATAGAGTCGCTATCCGGCGTCATCGAAGCTAGTCGAGTGACGGTCGTCGTCGCGGAAGGTACCGAATTGGAGCTCATTTGCGACGAAGAACGATTGGTTCAAGTCATCATAAATCTACTCTCGAACGCAGTTAAATATTCGCCGGAGGGAGGTACGGTTACTCTCGCCGCGAGAACCACCGGTGATGGCACGGAATTTTCTGTATCTGATCAGGGAATCGGTATCCCGGCTGAACATAGGGAATCTGTCTTCGATCGGTTTTACCAGGTTCCGGAACAGACTAAGGAAGGTGGTTCCGGGCTCGGGCTTGCGATTTGCAAGGAGATTGTAAAAGCGCATCGAGGTACTTTAGGCGTTGGTACGAATAACGGCATCGGTAGCCGGTTTTGGTGTGTCATCCCCAAAAATCCAGGAGCCTAAAACCTTCAGGTCTCGGAACTATCGGACGGCACGTCTTTTTGTAATCGATACCCCTGCCCGTAAACCGTTTTTACAGTGACACCACTGCCGGTGAGCGCTTTTCTCAATCGTTTTACGCTGGCACGCAGAGCTTCATTGCTGGCTTCTTCGTTGTCCATCCAGAGGCGCGACAATATTGCATCCCCTTCAAATAGATGTCCGGGATGTCTAATCAGTAGTGACAGGAGTGAAAATTCTCTGGGCATCAGTTTGATTTCCTTATCAGCAAAGGAAACTCTCGTGTTTTCCGTTTCTAAAACCAGACCTTCGAATTCAATCGATGGTTCTTCCATTACTTTTGGCCGTCTGAGAACCGCTTTGATACGCATTGTCAGCTCCCTGATTTGATCCGGCTTAGTCAAATAATCATCAGCACCTGTATCGAATGCTTTTTGTTTATCCGACAGCGTATTTTTTCCAGTAAGCATCAAAATAGGTATGCTCAGTTTACGACTGCGAATTTCTCTGCAGACTTCGATGCCCGGAATATCTGGGAGATCCCAATCGAGAATGACAACGTCGAATGGCTGGCTAACCGCCATGTCCAATCCATTACGTCCGAGGGTGACATATTCAACGTGAAACTTGTCTTCCACCAAACGCTCTTTGATCAGTTTACCTAGTTCAATATCGTCTTCGACGAGTAGTACGTTAGTCATCTTTTCACAATGAGGGGATGAAACATTTTTCTTTCTAATTGTAGGACGCGGACTCTGATTGCGCCACCACGAATGGTCATTCGTCCGGTTTCAGTCACAATCCGTCTGTAATGTGGCCAACAAATGGTATCGATTTTCAAGATTACGATGCCGATGGGCAACTGCGATGGAAGTAAAATGAACGCGAAAGAGAAAATTTTAGGTACGGACATAAAACAAGTGAAGAGGTCGTGCCGGTTTCATTCAATCGTTAACGTAATTATTTTGCTCATCCTTTCGACATTGCCTTTGCAGGCTATTTTGCACTTTATTGAGCTAGGTCCGCTTAGGCATCTATCCGACATCCTACTTATGACTATGACAGTCATTTTGTCTGGACCAGCTTTAATAAAGGTGTCTGGAATACATTGGACTCTCTCGACAAGCCTGAGAAGAAATTTTGAAATTTCTCGCCTGGTTTTTAAACAACATCGTTTTCTCTTCCTTTACGACATCACCCTGCTATTGACCATTTATGTTGCCAGTTGTGGTCTAGAGATTGGTCTTTATGCGATGAATAACTCTCAAGCAGTTGCAATCGGGATTCCCTGGATTTTTATTTCTGAGTTCATTTTGCTGCGAATGGGAATTCTGAAAATAACTCCGCATTCACCGCGATTGACCGCAATGACCGCGTCACTTTATGCAGAGCTGAGTGGTACCACAGGAATAAACGCTGCGAAATTGGAAGACCTTTGCAATCTGCTCATTTATCAACGAAAGCATGACGAGGCTGACGAGCTGACGCGTAGGGTTGTTCGTCTGGCCGAAACGTCTCCGGAATTGCTTATGTTCAAACAGCACCATAATTCGGTTGGGAAAAAGGCGAGACTCCCCGAATCTTCGGATTTGAAATTCTTGATCTGCTGGGACAGGCTCGGTATCTAAGGTCCAAAACGAAAGCGGTGGCAATATACCTGCCATCAAAATAATGCGCGGCGACAGTCCGGATTCAGTCACGAAGTGAAAGTAGGCTAAAGGTAGAGACAATTCTATGGTCGTTCGATCGTCGCCTCTGGAGGTGGACTATGAGCTTTGCTTTGAATAAAGATGTTAACAGGAAGCCGTGGAGACTAATTGCTTTGCTTCTGGCTTTTGGCGTTTCTGGCTTTCTGTTTTTTCTGACGCAACGAAATACTGCTTTTCCAGAAGCGTCGATCGATCTGAAGATCTCACGAGTTGAGATTTCGAATGCTGTCGACAATTGGGCTAGAAAGCTCGATTATCCCACCAGAGAAAATATTTCCAGTCTCGTTTTTTCATACGACGACAACGCTCTGTCTTATCTGCAAAACAGATTTGGTGCAGCCAAGGCAAACTTGATCGCAAAAGACATGGTGCCGATCTGGTATTGGGCAAGTCGTCGATGCAAGGAATACGATCCTGAAAAAATTGAGGTGGATCTTTCGCCGTCGGGTAAGCTCGTGAGAATTTCGCACGAGATACCAAACGACAGAGAGCTTGTCAGTATCAACCACGAAGACGCGAAGAAGCTGGCTGAGAGTTTCTTAGAGAAGAACGCAGATGTATCGCTCAGTTGCTTAAAGCTTGTCGAAGACGATCAAACTTCCAATGTCAAAAGAACTGATCACTCATTTGTATGGGAAAGCACAATCGTCAAGTTCGGCGAGGCGAAGCCCAGATTCGATGTTTCTCTTTCCGGAAATAAGATTTCGAAATTTCATCAGTACCTTTATGTGCCCGAGACCTGGAAACGTCAGTACCAAACGATGCGGACTTACAACAGTTTGCTTTCTGGCTGTTCAATGTTTTTTGTACTAGTAATTTCAATTTGGGGTCTAGTTCAATTATTCAGAGCGATCCCGTTGCACCAAATGCGATACCGCTTTGTTATTACTAGCTCTGCGCTAGTTGCATTCGCTCATTTTGCTTATCAAATTAACGAACTCCCTTCGGAACTCAATGGGTACGATCCGCTCTCATCATTTGCTGGATTTCTAGCTCTCTTTTACCTCAAGACTTTCGCAGGGTCTGCTATCAATTTTGTGTTTTTAACGCCGGTAATCGCCGTAGCCGAAACTTTGTATCGATCAGCATTTCCAGAGCGAATCGCGCTGGAAAATGTTTTCAATCTTCAGACCTGGAAAAGCCCTGAAATGAGACTCGGCATTCTCGTTGGCTACGCCTTTTTCGGCATCTCACTCGGATACCAAACTTTGTTTTATATGATCGGAAGTCACTTTGGGGTAACTTCCCCGCTTGGCGTTTCTAACTATGCTGTTCTTGCTTCCACCATTCCTGCCGTGGCGGCAATTGCCGTGGGAGTAATGGCGTCCGTTCTAGAAGAATCGTTTCGAGTAATTGGATTGGGGTTCGGTCAACGATTCTTCAAGTCTTTCTGGTTGGCTAATCTGCTTCAAGCAATGGTTTGGGGATTTGCCCATAGCTGCTACCCTCAGCAACCTGCTTATGCACGAGGGCTTGAGCTCACCATAGCAGGACTTGCATTCGGTTGGATATTGAGACGTTACGGTCTTGGCGCATGTATTGTTTCGCACTTTTTGTTTGATGCTTATCTCACCGTACAGCCAATGTTTGCCGCACCGGATGCGGTATCGCAGCTGTCTGCTTATGTTTCAGTTCTTTTCCTAAGCGTCTTCACGCTGGTACTTGCATTTGGTCGGTCAAAGCAGAGCGATTCACGAGCAACCATGCGCTTTCTCTTAAATTCGGATGTTGTCGTGGTTGTGCCGGGCTGGCCTAGTAAGCCTGTAGAAACGCCGGATACATTGCCCCCGAAGAGAATTTCAAAAAAATTGAGATGGGCTTTTGCTCTGGTTTGTATAATTTACTTTTTCGTTCAACCTTTTTCCATTTGGAATAATGGTGTCGGATATGATACCAAACCCGTTATGGTGAACAGAAATAGTGCTATCTCAATCGCTCAGAGTTATATGCACAGGCAAGGGGTCAGCGTCGACGGAAAGACTGTGGTGGCTTACCTTACCGATGGGCTCGCTTCTCACCACGAGGACATAGAATATGTTCATGAGAAAGAAGGATTGAAGAGTGCCAGGGCTTTCTCCGACAAAAATCTTAGACCGCTTCGATGGGTCGTGCGATTCTTCAAACCCCTCGATACTGAAGATTACTTTGTCAGCATGGATGGTCAAGGGCAGATCATCACACAATACCTGAAGAGGGCAGAGAATGCGCCTGGTGCTCATTTGAGCCGGTACCGGGCTCAGCAACTGGCGGAGAACTATATTCGTCAATTTAGACCTGACCTAGTTGATTTGAAATTTTCTACGATATCGGAAACGAAACGAGAAAATCGAACCGACTTCGACCTGGAATTTGTCGTTCCTTCTTTAAAAGTCGGGGATGCTGATTTTAAAGTGAACGTGGCTGTGATCGGCGATCAGGTATCTGGCTTGAATTGCGCTCTCGACATTCCGGACAATTGGAAGTTTGAACACCATAAGAAAAACATCTGGAATGAGATAGGGGCAATAGTCTCCGGCATCGTAACCTTTTGCTTCTTTGGCGCTGTGGGAATTCTACTTGCACAAGTTCTACGAGATTCTCGACCCTCGTGGAAGCTGATGGTTGGGGCCGGCGTGATATCAGCCGTGGTGGCAAGTATCTCCTGGCTCAACAATCTTGCCATTGTTACTGCAGGATATTCGACTACGACGCCATGGTCGAACTTCCAGATGGACAACCTTCTTAGTTTTGCCATGTCCGTCATCGGTGGATTCATGACGGGCGCATTTATTGCTCTGGTTGGAATTTTATGCATGAAAAGATTCGCCGGTGGTGAATTTGACCGCGACTTCGTCCAAGTGTATTTAAGACCTCGCAATTCGCTAGAGAAACTGCAGCAGACACGGTACTGGATTGATGCATGCCTGATCGCAGCATCGGTATATTGCGCTAACGGAATAATCGCGACCATATTCGAACAATTGCATCAGAACCTTGGACACGGAGTGGCCATTCAAACGTTCGTAAACACCAGTAAGAATGCCAACGTTTATTCGGGGGCACTGGAATTCATTAGCCAAAATCTCTCATATACAATTTCGTACGCATGTGCGGTGGCGCTTGCTTTGTGCCTCAACAAGAGATTTGGAAAAAAATACTATCTGTTGTTCCCATTGATTGCAGTGCATGCCCTAAGTGTTAATCACGATTATCACCATCTCTCAGACTATTTAATAGCGGTGTCCGGTACCTTGGTTCGATTAACTGTTATTTGGTTGGTCTTGAATAAGATCGCTTGCAATAATTTGGCTGCCTATTTGGTTACCGTCTGGGTGGAAGCGGCTCTTCGAATCGTTATGGCACTGGGTCATTATGCGCTTCCGTTGTACGCGATGGATTTCATCTTGATGTCTTTTTCTGCCTTGATGCCGTTTTTGTTTACTGCGTTTTTGTGGTTCCGTGACAACGGTTACTTCGGCATGCGAATCGGTGACGAAGCGCCATTTGCAAAGTTAGGACCTTGTCTTAGTGCGCTGCCGATTATGGTGGACGAGAATTGATTATCGTTCGCTATATAAATCGAGATGATGGAAACTCGCGACCGGCAGCAATGCGCTGCCGGTCGTCGGGCGATCGATAGTCGTTGAACCTGAGTGATTAGTTTAAAGACTAGAGATTGCCGGAAATCGCAACTGCGAAAGTAAGAATGCAAAGCGGAGCGAACATCGTAAGTGCTAAGCCACCAAACGATAGAAAATTTTCAAACGCATATTTGCATTCGGCGGCATTCTTGAAATGAATGAAGAGCCTGACGACTGGGATTGCGGTGCATAAAATTAGACCGAGCGTAAAGGTCGAATAACCCATGCCTGAAAGCACGCCGACAGCCAACGAGCTGGCAGCTAAAGTTCCAGTGAGCTGGTACCTTGATTTAAAGACGTGATGAGTCTTCAGATAATTGACAAATTCAACACCGATTACCAGATTCAAGACCGGCAAAATACAAAGAGCAAAAATTAGAAGCAGGACGATCATGAATTGGTTTCACTCAGGAACTCATTTCCATTGTGCCCAATTTCTGCAGTCCACCTCCGACTGTTCGATAAGAAAATCTGTGCCAGTTGTCAGCAGGTCTGGGTCTTACCAGGGAGTCTTGTTGAGATCCTGACCGCCAAATGGATTGCCACCCTCACCCCAGTAGTCTTTTGGGCTTTGTCGAGCAGGCACTGTCACCGCGGCTGGTTGCACCGCTGGGGTTCCGGATGAGTAATATCCTGAACCAGAATTTCCCGATGCTGCTGGAGGGGTGTAGTAGTTGTTACCCTGGTTTTTCGACTCTGAGGGTTGAACGATTATCGTTCTAGATGGGTGACCGATTCCGAAACCTGGAGCGCCGAAGCCGCCAAAACCTCCGAATCCGCCCATTCGACCGACGGAGCCCAATCCACCGCCGAATCCACCGAATCCTAAACCGGGAATACTACCCAGACCAGGAATGGCTCCAAGTCCTGGGATTCCAGGAATGCCGTAACCTCCTCCAAATCCGCCGAAACCGGCGCCAGCGAGGCTTGGTATTCCTCCGAAATAGGAAGACGAATAGCCTCCGAAACCTCCCAGTCCGTATCCGCTGCCGCCGCCGAATCCACCAAAACCAGGCTGAACAAACGGCATGCTGCCTAGTGTCTGTTTTTGTTGGTAACCGAAGGGGGTCGGGACGAAAATACTTTTAGTAGATGGGCTGCCTTGCGGTCCAAATCGCTGTAGTACTACCAGTGGTGCGGCATCCGCGGGCTTTTCTTGCGGCTGAAGAAGCGGAACTGGGTATCGCGCAATGTCGGACTGACTTTTGGGAAACCATCCAGGTACATCGAAAGAGCCGGCCGTTCGGTCAGACGACCCACTTTCCTGCGCAAATGCCACTGGACAGGTGAAAGCCAATGCGATGCCGAGAAGGATGATGGCTTTGGACGGAAGCTTGATGTTCATGATTGCGAGCTCTATCGAGGTAACGTTCGGGGAAAAGTCATTTACTGTCGACTCTATGTTGAAGAAAAGACTTCTTCATTCTAGATGTTCCACGAATAGAGATCACTTTTTAGAGGAATTGATTTTTGTTGGACCGATCCTTTATATAAACTGAAACGGGATGCGACTGACAGGTCTACCACCTGGACAGTAAGGACGTTAAGGAGTAATACAGAGCTTTCGTGTCAGGGGTCTGGCGTCCTGAAACGCACTGTCCGTCGCGGTTTTTATAGGTCTGGGTCATTTCGGAGCAATACCTTTTTGAACCGTTCAGTTTGTTATCTGAAGGATTCAATATTCCAGGGAACAAGTGGTAGCCCCTCGCGTCAAACTATGCATCGAGCTTATAGTTCAAGAAGGCTGGATAACCTCAGTTAGGCATTTCGTCAAAATGCCTATTTCACCGAAAAGATGGCCGGCACAACCACTCTCTTTGCTGATTCGTGAGACATCCCACCTCTCCTGCTCACTCTCAAAAACAATAACAGGTGGAATCTCTATGAAACGCACTCGTAGAGCTGATCTTTTCAGCGCGCTCATGATTATGTCGGCAATCGTATGCAATACTGCAGCACCAGCGATGGCATCACAAATGGATAGGAACAACACTGTCGCTGTTTTGGGCGCAGTGACGATGCACGCGGCTCCGACGATGCAGCAAGAAATCGTTAATAACAAGAAGTATCAGATCGCTCGTATCTCAATTCCAGCGCGCACCGAAGACGTCTGGACCGCGCTTACGACATATGAACGGGCGACCGAAATTTATTCGAACGTCAAAGAGCTGAAAATGATTCGCGACGACGGTGATAGAAAGCGCATTGAGTTCAACGTCTCGTCTATGGGTGGATTGTGGAAATATGATTACACCCTCGATGTAAAAGAAATGAAGTCTGCTAAACGCATTGAATGGACGCGTCATAGTGGTGCTTTCAAAACTAACGAAGGTTGGTGGCAGCTTACTCCTGTAGAAGGTGGAACGCAGGTTACTTACGCGAAGTTTATTGATGGTGGTCTTTTGCTTCCTCAGTCCATGGTTAACGGCGAACTGCGGAAAATTATGCCGGACGTTTTGACCAATTTAAGAACTGCTGTGCTCAAGGAGCACCTTGCCAGCAAATAACTCGCAAATAGCTATCGCCGCTTGGTCTCCGGTAGATGACGTCTGGTTTTGACCCTAGAAGTATGCAAAAAAAGTCGCTCACGCCATCAACCAGCGTGAGCGACTTTTCGTTAGCGAGCAGTGCACCATATGCAGTACTAGCGACCGTATACAGTACCACTCCAGTTTGTATGCATTACTTTCCACATGCCGCCCTCTCTAACCATTTGAGCGCGAACGTGGGCTTTAACTCTGCGTCCTAGATCGGCGCCGATGCCTTCGCCTTCAATAAAGGCGCGGTCGTCGACAACCTCTTCTTTGATCAATCTGAACTTGGCGACATAACCACGCTTGTATTTCTTAAAGCAATCAATGGCTTCTTGTCCAGTGAGGCTCTCCATGTGAATCCGCGTGGTTTCTTGCATACACCACGTGAAGTCTTTTAGTTGTTTTGCCCAATACAATTTCACTAGAAATTGTTTGTAAGCATCGCTTGGTTTTGTTCCTTGTGCGTCAGCGGAGAAGCTGACCGTGAGGAGAATTCCGAATGCGAGCGCAAGGCTCAAAGTGATTAATCGCAGTTTCATGATAAACCCGAGTTCTGGAAAAGGTATTTACAGATAGACTACCGCGCTCCGATTTTGCTCCCTTTCTTAGCGTAAACCGGAGTCAGCCATTTGTGATACTTTTCGACTTCGCCGTGCGTGATCTTATGATAGAGATCACGAACCTTGGTGCACATTGGCCCGGTAGAGCCATTGCCGACTGGGCGGCGATCGACTTCTACAACGGAAACAACTTCAGCACCAGTTCCGCAGAAGAAAATCTCATCGGCCGCATACAGTTCTGTCCGATCGACTTTTCTGCGAGTTGCAGTTACCCCGAGTTCTTCTTTGCAGAATTCGATTATTGATGTGAGCGTGATACCAACAAGAATATTGTCGGAAACCGGCGTGGTGATTAACTCGCCGTTTTTGACCAGGAAGATGTTCATGGCTGAACCTTCGGACACGTGTCCGTCTTCGGTCAACACAATAGCATCATCGAATCCGTAAAGAACCGCGTCGGTTTTTGCTTGCGCTGTGTTGGCGTAAGCCCCTGTTACTTTGGCTCTAGGCGGGATGGCATTGTCTTCGAGTCGTCTCCAGCTTGATACCATCACTTTCAACCCATCGTCGCCACCTTTGAAGTAGGCGCCAAATGGAACGGTGTAGCAGCAGAATTCCGATGGGTTGTTGTGTAGTCCAGGACCGATGGCGGTGCTGTTCTTATAAGCGAGCGGACGAATGTAGATGTCGGTATTCGGCTTGTTCTTTTTGACGAGTTCTACGACCATGTCGCAGAGTTCATCGACCGAGTACTTGCACTCAATTCGCATAATCTTCATGCTGTCGATCATGCGCTCGAAGTGTTCTCTCATCCGGAAGAGATAGATCTCTTCTTCCTTCGCATTCCAATAGCCGCGGATACCTTCGAATACGCCGGTTCCATATTGGATAACGTGAGTTTTGATACTCACCTTGGCATCGTCGATATCAACGAATTTGCCTTCGAAAAAAGCGTATTGCTTGTCGTCAGTCACCTTTGCCACCCCTCGTCGATTTTGTCTCTACCAAGCTTAACGCTATTTTAAGGCGTCCTG
>CAZRMH010000081.1:0-23454 GCA_964600935.1 uncultured Candidatus Obscuribacterales bacterium
GGAACGCGCTATTGATGCTTCTCTTCGGAGGCATTGGCTTCGGTGCGGAGATGTACCGGATGCTGAGAATGTTCAGCCCGAAGAAAGAAGACAAAAACACGTCCAAGAAGGACGACAAAAACGATTCCAAGAAGGGCTCGTGAAGCACGCTTCACGCCGCTGATAATCGTTCAATTAGTGCCAGACGAGCGGTCGACTCTAAACGTCGCTCGCCTGGCGCTTCTTGTTTCGAAATTTTTAGTACTTGATGAAGTAGTAGAGCTGCGAGGATGGTTGAATGTTTCAAAAGCCGCTGCCTGCATACGAAACGCCTGCCCCGAGGCAGACCGGCTCAGATTGCCGGTCTGCCTCTATGCGAATCAAGGGTTTAGCACGCGTCAAAGCGATATTCAGTCGAGGTTCGGTCCAAGCGTCGGCAGCAGAGTTCTGAAGCGGTTAGCGGTGAAGGCTTGGTCCAGGTACTCGACTTGAGCAGCCGTCAGTGCAGCTAGAGCGGATATGTCGAGAATGCCGGTTCGAACCTTGAGGAAGACGTCGACGGATTCGAGCGGAATTTCAGCGAGCGCCTGCGGGCGACCGCAGTTGGGATCGGCTCGGCGGCTGGAAGCCGTCACCTCTTCGGGCACGCCAATCACCTTGCAGAGAGCCATGATGTCGGTTTTCCAAACTCCGACAATCGGCAGATACGTCGCCACCCGGCTCGCCAGGCTGAACGTTCCGAAGACGTTCTCGGTGCGGTTGCGCGTTCCGACCAGCCAGCGATTCTCAGACAAGCTGAGGCGCTGACAGATAGCATTGCGCTCGACTTCGGCGTGCTCGGGTTTGATGCCGAGATCATCGATGAATCGCAGGTTGCCGGTTTTGCAGAACCAGTCGCGAGCGCGCAGATCTTTTCCAATGAAGACGCCAACGGTCTTTTCGGGGTAAACCTGGTTGAGGATGTGGAAAGCGACGGCGGAATCGGAACCACCGGAGATCGGCACGAGCAACCCGTGGGCACGAGCGGCCGAGGTGCGGACCCAATCTGTCAAGGCAGTAAGTCGAGAATCCATGAGCGTCTCCTTATTCGCCACCCGCCATCATGAGGGGTTGGCCGTTGAGTGAAGGAATGCGACCGGCGCACACCAGAGCCACCAGGTCAGCAACCTCGGAAGCCGGAATGATGCGCTTCTGTGGGTTGGTGTCCTCGACGATTTTGCGCGCCGCTTCGGGGGTGATGGAGCGGTGCTTGACCAGTCCGGCAATTGTCCGGTCAGTCATGTCGCTCTCCACGAACGAGGGACAGATCGGTACGACGCGGATGTTGTGCTTTGCGGTTTCGAGTGCAATCGCGCGTGCCATGCCGACTAGCGCATGTTTGGTCGCGCAGTAGGCCGTTTGGTATTTGAAACCCTTGACGCCGGCGATGCTCGAAATCACGCAGATGGAGCCGTTCTTTCGCTCGATCATGGCGGGCAAGCATGCCTGGATAAACCACATCGCGCCATTGACGTTAACAGCGAACATGTCTTTCCAAGCCTGTTTATCCATGGTGTGCGCTGCTCCGCTCGTGCCGATGCCTGGGTTGCAGACCAGATTGAGCACGCTCATGCCCCCGTTTGAGAGCTGAGCGACAGCGGCGTCCGCGGTGGCAGGATCGGAGACGTCGCCGACCAGATAATCAGCGATGCCGCCTGACTTGACGACGATGTCACAGAGGCTAACGAGATCTGCTTCGGTACGACCGATGACGAGAACAGGCGTGTCGGCAGCCATGCGTTCCGCGATAGCACGACCGATGCCCCTGCCGCCGCCAGTGACGATAGTTGCTAGTGTTTTGTCCATAAGGGCCCTCTCAGGTTAAATGAATGAACTCTTGCCGCACCGCACGTCTAGGCGTTAGCCGGGTGCGCAAGTCACATCCGCAGCTCGCTGGAAGCTTCGGATTTAGGTTATTGCTGGAGTAGTTCTAATTCAGAGGCTTTGTTAGTGGTTTGAGAGTCGGTGAAAGATGTCAGCAGCCTAGCAATTCTTCACTGCTTCTGTTCAAGAGAACTATTGGTAATAAACGGCCTGTCGGCCGGCAGTTCGGTTTCTAGTCCAGGTGGCTCTTGCCGTCGATTGATTAAAACGGTTTCTTGGTCTGCATCTGCAGGTATTGGTACAGTCAAAAATGGCTAGCGCTAGGCTCCGCGAATTGTGTGCAAAAAACGCTTAATGTGCACAAACACCGGCGGCTTTATCTGGTCGAATTTCAGTGTCCGAATAAAGCGCTCAGGTTTCTTATCAGTGTTATGCCAATAGTGTTTGCAGGAATATAGTTTGTGGTGAAACATAAGCGACAGTTGGGGCAAAGGTGTCGAATTAGTCTCTTGTTGTTGAGCCGGCGAAGTTGCGTTAATCGCGATGGCATGCGGATTTGGGAAACTTGAAAGGGGCCAGACGCTGAGCGGTTCGGATACAAAAACGGATGGATATACGGAAGCGGACAAGAAATGGCCGATTCTGTTTCGTTCCATCGAGCAGGCGATGGCTGCAAAAGATTATAAAGCGGCAGAGGAACTGACGCTGTTCGGCATGGAGCTGATGGAAGAATATGATGACAGTGATCCGCGCTTGATTCAAACTCTTCAGACGCTCAGCCGCGTCTACTACGCGACTGAACGATACAGTCATGGTGCGCCGGTTTTAAAGCGGCTGATTAAGGTTTACACAAGATTGACAGGCGTTGATAGTGTCGAGACTTCGACTATCATGCAAAACGCTGCGTTGCTGTATCACTACTGGGGCAAAAAGGCTGAAGCTGAGCGCTACTACAAAGAAGCAATTGCGGCCAAGACGAAACTCCTAGGCGAAAAAGATCCGCAAGTGATCAAGCTCCAGACACACTACATCAAGTTCCTCGAAGATGAAGGCAGAAAGGATGAAGCCTATCGCTTGAGGGAAAAGATTCTTCGAACAAAAGAAAAGGACACGATGAGCCGCACCGGTCGCTGGGAAACAATGAAGCCAAGCACGCCGGATTCATCGCAATTGACAAAGTAAGTTCGGTGCACTGATCGACAGAAAGACTCTTCTGGCACCTGTCTCAGTGCGCGTGGCGATGATGGGAATCCGGATAATGTGGGTGCGAGTGAACTAGTCGCTTGTGTTTATGAGAGTGCGAATGTGGCTCGCCTACTGGATCGTTTGGTCCGTGAGTATGTTGGTGATGCTCGTCATGAACGTGCTCGTGTTCGTGCTCCATCTCTTCGTGTTCATGCACGTGTTCGTGTTTTTCAGTTAAATGAAGCCAGACGCCGATACCCATGAGAAGCGCTGCTATTCCAAGGTTCAACGTCACGGGTTCTCTCAATAATAAAATCGCCGCGATTGCTCCGACGAATGGTGCGGTTGAAAAATATGCGCCCGTTCTTGCCGTGCCGATGTGGCGTAGTGCCATGACAAAAAGTACGAGACTTAATCCGTAACCCAGAAAACCGACGATTGCGGCAGTGGTAACAGGCACCGCCGATGGTATCCCGCCTCCGAGCAGTAACGCTATACCCAGGTTGACAGAACCTGCACAGAGACCTTTGATCAGAGCGATTTGAACGGCATCAGCATGCGAGATCTGTCGAGTAAGGTTGTTGTCGATCGCCCAGCCGAGGCAGGCTAGAATAACAAAGCCGCAACCCCAGCTCAAGGAGATGCCATCTTGTCCGACAAAAGATAAGCTTATGCCACCAAGAGCGATGGCGATCATGCCTAGCACGATTCTGCGATCGCAATTCTCTTTGAAAACGATCCAGGCGAGAACCGCTGTGAGAACGCTTTCTAAGTTGAGCAGCAATGCTGCTGTCGAGCCCATCGTCATTGACATTCCGAAAAGCAGCGCTACAGGAGAGAGTATGCCACCAAATATGATGGCGCCCAATAGCCAGGGGATGTCTGCTTTTTTGATTGGAGTAAACCGCTCGGGGCTGCGAGCTCGGTTAAAAAGCCAGAGCACCGTGAGACCAAAGCCGGAACCCAGATATAAAAATCCAGCCAAAATCATCGGCTCGATCGTACCGACAAGGATTTTTGCAAGCGGAGTGCTCAAGCCGAAAAGCACTGCAGACAACAGTCCGTAGATCACTCCAATCGATCGATTTTGTCTCTTTATCACGACTTCAACCACGCTCCGAGAATTTCAAAAAATAGCACAAGAGGGCAGCTGACGTGAGCCTCGCTATTTGCCAAAGATTTGAGTGTTGAGTGCGGTCTTGACAAGAGTGGCTGTCAAGAAACATCTCTGAAAGCTTTCCTGCTAGTTGTGTTGTGAATCACTTGGTTTTCTTGACAACAATATTTAAGCTCATCCTGTCAGTAGTTTTATTAGTTCATTTGAACATAGCCTCAGGCTTCAGGTATTGAGTCTATATCATGACAATTTGTAGCTTCTAAACCGTGTTGTTCTTTTCAGAATTTTGGATTCATAAGCGCTTACAGGCAGTTCTAAGCACCTAGAGAGATATTCGCGCACCAGTCCTCGGATGTGTCTATGACACCGCCCCTGGTGCGTGCTTGTCGCTCTCGGTCTCGGGCTCTCCCTGTCTCGTGTCGGGAATCTAACGTGACTGTTCTGAGAACCGTGACTGCTATTCGTTCTCACGTGAGCATCATCGACTGAATCTCCTGGAGCAGATCGACACACCAATTCTTTTCCTCTAGCGCTTCTCAAAACAAGGAGAAATAACATGGCGCGTATTACTGTCATTCCGCCGGATCATCCCAAGTATCCGGCTATCAAGCATGCGAAGACGCTTGCTTGGATCAAGACCATTCTCGGCTATTCCGCGATGGGTGGTCTCATCCTGCTTGCCCTCTGGGGCTTCGGTTTCACCTATAAATTCCAGCTCGGCTTCGGGATGTTGTGGTGGTTCCTTCCTGTCGTGATGTGGTGGTTCAGTGCCAAGGTGGCGCTGATGATCACCAAGTCGGTGCCGGCCGACCCGTCCATTCCGGAACACAAGCGGCTGATTGATATCGTCGATCGCGTTTACGCGAAGAGTGGTCTCAAGTTCAAGCCGCCGGTGTACATCTCGGACAACCCGCTGCCCAACGCTTTCGCGACTGGTCCCGTCCATCGCAAGGCGGTTGTGGCTGCCACCAAGGGTCTGTTCGAATGCGGCATGACCGATGCCGAGATCGAAGCCGTTTTCGCACACGAGCTTGGTCACGTGAAGAACTACGACGTCGCGCTGAACACCTTTGTGTCAGTGCTTTCGATGATCTTCTTCTCGATCGTCGATGGCGGCGTGCGTATTCTCATGGGCAGCATCCGCTGGTTCAAGAAAACTGTCGGCATGAACCCCGATAAAAACGGCTTCCTCACTGGTGTGCTCGAGTGGATTATCACTGCGGTGATCTTCCAGGTCATCAGTCAGTTCACCAAGATTGTCCAGGCTTTTGTCGTCCGCTCTCGTGAGTCGGGTGCTGATGCGTCAGGTGCTGAGATGACCGGAGAGCCCTGCGACCTCGCGACGGCGCTGCTGAAGCTCGTCGCGTATGTCGAGAAGAATCGTCCGAAGGGTCGCGATGCCGAGATGTATCGTGCTCTCCGTCCGATGATGACCATTGACCCGATCTTCGACGCCGTGGCACCGGATTCGAAGCCGCAGACTCTGTGGCAGTGGATCAAGAGTGTCTGGAAGTACCTTCAGCTCACTCATCCGCCCGTGCCCGAGCGTGTCGCCATGCTCGAATACATGAACGGCGGCTCTTGCCCGCGTAACGGCTGAGTCTCGGTCTAAGAGGTCCAGCGGGCACAGGCAAAGTCTCGTTAATTGGCTCTGCTAGACCTGTTCGGTCAGTCGACAAGTTCTTCTTCGGCAACAGCGGCAGGTGTTGATCAGTCGGCGCGCAAGCTCCGGTTTTGAAACACCTGTCGCTGGCGTCGATGTTTCCGGCAGAGAGGTGCTCTGCAAGGATCCCACAATTACTAGAAATTCAGCACGAGGGAATCACTCGTAGTGCTGAAAAGTTCGTATTCACGAAGAGTAAACGCTTCGTGGCGGAGAAAAACAAATGATCCGATTTGCATTTAGATCGGGCATCGCGGCAGTGTTCTCACTAGCTGTATTGCTGGCCGCACCATTGCTTGGTTCTGCTGCTGACGCTGTAGCTCCTGTAGCTGCAGCCGATGGGACGGTTCTAGTCAACGGTCTGGCCCCGGATAGCAGCGCTGCCGGAAGACACCAGAAGAAGGTGGTCACCGAGGATGGCACTTTTGTTCGAGACGAACAGAACCGCATCATCTCAACGGAATCACCAGATGGTAAGGTGAAACGCTCGTTTGTATATGGCGACGCTAAAGATCCGAAACGGGTCACCGCGATGACTGAAAACGGCTTGACCTACAAGTTCGTTGGCGCAAGCAAGGTCGTCGCGACTGGCGAAACCGTCAAGCGAGAGGGTTATGAAATCGGCTCTTACAGCGTCTATGACGCCAGCAACCGGTTTACGAATAAGAACTGGTATGGTTGTCGAACGGTGTCGCCGGAAGGCGTCTATATCGAGTACGACGACTCTACCAGCAAGCTGAAGTTCGAGGACGGCTCCGGAAGAGCGCTTACTAAAGAGCAAGCCGAGAGCCGAGACAAGGATGGAATCTGGCCGTCGCGAGTTTCGATTACACGACCGGATAGCAGCGCTGTCGAAGCGGAGCTGAGAGGCAATGTTGTTCTGAAGCTGGTTGAAAAACGTGCGGAATCAGGAAAGACGGTAACAATCACCTGGACTAAATCCGGTGATTCCTGGACGTCGGATGAGGTTGCAGTTCGGCAACGAACGGCTCTCAAGCTCGCTCTCGACGGCAATTTGTCGTACACCGAAAGTGACGGTACGATCAAAGTCGAGTCGAAAAATGGTGAGTTGCTTGTCACCAGAAGTGGTGTCGAAACCAGTTTCGATCGATTTGGCGATCGCGTCAGAATTGCGACTGCTGATGGCGTTCTTTCGCTAAAGTATGTCCGCGACGCGCAAAATGTATCGTCCCTATCCGAAGTTCGGACGAACGCTGTTGACAAAGAAACTTCGTGGAGCCGAGTCGGAACGACTGACGAATGGGAAGCGGATGGCAAGACGGAACTCAGAAAGGAATTGAAAATCCTTGCTGATGGTTCGTTGCAGTTTATCGACAAGGACGGAGAAAAGGTCAAGGAGACGACCGGCTTGCAGCGCATCTACTACGATGCCAATGGTCGTCCTGAGCTGGTTTCGTTCCCCAGCGCCGCCGAGCGGAAATTTGTCTACGACAAGGTTGGTCTGGAGAGATTTGTCGACCACGTTCCCACCAAAGATGGTGGCACGCACGATTTGACCTGGCAGCGCGACACGGATGGCTCCTTTGTCTCGACTAGAGACGGGAAAGTCTATCGGCGCGAGCAATTGGTTGTCACGGATGATGCTGATGTGAAATACGTCAGCTCGGACAAGCAGCCGCATGAGGCCAAGGTTCGCGATATCGACCGCATCGCTCGTGGTGAATTCGTCTTGAGTTCTGAATCCGTGCTCGAGGCGCGCAATCGTCTTGTGGATGCTGTGAAGAACGCCGGCTTGAACGAAGATCGCTTCAATAAGTGGATTAAGGAGTTCGAGGAGCATGCGGCAACCGACAAAGTAGCGCCAGAGAAGATCGTCAAAACGATGAATTATCTCAGCGACATTTTGACGACCGCGAAGCCCAGTCCCAATTTCGATAAGACGCAGCTGAAGACGATTGTCGAGACCGCCATGCACAACATCGCCAGGTATCTCGAAATCGACCAGGGCAGCCATCCGACCTGCAACGTCACTTCAATCGAGGTGGTGGCATGTCGCATTCACCCTGATGAATACACGCGTTTGTTGAAAGAGGTCTGTTTGACCGGGACCTGGACGACCTCCGAGGGCAAGGTCGCAACACCTCCCAACGGGTTGAAGGGAACCGATCCTGACGGTAAACCGCAAGTCTACAATACGCTGAAGCCCGGCAAGGATGAGGTCAAGTACGACGTCGGCAAGCCGGATACGGGAGATCGTAATCTGGCCAGTCAGGTGTTTCAAATGACCCTGATCAACGCGATGTACGAGACCGGACACATGAATACGGTTAAGGACGGCAAAATCGTCGAAGACCTCTCTGGTATGCGTTACTTGATGGGTCCCAATCGTGTCGAGGTCGAACGCAACAGCAGCGGACAGGTGGTCAGCACCCTGGAGCTCGGTGAAGATTTGCTGATGAAAGCGGACATGAAACCGCTGCTCGGCAAGGACGGAAAGCCCGCTGCTGGCGGTCCTGGGATGAATCAATCTCATGTGATCGAGTCGGCGAAGTTGCTCTTCAATGAAGTGCCGGTAGCAATCGAATGCGCTGGTTACTACGATGACCCACAGCTTCACAAGCGCGTCTACAACAACGACCTGCCGACTAAGCAGCGACTTCTCGATCTGAAGAAAGACGGAAAGATGCCGATTCTCTGCCCGACTATGGGCGGTTTGCATGCGCAAACCATTCATGATGTTTGGGAGGATGCGAAATCCGGTGTTCTCTGGATCTTGCTGGATAATCAGCATGGTGAGCCTGAGGTCAAGGGTAAAGGGCGCACCAGTGGTGAAGGCGATGGCGATGGATGGATTACGCTGGAGCAACTGCACAAAACCTTGCAGATGCCCGCTCAGGGATCTGGTTTGGGACAACCGATCATGCCTGCCGTCCACAAATACAGTCATCCTTCGAAAGTGAAGTGACTGCGGTTTTAACAGTCTATCGACACGGCGGCAGTTTGTCTGAATGAGCACTCGTGCTTGTTCTTCAGCTGTCGCCGAGGTCGAAAGACTCTCTTTTCATTCTTGCTGATTCCAACTGGTCGGTATCGCTGGTATCCCCAGCGGTGCTAGACCTGAACACATCGCGAGGTCTATCCTCGCATGGAGTAACAACAATGAGCCTATTTAAACTTAGACCCGGTATCGCCGGGTTGGCGCTTGTTGCTGTGTTAGCCGTTTCGCTCTCCGGATGTAAGAAAGAGGAGCCGTCGACCCCGACTCAGCCTCCTGTTACCGCTCCGGCGCAGCCGAAATATGTCGTCAAGGTCGTTCCGAAGCCGGACGGATCCGACGAACTCCAGCGCATCTACACCTATCTCGAAGATGGGACGCTGGTGAAAGTCGAAATTCAGTACCGTCAGGGCGGCCGCACACAGCGTCAATTGTTTCGCGAGAACGGCTCGGTTAAGGAGGTGCAGGAAATGCATCCCTACACGAGCAAGCTTCAATCGTCGACCGAGATGGCTGCCGATGGCACCACCAAGGTCAGCGAGACCACATACCGCATCAGCGGTGACTTGGACTCCAAGACAGCGTTCAAGTCCGACGGTTCGAGCGAGACGTTGCGTTATCGCAACGTCGGCTCGCGACTGCTCGCCAAGATTGCCAAGTCGGCAGACGGCAAGAAGGTTTCGGTCTTCTTCCACGCCGATGGCACTACTGTGTGGGCGAACGCGACGGAGCTGTCCAACGGTGACTCGAAAGTCGAGACGTATCGTCTCGATGGCACGCGTGACCAGGACCGGGAGGTTTTCGTCGACCGTATGCTTGTCACCGTCTACGGTGCCGACGGCAAAGCACGCTTCAAGCAGACGTGGAGCGGTTACCGGTCCGCGTACAGTTCTTACCGATATTACTCGCTCGAGAAGGTCGAGGAGTATAGCGCTGACGGTAGCACCGTCACGCGAGCGCTCGAGTTCGAGCGTTGGGGCGGTCAGAGGATCAAGAAGGCTACCGACATCGTCAGCGGCAAGCCGAGCAAAGTGCGGACCTTCCGCTATGACGGCACGGTGGAGAGCGAAGAAATTTTCGCCGCGGACGGAACCTCGAAAGTGGAACGTCATGAGTCTTCTGAAAATCTGAAGGAAGCTCACGATCCCGCGATCAAGGTCGAGCCTCGCTACGACGATCCGCTGGTCGACAGCGCCTCGCACTTCAACTAAAACCCGCTGCGTTAGAAACCGCAGGGGCTTTTCGCAACAATCAAAGCTGAGGTGGAGACCGGCGTCGTTGTTTGTGATTTCGTCAGAAAACGCAACTGCGGCGCCGGTTTTCTTCCAGGAAACAGGGCAATAACATCAGTTTCGAGAGGCGGTGGTTCGAAGATCGCAGTCCTTGCGGACACGATCGAGAGCCATTCTCCGAAAACGATTGCGGCTCGCGCTTCCCCTGAGCTTGCAATGTCCGCGTTCTGCGCGTACATCACATCAGGAGTTCGCCATGTCAGGTAACAATAGAAAGCTGCTCGCCGTATGTTCGGCGATGGCAGTCACAGTTCTTTTTCTGCTAACCGTCTTCAGTCCTAACAGTTTCGTCGTCCACAACCTTTTCGGGCGCTTCGTCCTCACCGGTGATACACCGTCAGTGGTGCGGAAGTCGGAGCTCAAGAATCACGCAGACCCCAGTCAGAAACTTCGTATTCTGATCGGTTTGAAGCTTCGTGATGAAGTCGGACTGAACAAGTTGATTGCCGATATCTACAATCCGGCATCTCCCAATTACCGGAAATACCTCAATCCCGACGACTTCGCTGCCCGCTTCTCACCGACGAAGCAGGATGTCGAGTTCGTTATCGCGCATATGCAAAGTCGCGGTCTGACGATCGTGAACGTGTCGCCCAACCGCACTCTCATCGAGGTGGAAGGGACCGTCGCCCAACTGGAGAAGGTGTTTTCCGTCACCATCAACCAGTACACCATCAAGCTTCCCGGTGGTGTGACCAGGCAGTATTTGTCCAACGACCGTGACCCGGCGCTGCCGGCACGGCTGTCGCAGATCGTCGAATCCGTTATGGGTCTCGACACTTTCGCTGAGTTCGAAAGCCGCATGCGTAAGGACGTGCCGCCGCCGGTTCTGGCGCCGGCAGCCAGCAAACCAAGCGGTTTCTCCCCTCAGGAAATCGCGACGGTCTATGAGTTTCCCACTGCCAATAACGCCAATCTGAAAGGCACCAAATACAGTGGCAGGGGTAAGACGATTGCAGTTGCCACGGCTTACGCTTATGACAAGAAGGACATCGACGCCTACTGGAAGCACTACAAGATCGTCCGAACCGGCGCGCTGATCGATGTCCCTGTCGGCGGCACCAGCACTACGCCCAATGACGAGACTACTCTAGACTTGCAGACGGCGAGTTCGCAGGCTCCCGGTGCAGACATCATGATGTACATGGGGGTGGACTCGAAGTTCACGACGTTCACCAAAGTGTTCAACCAGGTGGTTACGGATAACAAGGCTGACGTCATGTCGATTAGCTGGGGGCTGTGTGAAGAGCACACCGGCAAGCGGCAGATGAAGTCGGAGCACAACATCTTCAAGCAAGCTGCGGCACAAGGCATCGCAGTTTTCGCCGCAGCCGGCGACGATGGCGCTTATGACTGCAAGCACGATGAGGAAGAAGACGGGGGTAAGGACAAGGACGGTAAACCGACCACCAAACCGGTCGTGAAGCTGTCGGTCGACTACCCCTCATCAGATCCGTATGTCACCGCTGTTGGTGGCACGGAGCTGCGCTCGGTTAGAGGCAAGCGTACGGCTGAACAGGCCTGGACAGGCTCGGGTGGCGGTGTTTCGGAACAGTGGTCTCGTCAATCCTGGCAGAAGGGACCTGGTGTTCCAGCCGGCGATATGCGGGTTACTTCGGACGTGGCTCTCAACGCCTCGCCGGGAACAGCCTACTCGTTTTACTTCGGTGGCAAATGGGAATCCTGGGGCGGGACTTCGGTTTCATCTCCGGCTTGGGCTGCGCTCTGGGCGATTATCGATGAAGCGGCCGGTGTTCGAATCGGCATGCCGGTCGAGATCCTGTATCGCATCGGTGATTCGACTGAATACACCTCCACTTTCCATGACATCACCACTGGTGACAACGGTGATTACCGCGGTCCCGGATACAAGTCGGGCGACAACTGGGATCATCCCACTGGCTGGGGGGTTCCAAAAGGAGAGTCGCTCACCGCTTGGATTGTTAAGGATCGCGCCGACAAGAGCCCGCAGGTTCAGCCGCTTCCGGCGCCGTCGGATGGGATTGGCCAGTCGGCTCAGCCCGAGTAACGGAATCGACGCCTGCGGTCGTTTTGGAAACGCGTGCCGAAACAGGTGTGCGCGTTTCCAGACGAACAGAGACGCGACTTTCTAATGGTTCGAACAGGTTTCGAATCGGGCGGTTACAAACGTTTTTTACACAAGAGCGCTGCGGTCGACATCAATCGAGCGCTCCTCGTGTTCAGGCAGGCGCGCAGCCTCGCTGTTCGCCCATCTCCAAGAGAACAAAACCAAAAAGATTGGGGAAATATCTGTGAAACCACTCATAGCTCTCAACTGCGAAATTGACACGACCGGCACCGGCAAAGTTCGAGTCAATCGAACGTATGTGGAAGCCATTCGCCTGTCCGGCGGCATCCCGCTGCCGATCGCGCCGCAGGCCACCAGAGATGTGAAGCAACTTCTCGCGCTCTGCAGCGGCTTTGTTTTTATCGGCGGGCACGACTACTCGCCGTCTCGGTACGGCCAGGAGCCTCACCCGTCCGTCACTCTGATTCATCCGATTCGCGAAGAGTTCGATTTCAGGCTCATGCGTCTGGCTCTCGAATCTCGTGGCGCTGATGGTGAGCCCAAGCCGATGTTATGCATCTGCGGTGGCTTGCAGCTGCTCAATCTCGAGCTCGGCGGGTCGCTACATCAGGATATCGAGACGATGCTGCCCGGTCACGGTATCCTGCATCGCAATCGAGACGAAGTGGCCCGCCACCCGATTCGGCTGCAGAAGGGCAGTCAATTGCGCCGCATCTATCGCTCTGGAACCGTTGAGCGCCCGATCAGTTCGCACCACCAGTGCATCGACCGGCTCGGACAAAATCTGGTGACAACCGGATATGCCGATGACGGTATTGTCGAGGCGATCGAACACGACACCCGACCGTTCACTATCGGTGTGCAGTGGCACCCGGAAGCGGACTACGAAGGCAGCGGTCGTCTGTTCCGCGCGCTGATTCGAAAGGCCGGGCTGATTCAGCTCTGACTCTCCAGAACTGATGGTGCAGTCTGAAGCCGCCGTGTTCCATGATGTCGCCCGGCGGTACATCTGTTTGTGTCAGTGCCCTCCTCGCGCAAGCGGACGAGGTTAGCGCGAGTAAGCAAAATGCTCGTTTTTGTTAACGAGTGTCACGCGACACCGCGCGGTCGAAGCGCCCATGTGAGCGCAAGCCCCGCAGGGTGAGGCCTCAGAGTTCATCGTCAGGATGAGCGATGAAGTTTACAAGCTTTACATGTAAACTAAACCTTGTGTGGGGCTCACGTGCGGTGATAGACCAGGGTGTCACTTGACAAGTTTATTCTCAGTAGGTAATTAGGTCCCTCCAGCACAGAAGCAAAACCGATTGCATCCGCTGAACCTTCGGCTCTGTGCCGAGACCTGAACCTCCCGAGATTGTCGTTCGTTCCTCACGACCCACCCTGACGCCATGGAAGCGTTCAAGAGGGTGGGTTCATACTTCAACTCCGTAAACGGAAGGAAGCATCCAATGAAACTTAGCTCTATCGAAAGCCAGATTTCAAGCTTGTTCGGGGTGACCGCGAGTCAGCTCGACAAGGTTATCAGCGGTGCCGTCAAGGACCGTCTCAGCGTCGGCGCTTTCTGCGATGTCTACCTCCAGGCAGGCACCGAGCAGAACCTCACCTGGGACCAGGGCATCCTCAAGCGCACCAGCTGCAGTGTGGTCAAGGGCGCCGGCGTCCGTGTCGTCATCGGCGACAAGACCGGCTACTCCCACACCGACCACCTCAACTTCACCAACCTGACCAAGGCGGCCAAGGTGGCTCGCGCCATCGCCGATCACACATCCCACGTGCCTGCGCAGGAGATCGTCTCTGCCTCTGGCGCCCCGCACAATCTCTACATGGTCGACGCCAACCCGATCGACGTCGAACTCTCCGACAAGATCGCGCTGATGCGTGCCATCGATGCCGCGGCTCGTGCCTATGATCCGCGCATCAAGAACGTCACCGTCTCGCTCGGCGTCGAAGACTACAACATCGGCATCGCCTCTTCGCTGCGCTCTGCCAAGGACAGCATCATCCTGGACAACCGTCCGCTGGTGCGCATCTCGGTTTCGTGCCTGGCCGAAGAGAACGGTCGCAAGGAACAGGGCAGCTCGGGCGGCGGTGGTCGTTACGAGTTCGGCTTCTTCACCGACCTGGACCGCTGGCGCAAGCACGCGCTCGACGCGGCCAAGGAAGCGGTCGACATGCTGGCAGCGGTCCCCGCTCCCGCCGGCGAGATGACGGTGGTGCTCGGGCCGGGTTGGCCGGGCGTCCTCATTCACGAGGCGGTCGGCCATGGTCTGGAAGGCGACTTCAACCGCAAGGGCACGTCGGCGTTCAGCAAGCTCATGGGTCAGCAGGTCGCGTCGCCGCTGGTGACCGTCGTCGACGAAGGCATTCTGCCCGGTCGCCGCGGTTCGCTCAATGTGGATGACGAAGGCACGCCGACGCAGAGCACCGTGCTGATCGAGAACGGCATCCTGAAGGGCTACATGCAGGACCGCATGAATGCCGGTCTGATGGGCGTCGCCTCCACCGGCAACTGCCGTCGTGAGAGCTACAAGCACGCGCCGATGCCGCGTATGACCAACACCTACATGGCTGGTGGTCAGCAGACCCAGGAAGAAATCATCCGTTCGGTGAAGCGCGGCATCTTCGCCACCACTTTCGGTGGCGGACAGGTCGACATCACCAACGGCAACTTCACCTTCAGCGCTCGCGGCGCCTTCCTCATCGAGGACGGTAAGCTGACGACGCCGGTCAAGGGTGCCACTCTGATCGGCAACGGTCCGAAGGCGCTCCACAAGGTGTCGATGGTCGGCAACGACATGGCCCTGGATGAAGGCATCGGAACTTGCGGCAAGGCCAATCAGGGCGTTCCTGTCGGCGTGGGCATGCCCACCGTTCGCATTGATGAAGTCACCGTCGGCGGCACAGGCCGTTAAGGAGAACACGAACATGTCTAAGAACACTCAAAAGCTGGAAAGCTTGGCAGCGTTTGTCGTCTCCGAAGCCAAACGGCTCGGGGCGACAGACTGTGATGTTGCAATCAGTGAGTCCGAATCCGTCGAGTGCGGAGTGCGGCTGGCTGAAGTCGAAGAACTCAAGGGCGCCCAGGACCGCAGTCTGCGGTTCCGTGCGCTGGTCGGGAAGAACTCCGCCACCACGTCCACGACGGACTTCCGGCGCGCCTCCCTGACCAAGATGGTGCGTGCCACCATCGCAATGGCGAAGGCCTCGGAACCCGATGAATTCGTCGGCATGCCGGAATCGCATCAGTTCGCCAAGACGTTCCCGTCGCTGGACCTCTACGACGAGGCGATCACGAAGGTGGACGTCAACGCCAAGATCGCTATGGCTATGAAGGCGGAAGCGGCGGCTCGTGGGGCTGACCCGCGCGTGACGAACTCCGAGGGCGGAAGCTTCTCGGACAGTCGTGGCCGTGTGGTGCTGGCCAACTCGCGTGGATTCCTCGGAAGCTACGCGGCTACCAGCTGCTCGATCGGCGCCGGCATCGTGGCGTCCGAAGACGGCTCGTCCATGCAGACTGGCAGTTGGTCGGCGTCCAGCCGTACGCTCGCCGGTCTGGAGAGCCCCGAGTCCATCGGTATGGAAGCGGCTCGTCGTGCGCTTCGCCATCTCGGCGCTCGCAAGGTGAAGTCGCAGGAAGTGCCGGTGGTATTCGATCCGCTGATGGCGGCTCGCTTGCTCGGTCAGTTTGTCGGCTGCATGCACGCGTCGCACGTCTACCGCGGCAGCTCGTTCCTCGCCGGCAAGGTTGGTGAGGTCGTCGCCGTTCTGGAACTCGTCATCATCGATGACGGTATGATCCCGGGCGCGCTCGGCTCGCATCCGTTCGACGGCGAAGGTCTGCCGACCACGCGGCGAGTGCTGGTCAAGGACGGCAAGCTCCAGTGCTACCTGGTCGATTCCTATTCCGGGCGCAAGCTCGGTCTGGAGCCGAACAGCGGCTCGACGAGCAATCTGTTCATCGAAGCAGGCTCGCACACCCAGGAAGAGATCATCGCTTCGGTGAAGAACGGTCTCTATCTGACCAGCGTCTCGGGTCCCGGCTTCAACGCCGTCTCGGGCGACTACTCGATGGGTGCCTCCGGCATCTGGATCGAGGACGGCAAGCTCGCCTACCCGGTGGAAGAAATCACCGTTGCCGGCAACCTCATGGAGATGTTCCAGAACATCGAGATGATCGGCAGCGACCTCGTCTTCCGTTCGCGCACCTGCGCGCCGACTCTTAAGATCGGCAAGATGATGGTCGCCGGTTCGTAAGTCGTCGTCACAACGCGTGTGGCAATCGGAGCTGGGATTCTGTCCGCAGAACTCTGACTTCGTTGCTGCACGCGTTGGCAAGCAAGATTGAAGTGAACTATCTGAGCAGTTCGGATTAACAGGCGAATCGGCATATCTATCCGCGAGGGTGGACATGTAGGCGTTTTCCGAATCCTCCGACGAATCATCTCCAATCTTTGTGTTGAATGGCGTTACCCGCTGTTTGGCACACAAGGTGCGTAAAGCAGGCCACAAGCCTGCTTTGCTGCACTTTGGCTCTCCCGTTGTTCTATTAAATGCAATAGTAAAATGCTCTGCCCAGTGCCCGAGCGCAGTTGTGTTGCCCGGCTGTCAGCTTCCGTTTCGCCTGTTGAGCAAACGCTGAATGGAGGTGCCCAGAACAAAACCCAGAATGGCAGGTATCGCGAAGCAGGTTAACGTGATGCCAATGTAGTCGTACATTCTTGCTGGCGTCGGTAGCCATGCTTCTCCTAATCCGCTAGCCAGGTAGTAACCGGCGCCCGCCCCCAGGAGTCCAAGAACAGTTCCGACTGCCAGTCCTGTGCGTTTTGCGTTTCCATTGCGGTCTGTCATTTTGTGCTCCGAATTTAGTTTTGGCGACTGGATAACAGGATTCCTATGTTGAAGGCTAGCTAGGTAGTTGCGCATTCAGTTCTTTAAGTGCATTTTGGAGCTCTTCAAGACCGTCAGAATTGTCTTGCACTTTTGAGGTTTTATGCGCATCAATAATGCTTTCAAGGGCTTCTCTCGTGGTTTTAAGATAAACGGGTATAGCTGACGTTGAGTGCTTCTGTTGCTTGCGTTGAACTCGATAGAGAGCGATTGTCGCTTTAGATAACTGCAGTGCGACTTCTCTGGTTTCTTCGTCCGTTAAGCCTTCCGAGCTTTTCAACCAGTCGAACGACTGTTTAAAACTTTGCCTCGCCAGGTTGAAATTGTAATCGCCACTATAGGCGGTGCCTAGCGCTTCATAAATTCGGCCCAGCAGACCTGAACTGTCGATATCTTGCCGGCGTTTGGCTAGAGTCAACGCCTCGTGAAACAGGGCAATTCCCTCGTTTAACCGCTCTTTTGACTGCTCCCTGGTGCTGTAGTCTTTGTATAATTCTTGAGCTTCCGAGCATTTTGATGAAGCGTATTTATACAAAAAGTATGCTCCGAATAAACTTTCAAGCTCGTTGCTGGTGCTCTTTAAGACCGAGTTGATTGAGGGTCTTAGTCTCTTGTAGAGAGCGTCCTTCTGCTGTGGTTTGTAATTAAATTCGTGCAGTGTATCAATCAAAAACGTGCTGATTGCCAGCTTCGTTTCTGCTGATGCGTTTGCGCGAAATGCATCGTCCAGTGATTGCGAGTAAACCGCCAAGCTCTTCGCTTCAAATCCTGAGTAGTAGAGAACCTCTGCGCGGGCTAGTTTCATGGCGAGCTCTTGCTGGATTTTGTTCTGATCGGATGTTGCATTCCTTAAATCTGCTGGTGTTATATTCGCTGCAATTTTTTTATTCGATGGCGCTGTTCCAGAAACGGGCGCTACTTCTAGCGCGGCCTTACCATCGGGGGTGGATTTTAGAAGATTTTTTTGATCGGACAGGAAGATTGCAGTACTGATTATTGTGAGAACGACCCCAAAAACCAGTGCCAATAGTCTGAATGTGTCAGTCTGCCCTTTGGGCTGCGGGGCGGTCAGATTGTCGAGCGCAGATTTCAGTGACTGCGCAGAAGCGATTCTTCTATTTTTGTCCTTCTCCAGGCACTGCGTGACCACCTCGCAGAGCGGTTTCCAGGCGGAGAGATTCGCATTGACCTGTGTTATCGGTTCGGGTGTCTGTTCTAAATGGAGAGCCAGTGTCGACATCATGCTCTCTCCGCGGAAAGGCACGCGTCCAGTCAGAGCCTCGTACATGATGCAGCCTAGCGAGTAGATATCCGTGCGTTGATCGATTTGATCGCCGCGAATTTGTTCTGGGCTCATGTAACTCGGGCTGCCCACTAGCTCACCGGTCTGAGTCAGGCGTTGAATTTCACCACCCTGTGCGGTCGGTTTGGCGATCCCGAAGTCGACCAGTTTTACCTGTTCGTTCCCCTGCCAGTCGTTTACCAGAATAATATTTTCCGGCTTCAAATCCCGGTGGACGATTTCATTGTCATGTGCGTAGGCGAGCGCGTCGCACAATTGACGTGCAATTTGAACTACGCGGGTTGGCTCTAAAACTCCTTTAGCAATTAAACTTTTGAGATTTGGGCCGTCGGCATATTCCATGACAATATAAAGTGTGCCATCATCAGCGGTGCCAAGGTCGAACACTTCTGCCAGGTTAGGGTGCTTCAAATTGCTTAAGGCTCGCGCTTCTTGCTCAAATCGCGAAATTGCACGAGTGTCGGTGTTAAGTGTTTGATAAAGTCGCTTAATTGCGACTCGCTTTGATAACGATAATTGCTCAGCCAGAAAAACCGCACTGGATGCGCCGCGACCTAGAAGTTGGATTTGCTTATAGCCCTGAATTCGTGAAGCCGTCTTTAATTCGTCGTCGGCGGTAGCTTCGACTGTTTCCTTTTGGCTGGGCATCAACCTGGTTGAGCACTGGCACTCAGCTGTATCTTTTGAACATTGCGGGCATTCGTCCATGGAATACACCCTGGTGCGCTGTTAAGGAGTTAATCGGCTGCGCTTGTCCAGCAAGTCCTGACGAGCGATTGCTCGGGCATTACCTTCGAATTTTTCGGCGTCCGCTGCGCGTCCGGTGGAGCGCAAAAGTCTGCTTACGTCGATCATACTGCTTGCCGATAGTATGCTGGATTCGCCGGTTGATGCGGCGGTACTTGCGAGTGCCCAGTTGTATACGGTTAAAGCCGTTGCCATTTTGTTTTGACGATAAAGCATAAATGCAAGGTCGTTTAAACGTAAAGCTACTTCAAGCTTTTGCGCTGCCTGTGGGATTTTCGGAAGACTGTCGACATACGTCAAATCAAGGGGGGCGACGTTTGGATTTTGTTCTTCGTTGATCAATTGAAGCAAAAGTCGAGTCTGCTTTGCCGGTCCGGAATCACTGATATATGCCTTCTCGTAAATCTCTAGAGCCCGGGCGAGGAGAGGTTTTGCTTCGTTGTAATTTTGCTGGGACAAGTATACGGAAGCCAAACCATTTAAATCGCGAGCCACACTTGGATGTTGGGCGCCAAGTGAATCGATGTCTGCTGCAATCATGCGTTCGTAGAAGGAAACGCGCTGTTTATTTATGTCTTCGAGTGCAGCAAAGTCTGAATATTTTTTATCCGTTTTGATTGACGCCGTGTCGTAGTCGGTCGGTGTGATACCGGCTTTGGTGACATCAGATGCGCTGGGGCGAATGCTTTTCTCTTCGGCCGCGATGGCTTCAGCTGTGGCTTTGTCCGCCATCCGGATGGAAACGTCTGTGCTGAAAGCGGATACAGGAGCGCCGCTCTTTCGTCTCAACGAGCCAATTTGATCTTTTAGCAGCTCGTTTTGAAAAGCAGAACGTAGAGTTTTCGCGTTGTAAATTGTTGAGAGCAGTAGGGTCGTATAGTCTGCGAGAACGTCTTCGATAAAGGCACTGGTGGGCTGCATTGTTGGTTGTAAAACCAGCGTAAGCGCTGTCAGGTAGGAGCTTTCAGCGTCCGCATTCATTCCTTGTTTAAATTGAACGCGGCCCAGTCGGTGTTGGTAATCGGCAAGTAATAATTGGTTGGCACCACTTTTGGTGCGAGAAACGATGTCAATTGCTGGTTGGTAAAACTCAGTTGCTTTCTTGTAGTCACCCTCGTCTTCGAAGATGTTGGCGATTGTGACAAGGGTCGGCACGGTTCTAACGTTATCTTTACCGTATGCTTTCTGCAGAATCTTCAACGCTTTTTTGTACAATGGAATCGTTTCGACAATCTCGTCTTCCATGTATAAGACTTTCGCCAAGCTCTCGAGGCATACGACGACATCGTCTGGTGGAGCTGGTTTCAGACGCTGGACATGATTGCATGCTTGTCTGAAGCAATACTCGGCTTTGGAATACTCCTTCGTCAAAAGGAATCTTTCGCCTTCCGCGAGTTCTGCTTTCCAGCTCGCCGAGAAGTCCTGCTGAGGCAGTTTTCCCGTATCTTTGTTCTTATGTTTGCGCGAAGGAAGTGTGGTCGCCCAGGGTGAGTCTGGTTTGAAGAAACTTGGATCTGAAGTGCTGGATTCCGCAGCGTAAGCCGGGATTGGTGACGTTTGGAACAGCATGGTGAGCGCTAACGCGGAAAAAATAATGCAACGATTTGAATTTGCTGGGACGAAGCCGGCTGGAAGCCGGCGCTCCCAGGATAGCTGCAAGCGTTCCCAGGATCGCAAGCGTTCCCAGGATCGCTGCAATCGACGTTCACAATTTGTTTGGAAATTGTGGCTAATTCGCTTATGGTTGTTCTCAACTGCGGTATCACGAAGATGCACTATTGAGCTGCCTCCCAGGGTAATTTTCGGTCGATTTCAATCCAGCCGTTTAGCTTATACGGAACGATGTATCCGTTTCCAGGCAGCAGTTCGAAGCCACCATTTTGTCGCCGATCCATCGGTGTAGGAACGCCGTCATGGAGCATGCTGTCGTCAATTTTTGTGAGGTCGCGAAACTTGCGATAATCCTCGTCCCGCATTCGTTTTCGATACTCTTCGCGACGTTTGTCTCTGTCGTCGGAGTGATCTTCGTCCGTGCGTTTGGCGTCATCATCAGATCGGCTACCGAAGTCTCTGCGTTTGGATGTGACATCGGCATCTGCAAGCGCATTTAAATCGTTTGCCATATCCAAATCGCTAAACGAATGCTTGCTGAAGTCGGTATCCATAAACGTTTCAGTGTATGTCTCTTTGGGATTGGTCGGTCGAGTTTGCCAGTCGTTGTCCCGGTCATCCCTCAACTTATCATCTTCCTTTTCTTCTTTCTTCTCGCGCTTGTCCTCCTTCTTTACATCGACGATGTCAAAGAAATCGGAATTTTTAAATTTGAAAAATCCGGCGGTGTCATCGTCATCGGCGTAGCCGGGAGTGTTTGCACAAAATGCAAAAAGGAAAATGAGAACCGTCAGCGCGTAAGTTGTTCGAGGCGGCATGCACGTCTGCGAACGCTGGGTGCACGCTCGAGTCGTCTTGAAATTTGCTGGGCGAAGGAGCACGGTCTCTCCGTTTGTTTCTCAAATTATAGTCATTCGGCGGGTTGTTTATTATAGCCAGCGGACAAATTGGGTTAGGTCCGTGAAAGATAAGTCCGGTCGAAATAACATCGACTTAAATTTCATTCAGTGAATAGACTAGTCGAGTAGAATTAGCAACTTCAGAGCACTTTGCTCTAACTGGCTAGCTCCTGATTACTATACTCACCTCGCGAAACCGGCTCGATTGGGCAGGTCTGGTGACCTAACGAAACCAATGATGCTCTGCGCACTCGGAAGAAAACTGCTGCTGGTGATGCTTGTCACCGTTGTCTTCTGGGGCAGTTTTGCCGATGGCGTTTGTGCGGCCGGGCGCGAGGCTGACGTTCCTGACTTGCAGTTTCAACCGTTGCAACCTCCTAAGGCTGTAAGCCTCCGCGAGAGTGTCGATACCGCGATTCGTAACTATCCGACCATTCGACAAAAGTTTTTCAAATTGCGAGCGGCAAAGGCAAATGTCTCACTAGCCAAGATGCAGTATTTGCCTAACTTGAATATAGACACACAAATTTCAGGCGTGACGCCCAACCGGATTGCCAGTGTTGTCATGAATAATGTGTCCGGATTTGATACAGTGCCGGTCGACTCTGGTCCACCCGTGCAGAAAGCGACATACGGTCCGGTTCTTAACAACCTTCAGGGTTTGAACTTAAACTGGTTGATGGTCGATTTTGGTTTGCGAAAAGCAAACGATAAATTCGCAGATGCCGATGCCAGAACCGCGAGAGCCGACATAAGTCTCACTGAGCTAGACGTGGCCTTCGCTACGGCTGATTCCTTTTTCCACGCGGCGGCTTGTAAGCAAGTTATTACTGCAAGACAAGCTTCGCTCGATCATATGGAAGCTGCTAAGTTGCGTGTAAAGACTTTGGTTGCGGAAGGCTTGAGACCGGGTGTGGATGCGGCTGATCTGGATTACGAAGTTTCCAAAGCAAAAATCAATTTATTGAAAGCCGAAAAAGATTTTCGTTTAGCGCTTGTCGACCTTGCCGAAAAGATGGGACTCTCCACGCATGACTTCGATATTATTTCTGACCCGGTGGTTCGCAGTCCATCGGAGATCAAGGAAGAACGTCCTGTCGATCTGAGTTCACATCCGCTTGCACGTTTCAAATTTGCCGAGATCGATCGGTGGCGAGCCAAACAAACAGTGTTGGACAAAGCTTACAGACCACACCTCTGGCTCAACTCCTCTCTTTGGGGACGAGGCAGCGGCGATCGTAGTAACCCGATCGGACCCGTTGCTGACGGGGTTTTGCCGCAAGTCTTCAACTACATGATAGGTGCTTCTTTCAGTTTCCCGATATTGGAATACTTTCCACTGAAGGCACAGAAGCAGATGGCTCGCAGTAATGAACTGGCTGCCCGGGCTGATTTTGATGCTGCGATGCTATTGCTTGAGAAGAAAGACGCGAACAGTCGAGTGCTGTTGGAACAAACTCGTAAAATTGCAAAACAGACTCCAGAGCTGGTTGCAGCCGCTCGTGTTAAGGAAATCAATGTTTTAAAACGATACAGCGTTGGTTTGAACAACGTTGTTTCGCTCGCGGTTGCGGAGGAAAACTTGGCGCAGGCTGACGTTGAAAACGCAGTCGCACAGATAGAAGTGTGGAGATCGATTTTGGCGCTTGGTTATGCCCAGGGCGATTTGCAACAGTTTTTTAAACTGGTAAAAATTGCAGAAGGAGAAACGACGAACGAATAGTGAGGGTTCTAGAACGGTTCCGTGGAGAGGGTTTTAGCCAGTCGAATTCGGACGACACGAGTTTTATTTTACGGTTGGTAATGTTTTAAACAGGTTTGGTAGCGGTGAAGAAACTGTAATGATTCAGGAGATTTGCTTGGTACATTCGAGAACATCTATAATGTCAAAAGAGGCGCCAG
>CAZRMH010000082.1:0-6165 GCA_964600935.1 uncultured Candidatus Obscuribacterales bacterium
CGAACGCTCTACTTCAACTGTGAAGTCGACGTGCCCGGGTGTGTCAATCAAGTTGAGGATATAAGTGTTGCCGTCTTTGGCTGTGTACATCATCCGAGCAGGCTGAGCTTTGATTGTAATGCCGCGCTCGCGTTCGATGTCCATGCTATCCAGGAGCTGAGCCTGCATGTCTCGTTTTTGAACTGTGCCGGTTATTTCAAGCAAACGATCGGCCAACGTCGACTTGCCATGGTCGATATGAGCGATGATTGAGAAGTTTCGGATGTGAGAAACTAATGCGTCCACTAATTTTTGGTATCCCTGATTGCGTCGTGCGCGCTCTCGACAACGCGCCTGTGTGCCAGCCCAAACTTTGTGGGCGAACGGTTATCTTATCAAGCTGTGCTCGTCACTGATACAGAAGCATCTAATCTTTGTAATAGGGAGTAACCTGCAGGGTGCTCACGCCCCGGGCCTGACGCCCCAGAGAAGGCAAATCTTAAACCGATATCGGTTTAAGATTCAGCTACAAAGAACACCCTGACAGCCAAATGTATGCGCCATCGTCGAGATTGAGGCAAAATCTAAACCGATATCGGTTTAGATTTTGCGGCGTGAGCTAGCCCGGTCTCACTCGAGCTGGAAACTGAACCGATATCGGTTTAGATTTAGCAGCGCGAGCTGACCCGGTCGGGCTGGAATCTGAACCGATATCGGTTTAAGTTTTGGATACTGCAAAAAGCGCGGCGCAGCCTAGTTCGCGGGCAGAAATGCTAAGATTCAGTGCAGTTATCGCTTCTGTCGCCATGACCTTGCTGGCGGCTTTTCCATCTTGAAAAGAGCAGGTTTCATGAGCAATCCCTTCCTAACAGCAATCGCGCAGCGTCCACTACTCGGCGACGGCGGACTCGGAACACTCCTCTATTCGCGGGGCGCATCACCAGAGGGCAGCTTCGAACAGCTAAATCTCGTAAACAAAGACATGGTGCAGCAGGTTCACGTAGACTACATGAACGCGGGCGCCGAGGTGATCGAAACAAACTCGTTTTCCGGTAATCGGTTTAAACTCGCTGCGTTCGGCTTAGAGAAGGAAGTTTGGAACATCAATGTCTGGGCTGCGAAAATTGCTCGCAACGCTCGAGAGATAGCCGGACAACCAGCTTTCATAGCCGGTTCCGTCGGACCGACCGGCAAGATGTTGCCGCCGTTGGGAAATACGGAAAAAAACGAGCTATATGACGCATTCCGTGAGCAGATGGAAGGTTTGCTTGCTGGTGGTGTCGATCTTTTCATGATTGAAACGATGTCGTCACTCGACGAATTGGTTCAAGCAGTACGAGCCGCTCGCTCATTATCGCAACTGCCGATCGTGGCGCAAGTTAGTTTTTCGCCTGAGGGCTATACGCTTTTCGGTGCAACCCCGGAAGACACACTGAGGATTTTCGACCAACTCGGCGTGGAGATGCCCGAAGTCATTGGTATCAATTGTGGTGCCGGTCCCGGACCTGTTTTCGATGCATTTTTAAGAATGAAGTCGACTTTGGATAACAACGGCATCGGCCCACGATTGGCAGGTTTTTCCGCTCTGCCAAACGCCGGACAACCCAGCTTAACCGGCGGCAGGTATACATTCATGAGCCGACCGGAATATTGCGCCTCGTACGTTGAACCGTTCGTCCGTGCCGGGGTGAAGATCATCGGTGGCTGTTGCGGAACGACACCGGATCACATTCGAGCGATGCGAAAGAGTCTCGATTCTTATCTACGTTCGACTCAGGAATCTGGAACATCAACGCTCACAGATCTGCCAGCGCTGAAGGCTCCGGAAGTTTCATTGACAGCTGGACAAGACAAACTCAAAACGTCAGCTGATACTACCCACAGCACCATCGATGATCACCACGAACCTATTGAACAGAAAATTACACCACTCAGAGAGCGTTTAAACGCTTTTAAAGACGGTTCAGAAGATGGATTTTTTGTAAGTGTCGAACTCGATCCACCTAAAGGCGCAATAACTCGCAAGCTCATTAAAGCAGCAAAAATGCTCAAAGATAACGGAGTTGATTCGATCAACGTCGGCGATAGCCCAATGGCGCGGGTCCGTATGTCGAGCCTAGCCACTTGCCAGTTAATTAGCAATGAGGCCGGAATTGAAACAATCATTCACTTCACCACCAGAGATCGAAACTTGATGGGCATTCAGGCAGATCTTCTCGGCTGCCAGGCTCTAGGGGTTCACAACATCTTAGCGCTCACGGGCGATCCACCCGCGCTCGGCAACTACGCTCACGCGACCGCAGTCTATGACGTGGATTCAGTTGGTTTAATTCGCATTATTACCCAGCTCAATCAAGGCAAAGACATCGCCGGTAATACCATCGGTAGTCCAACGAATCTGTCGATCGGATGTGCTCTCAACTGCACACATGAAGACCGGGCCCTCGAAAAGGAACGCTTCAAACGCAAGCTCGAGGCCGGCGCGCACTTCACGATGACGCAACCAATATACCAGGTCAACGATTTAACAGACTTCCTGGACGACTTCGGTGATTGCCCGGTGCCAATTTTGGTCGGGATCATGCCATTGCATAGTTCAAAACACGCTGAATATCTTCACAACGAAGTTCCAGGGATCACGATTCCGAAGAAGATTCGCCAAGCGATGGCGAAAGCTGGGGATCAAGGAGCAATCGTCGGTCTGGAGCTGGCGCAAGCACTTTTAGAACAGGTCAGAAAACTCTGCCAGGGCACTTATCTCGTTCCATCATTTGGGCGATACGAGGACATGGGTACGCTGACCACCCGTCTGAAAGAAAAGCTCGTTACGACGAAGAGAAACTAGCCCTGGTGTCAACAAGGACAAACCGCGGTCCTGCCAAACTATGCACGATTTTTCGATATTTAGGCGGCACCAACTGTGGTGCAATGAATCATAACCTGACAGCACCAAGTTTGGTTCCGCAACTCACATCCGACCGGAACCAGTAATGGTTCCGCAGCCCACCGCCTATCAGCAGTTCCGCCGGTCAACCCCTGACAGCACAAGATATGGCTTCGCGAATTTAAGTCGGACAAACCTACACTGGTCGCCATCCCTGCGAGCGGTTTTTAATAGCATGCGCCTCTTGATCGCATTTTAACGCCTCGCTGTTGCGATTCATTTTTCGCAGCAGTTTCGCGTACTGTTCAAGAACATCGGCTACTCGAATATTATTTTCTCCGAACACGCGACGCCGGATTAATAGCGCTCTTTCAAACAATGGAAGAGCGCGATCGTAGTAGCCTTCGAAGTAATACAAACGCGCCAAGTTTTTCAAACTGGTTGCCACCAAGTGATGATGCAAACCAAAGCGTTTCTCGCGAATGAACAGTGCTTCTTGCAGAATAGGCTCCATATCTTTATATAGACGGCAACGACAGAGAAGATCAGCCAAGCGTGTTAAGCAGTCGGCCAACTGTGCAGCATCACTACCTGTGAGCTGACGAATCAGTTCAACTTCCAGGCGCGCTTCCCGAATCGCTTCATCGAGAACCTCGCCAGTACTGGTTAATGCCATGTTCTCCGGAACGACATCGAGCACTGTAGATGAATCTTGCGGACTGAAAGAAGTTTTTTCCTCACCACCAGCAGTGTCAGGTGTACGCTGTACGTTGAAGCTTGGAACAGGTTGCGTCCGACGGTTTGTGAAATAGTGATCGGCGCCTGTGGGCTGACAGTTGAGGTTTTGACCGGGTGCAGTAATTGACTGAGGTTGCGGTACGTTAAAGTTCTGTTGCCCGGTCGAGGCGGGGTAATTTTCGTTATTTACCGTATTGAGCTGCGAACTGGACGTGGGACGGTATCGACTCTGCCCACCATTAGGCGTTCTTGGAGTGTTGCCCAGCGCTCGCATTTCGTTACTCACTCGTTCCAGCCGATCACCTTTAAGAGCAAGAACCTTGTTCAGGCTTCGTCGACTATCTTCCATTTCTGACCGATGAGGTCCATTCAAACGCTCTCGTATAGACAATGCGCGACGATAGAGTGCCTCTGCATCATCAAGCATTCCGCGATCCAAGTAGAGATCCGCCAACCTCGACACAGTCGTAGCGACTTCGGGACTCGTGGTCCCGAGCGCTTGTTCTTGAATTGTGAGAAACCGTTTTAGTTCTGGTATCGTTTCGCATTTCATAAAAAAGATTCCCGTTAGGTGCGAAGACATGCGCGTCAAGCCAAGGTCAGCGAGACCCCAACCGAAACAAAAGTGGTAATAAATCGAATTCTTCGCAGGAAAAAATCACAGCGAATAAAACATGGCTACGAGCGAGTTTTAGAAAGGAGCGGGTAAGGGTTTCAAAAGAAACTGAAAAGAACGATGCAACGCATCAATGATCTTCTATCAGTTAAGTCGATTAGCCGAAAACCTCCTGAAACTAAACGTCCATATTCATTCTGCCGCAGCCTTAGCGGTCTGATTGCTCGTTAATCCTATAACTTTGTAAGGGTTAGAGAGTATTTCACTCTGCAAGTTGCATAAGAATGAAAGCTTACAGGAAACTAGGGGTACCCTATACAAAAATACGGTCGTTTCGATAACACGCAGATGTCCCCGTCAAATACGATGAAAGTTAGAGTCCTGCCGAGGAGACAACCTAGATACGAAGCCGTCACTGATGTCCGCATCGATGACGGTTGATTCATGCCCGACACTCAATTGCGACTTTGCAAACATAAAATAGGTACCCACAACCTAATGAGTGAAGATAGGGAGCAGCGCCTGTCGACCCAGGCCAATAGCTCAAAAAAGATCCAGAAATATTCAAGTCAACCGCCAGAAAATAGACAAGTACATGGAAAATGGAGTCGAGTGATACCACCACTCGACCAGGAAGATACCGTGGACGACCTGGATAACACTTTATTGGAAGAACCGGGAGAATCTCCCTGGGAAGCTCGTCTCGCCGACGAATGGAGCGTTGGCGGCGGTTCAGCGTTGGTAAATCGTCGACTGGGTCAACATACGGATACTTCAGATGGAATCGATGTAACTGCGGATTTCCCGACTTCTCCGAATCCGTTTAGTGCGACGACCAATGCCGCTTTAGCTGAAATTGCCAAGGCCACATCCACTCCGACGACAACACTGACATGGTTGGCCGATAATCCGAATATCGACGTCAGAAAGGCCACCGCCAGCAATACCAGCACGCCTACACAGACTTTGCGCAAACTCAGCAAGGACTGGGACGGGTCAGTTCGACTGGCGGTTTTAGACAATCCGAAAGTGCCGATCGATGTCATCACCGACCTCTCAAACGATTCGAATCCGTTGGTGTCGCTTCGAGCGTGCTATGCCCTAGACGAAAGAAGACGAAATTCGGACGGCAGCGGCGGAAGGCCGGCATCGCCGTCGCCAACAATCAAGGATATTCCGAACCTACATGCGTATAACCGTTATATGCAAGCAGCAACAAGCAATCCGCTGTCATCTCAAAGTTCGCCAGAAGCAATCGAGTTTCTGAAAATCGTGGCAGAACGCTTGTCGACACCGCCCGAGCGGTTGTCCGAACTTTCAAACCATCCGTCACCAGAAGTACGCGCCGCGGTCGCCCGCAATGGGAATGCACCGCTTCCAATACTGTGGAGATTGTCTCTTGATCTCGACTCGAAAGTGAAGGCTGGCTTGACGCAAAATCAAAGCTGTCCGGTGGAACTTCTCAGAGAACTCCTTCGCGATAGCGACATCGCGGTTCGCCATCAAGCACAGTATGAAATCAATCGAATTGAACACAGAGGCAATAGATAGATTGTTAGGCGTCAAAAAGGGCTTGACGAGCAAGTAGTAAATTGCCAAAGGAATGTTTGTCGAAGTCAATGTCGCTGTGAATTTGAACCGATATCGGTTTAAATTCTCTCTGAAATTTTTCGCGCAGTTCTCGCAAAAACTCTCAACCGATATCGGTTTAAGTTCTCTCTGAAATTCTTCGCACAGTTCTCGCAAAAACTCTCACCGATATCGGTTTAAATTCTCTCTGAAATTTTTCGCGCAGTTCTCGAAAAACTCTCAACCGATATCGGTTTAAATTCCCTCTGAAATTCTTCGCGCAGTTCTCTCGAAAAACTCTCAACCGATATCGGTTTAAATTCTCTCTGAAATTCTTCGCGCAGTTCTCTCGAAAAACTCTCAACCGATATCGGTTTAA
>CAZRMH010000082.1:6265-12146 GCA_964600935.1 uncultured Candidatus Obscuribacterales bacterium
ATTCTCTCTGAAATTTTTCGCGCAGTTCTCTCGAAAAACTCTCAACCGATATCGGTTTAAGTTGAAACGACCCGGACGAACGCTCGCTTGCCCACGGCTACAACCAACGGAAGTTTTTCCAGTTCGATGATATGGTTTTTGTCGAAGACCTGGATGTCATCAACTCGTACGCCACCACCTTCGATCTGCTTTTTAGCTAATGATGAACTTGGCAGAAGTCCAGCGTCGACCAAAACTTGAACCAATCGTTTGCTTTCTGCAATTTCGAGATCAGGAATCGTCGACGGTTTCTGACCTTGACTAAAGACGCGCTCCCACTCGGTTACAGCGGCTTCAGCTTTCTCAGCCCCGTGATATTGCAGAGTGATTTGTTTTGCCAGTGCGAGCTTTGCATCGCGCGGATGAAGGGCACCACTTTCCAATTTGGACTTAATTTCGTCAACTTCGGCTCCAGTCAGAGTGGTAGCAAGGTCAAAATATTTGACGATCAACCAATCACTTCCGACCTTGTCAGGAATACTCATCACTTTGCTCACCATTTCAAATGGCTCACTGTTAAGGGCGATGTAGTTTCCGTACGTTTTCGACATTTTGACGACACCATCGGTCCCTTCGAGGAGGGGCACCAATAGTGCAAGTTGCTGATCGAGCATGTAGTGTGGTTGCAATTCGCGACCTTGCAAGATATTAAAGCGTTGATCGGTTCCACCGAGTTCAACATCGGCTCGCACGGCAACAGAATCGTAACCTTGCAGCAATGGATAGAACAGTTCGTGGAACGAAACCGGAAGCTGTTTGTCAAATCGATCGCCGAACGCCTCTTTGGCAAGCAACTGATTGATAGTGACTGTTGATGCAAGTTTCAATAGATCGGTCAAGTTTAAAGGAGCAAGCCAATCGACGTTGTTAACCAGCTCGGTCTTCTCGAGATCGAGTATTAAGCCCATTTGTTCAAGATAAGTTTTGGCGTTCACTTCAACTTGTTCGCGAGTCAGCGGCGGTCGAGTGGCATTGCGGCCTGACGGATCGCCTATTTGTGCAGTGAAGCCACCAATGATCAAAACAATCTGGTGTCCGAATTCTTGAAAGCGACGCAACTTTCTAAACACAACTGAATGGCCAAGGTGCAGATCCGTCGAAGTTGGATCGATTCCGAGTTTAACCCTGAGCACACGATTGTCTTTTCGCGCCGCATAGATTTTTTTCGCGAGAGCCTTATAGCCTTCAGGCAGAATCTCAGCGCCACGGCTGAGCTCCAGGGCCTGAGCCATGATATCGTCGGGAATTTGCGAATCTGATTCGGTCTTGATGTGCGTCATCGAACTTTGCTCTGAGTGGGAACCAGAGCAAGTTTAACAGTCCGAATCGGACCCTGTCATCGAAGTTGTCGGAGTCGTAATATCGACTATTTTTTCCGAGGAGCAGGTGCTGGCGGTGTCACAACATCTGGTGTTGGACGGAACTTGACGGCCGACAATCCCTTCTGCACAGCAGGGAAATCAGCTTTCGCGCCCTGGAAACTAATGGCGTAGAGGAACTGACCTTTGTCAGACGGAATTATGATTGTTTGACCAACAACTTTAGTTTGTGGATCCTCATCAGAAAGAATCAAAACGTCTTTGCCCTGGAATTTGCCGACGGCGACTTCAGGTTTATTGAAGAAATTAAAGTACCCGGCCCCCATCAGCTGACAAGCATCGTCGAACTGCGGAGTGCCCTCGGCTAATTTGCCTGGTTTGGCGAGCACGCCCTTAAGAGATTTCTGCTCATCGGCTGAGAGACTGCGACCTTCGTAGAGGGCGACACGACTGTTGCCGTTGGCATATTCGTGTTTGATTGGATCCTCTCCCGGAGCCAGATTAGGGTCTTTCGGCACTTCCTTGAACTGCGCAGGTAACGCCATCTCTTTTACGATGCCGGTTTCCTTAGGATCGTCGAACGCAATCTTTTGCATGTTTTTCACGTCTGCCACGGTTGGCTTTGTATCAGGTTTTTCGGGTCGTCCGAAGAGGCGCTGTCGAGGTTGTTCCTGCGGCATCCCCGGCGGTGGAGCCTCTGGTCTGCGACCACCAAACAAGCGTTGAATCGCTTCTCCTGGCTTTGATGGTTGAAACAGCCGTCTGCGTCCGCCTTCGGCAGGTACTCCCTGACCGGTTTCGCCCTGTTGCGCCTGAGCCATTTGTTGAACCATACTGCGGTATGTCATGTCACGCCCTGGTCCAACGGCTGGGCCCTGCGGTTGCATGCCATAGAAGAGTTCAGGCGGCTTTGGAGCTGGAACCTGATTATCCACACGCTGGATGTCCGACGTCGGAGAGAAGGGTTGAAGGGGCTGAGCGAACTTCGGCGTCTCCATAGTACTTTGGAACGGTCTGCTAGTTTCTTGAAACAGTGGATTGACGGCAGGTGGTTTCGACGATGGAGCGACATTTCCGGCTTCAACAGGTCGTTTCGACTCATCCGCTTTCTGCTTAGTCGCATCCGGTTTGGTGACTGTCGATTCATTCAAGAAATCACTTATAAAGATGGAATGAACACTTTCGTTGCTAGATGGCTTAGCAACAGGGGATTCTAAAGTGGTACCAGTTTGTCCGGTTTTCGGTTGATCTGTTTGATCCCAGGTCATGGGTTTTTCCTCTTCGTAAATTAAGTGCAACGCATGCTCATTCGTTCAATTTTGTTCGCGCAATCTGCTCGTTTTCGATGCAGTAAGCGGCGTATTCAGTCGCCATCGGAACTGCTGTGAGAATACGTTTCACGATCATGTCTCACAATGTGGGAAATACGCGAACGCTTTTCGCGTGCCTCGAAACGCTCTTCAATTCGGCGTCTACAAAGTGAAGATATTTGGAGCAGCTCTTTGCAACTTTTGATATTGCGAAATTTACTCACGAAAAGTTCACAAATGACCCCAACGAAGAAGCTCTTGAATAGTCCGATAACGACGATTGAACAGCTGCGTTCAAACGCCATTTTTCTTCCATATATTTGCAATACCAATAATAATCTCACCGAATTCTAATTTCGCACCGCGTCTCAAATGGTGCAGTGAAGGAAACTTAGCATGTGTCCGTCTGTGCTTGTTTGAGAAGGCGTACTACTATAAGATCAATAGCTTGGCGCTCATTTGAGTTTCGTGATCAGGAACTGCGAATTGGCGCAGCCACGTTCGCAATGAGAGGTCACACGGTCCATGGCAAGCCAATATAACCCGCAGGATATCGAAGAGAAGTGGCAAAATCACTGGGAAAAAATTGGAATTTATAAAGCTCATGATGAGAGCGATAAACCGAAGTTTTATTCACTGGTGATGTTTCCGTATCCATCCGGCGACCTACACATGGGACACATGCGGGTTTACACGATTTCGGACGTAATCTCAAGACGTATGAGAATGTTGGGTCATAACGTTCTCAATCCGATGGGTTGGGACGCGTTCGGCTTGCCGGCAGAGAACGCCGCCATCAAACATAATTTGCATCCGCAGAAATGGACAAAAGAGAACATCCGTTTCATGCGCGACGAGCAGCTCAAGAAGCTCGGAACCAGTTACGACTGGGACAGAGAAGTCACCACCTGTGATGCCGACTATTATGGCTGGACGCAGTGGTTGTTTCTCAAGTTCTATGAAAAAGGGCTGGCCGTCCGGAAAGAAGCGCCGGTAAACTGGTGCCCGGAATGTTGCACCGTCCTTGCCAACGAACAGGTCGAAGACGGCGCCTGCTGGAGACATCCGGAAACGCGTGTTGAACAGAAGAAGATGAGCCAGTGGTTTCTCAAAATCACCAATTACTCAGATGAACTTTTGGCAGATCTCGATACGCTCAAAGGCTGGCCGGAGTCCGTTCGAACGATGCAGCAAAACTGGATCGGCAAATCGGTTGGAGCAGAATTACGTTTTACGGTCGAGAGTAAACCGAACGTTCAAATCAGCGTATTCACGACCAGACCGGACACCGTATTTGGTGTCAGTTACGTGGTGCTTGCCCCAGAGAATCCATTGGTTGAAGAATTAACCACACCGGAACAGCGGGATGCTGTCCGCGCCTACGTCGAGAAGACCCGACTCAAATCAGAGTTGGAGCGCATGTCGACAGAGAAAACCAAAACCGGAGTCCCCATAGGCAGTCAAGTAATCAATCCGTATAACGGAGAAGTGGTGCCTATTTGGGTTTCGGATTACGTTCTCATGAACTACGGAACAGGAGCAGTCATGGGCGTTCCTGCTCATGATGAACGCGATTTCTTGTTTGCCACTCAACATAATTTGCCTATCACTGAAGTGATTTCGCCAAACGGAGAATCCAGCGGACCACTTACGGAAGCTTACACCGAGCACGGCATAATGGTCGCATCCGGTGAGTTCAATGGACTGAAGAGCGAAGACGCGAAAGAGAAAATGATCGATTGGGCCGCCGACAATGCCTGCGGTGCCAAACGGGTGCAATGGCGTTTACGCGATTGGTTGATCAGTCGTCAGCGTTATTGGGGCTGCCCTATTCCGCTTGTACACTGCGAGACATGCGGAATCGTTCCTGTCGCAGAAACAGAAATCCCGATTGTACTTCCTGTCGAAGGTATTGAAATCACCGGACAGGGCGGCTCTCCGCTAACACGCATGGAGTCGTTTCTAAACGTGCCATGCCCGAAATGTTCAAAACCGGCGCGGCGAGAGACAGATACGATGGACACCTTCATCGATTCGAGCTGGTATTTCCTTCGCTACGCGGACGCGAAAAACAAGAAGGAAGCGTTTTCTAAAAAGAATGTCGACTACTGGATGCCTGTCGATCAGTATGTCGGCGGAGTCGAGCACGCAATCCTCCACCTGCTCTATTCAAGATTCTTCACTAAGGCTTGCCGCGACATAGGCTTATTGAGTTGTGACGAACCCTTCTCGAATTTGCTGTCACAGGGGATGGTTACAAAACTCTCGACGATTTCAGGTCGCATTGAAAAGATGTCGAAATCACGCGGCAACGTCGTCGGCACCAACGATTTCTTTAAGCGGTATGGCGCAGATTCAGCACGACTCTTCACCCTGTTCGCGGCACCACCGGAGCAAGAACTAGAGTGGTCGGAAGAGGGTGCGATTGGACAGTATCGTTTCCTCGGAAGAGTTTGGAGAATAATCACCGAATTAATCGACAACAAAGCTGTCGTTGCCCTAAACGATTCAGTCGACCACGAAAAACTGGACGCGTCCGGCAAGAACTTCCACAAGCTCGTCCACAAAACCATCAAAGCGGTTTCACACGATCTAGAACGAGGACGATTCATATTCAACACAGCGATCGCGCGTTGCATGGAATTAGTGAACGGTTTGTACAAGTACGCGCAAGAGCTTTCGGCAAGAACCAACGGCTCGAATGGCAAGACAGAAAGCAGTACGCTCGCCCCACACAGTGAATCACTATCGCAAGAAGAGATTCAACTTTTATCTTTTGCCGTCAAGAACCTTCTTCTTGTACTTGCACCGATGGCTCCTCACATCACGGAGGAACTCTGGAAGATGTCAGGCTACATTCAGAAAGAGGGCGACTCCATCCATACGACAACATGGCCAAGTTTTGTCGAAGCCCTAACCATCGACGACGAAATAGAACTTGTTCTTCAAGTCAACGGAAAGATCGTAAACAAAGTCGCAGCTCCTCGCGGACTACAAAAGGACGTCGCTGAAAAATTGGCGATGGACGATGACAAAGTGAAAGCAAAACTTGAAGGACAATCGATACGCAAGGTCATCGTCGTGCCAGATAAGCTGGTCAATATAGTTATCTAAAACTTAAACCGATATCGGTTCAGTTTTTCTGGGACAGCTCGCGTTCTCGCTCTAAACCGATATCGGTTCAGTTTTTCCCGCGACAGCTCGCCCTCTCGC
>CAZRMH010000082.1:12246-17561 GCA_964600935.1 uncultured Candidatus Obscuribacterales bacterium
TCGGTTCAGTTTTTCCCGCGACAGCTCGCCCTCTCGCTCTAAACCGATATCGGTTTAGTTTCTTCATCGAAACTGTCTTGAAATCCTCGCTGACATTCCCACGCGCACGAAGTTATCGGACCTACTCCAGTCTTGCGAATTTTTGCTGCGAGGAGCTGAATTTCGGTGCAGATCCACCTCTCAAGGGTATAGGTTTTCTAGATAGATAAATTAGGGAACGTTCTTAATGTATCCTTGGTGACTATTAGATGCTTTCGGGACAGGTGCGGAATGCAACAGAAACAAAATCTTGATGTGCAAATCGAAACGCAAGGCGCTGTGCCGATCGCGACGATGCTTCTGATTTTCTGTATGGTCATCATGTTTTCGATGATGTGTCAGAACAAAATGGATTTCTGGAACTCCCACCTGGGCGCCATGAACTGGGCTCAAAACAACGCATCTGTCCAGGCGGCAAATGTGGCGACATGGATGCGCGACAACAACTACAGTCGATTGCTGACCCAGATCGCTTACGCCGGCACTTGCAGTCTGACCGGCTGGCAGCTAGTCGCCAATTGCTATTTCACTTGGTTTTTCGGAAGCACCCTGGAACAGAAACTTGGACCCGGACGAATACTCTTGCTAGTCATCCTGGCGATGATCGTCCCGTATGGTGCGATTGTATGGGATTGCCTCAGAACCGGCGACATAAGCCGTTACTACATTGGTCCTCTCTATGTCATCTCGGCCCTGTACGGCGCAACGATGGTTTTTCCAGAACAAAAGAAGATTAAACAATGGTTCAAGAAGACACGCGGAGAGATATTCTCAAGAGAACCGCTTCAATCAGCCAGCGCAAAGTTCAAAGTCAACGCCGGACTGGTTTCATGCATTTTTATTCTTTTTGAAGCCGGCGTCTGGTACTACACAAATAAATTCATGTCGGAGTTCAGCACTTTCCACTGGCTGGGCACCTTTGCTGCCGTTTTCGTCGGTTACGGCGTCGCGTTCTCCATGGTCTGGAGTGCCACAGGCGACCTCCGAGAAGGTCCTGTAAAGCTCATGTGTATTCGTAAATATAACGACACACTGAAGCTGGACGTCGGTCACGATGCAGCGGTCCGAACCACCGCGATGGCGCTGGGCCTGCCTGAAGACCGCGTGAAACAATGGGTCGCCAAACAGAAAGGCAAGATGAAAATTTCTTAGGGTCGAGAACCACTTTTCATGTGAATTCGGAATAACTTGGAAGGCTCCTGACTAGTGTTAGAATCAGGCGCCAAGTTAGAAGCTTGGCTGGTTTGATCCCTCCATTCGAGGCTCGAATCGACCGGATTCCCCTGACTGGTGACACTATTGACCAGCATCAAGACGCCTCAAAAAATGACCGAATCAATCGAACCAACCCAGCTAGCCCTCGATGAGGGTACAGTGGAACGGCTCGAGACCAACCTCGAACGTGACTCATGGCTCAGCCTGTTGCTGATTCGCATTCGCTGGAAACGGATTTTGCAGGTAATCACCGACAGCGCCCTTGTCGCGGTCGGTTTTGCAGCTGCGTATCTGATTCGTTTCGACGGGCACGTCACATCGTTGTATCTGCACCAACTCGCAGTGCTGGCACCAGCTGTGGTACTACTACAACTGTCTGCCAATTGGACACTAGGCGTCTACCGTCGCCTCTGGCGGTACACGGGATTGACCGAGGTAATGGAACTCGGCTTATCAGTTCTCACCGTCACCACTTGCTTCCTAGTGGCGAGAGCATTAGGCTGGCTGTCCGTCGACAACAATCATTTATCTTATGGCATCATTTTTGTAAACGCAGGCATCTCATTCCTTTCGCTGACCGGACCGCGCGTATTGCGACGGTTAATGACCGAGCACAACCAACGCAGACACTGGAGACAACCAGTCCGTAAACGCGCGCTCGTTGTCGGAGCAGGCGAGGCCGGGCTCATGGTCTTGAGAGAGATGAATTTGCGCTCCGCTGGTGTCGATATCGTCGGCTTGATCGATGACGATCCGGCAAAAGTCAGAAAACGAATTGGGGCTATCACCGTATTTGGTACCACAACAGAACTACCAAAGTTTATCGAAAACTTGTTTATCGATCAGGTGATCATTGCCATGCCTTCGGCGCCGCCGTCAGAGACTAGACGGATAGTTGAGATGTGTCGCCTGGCTGAGGTAGAAACGAGAATTTTACCGGCTCTTTATGAGCTTATCGACGGCAAAGTTTCGATCAATCAGCTTCGTGAAGTTTCTCTGGAAGACCTGCTGGGACGCGATCCGGTTAAACTGGATACCGATTCAATCAGCGGATACATCGCCGGTCGCAGCGTTCTAGTTACTGGCGCAGGCGGATCGATCGGCAGTGAACTATGCCGACAGATCATGCGTTTCCGCCCATCACGCCTCATTCTCCTGGGTAAAGGCGAGAATTCAATCTTCACCATTCAGCAAGAATTGACCGGCAAAGTCGATGGCGTCGAAGTGGTTGCCGTGATCGCCGATGTTCGCGAGAACCAGCGCATGAAGAGCGTTTTTGAACAGTTCAAACCCGAGGTTGTATTCCACGCCGCCGCACACAAACATGTGCCCCTGATGGAATCAAATGTTTCAGAAGCAGTCGCCAACAACGTTTTCGGAACAAAAAATGTCGCTGAACTCTCAGCTACGTATGGTGTTAAAACATTTGTTTTAGTTTCTTCCGACAAAGCAGTCAATCCAACCTCAGTGATGGGTGCCACCAAGCGCACTGCTGAGCTGGTAATCCAAAATCTCGCTCAGATTACGGACACAAAGTACGTCGCCGTTCGTTTCGGAAACGTGCTTGCCAGCCGCGGCAGCGTCATTCCCCTCTGGAAGCAACAGATCTCGAAAGGCGGACCGATAACCGTCACCCACCCAGAAGCGACTCGCTATTTCATGCTCATACCTGAAGCGGTCCAATTGATTCTGCAAGCTGGTGCTCTTGGAAATGGCGGTGAGATATTCGTTCTTGACATGGGCAATCCGGTCAAAATTCTCGACTTAGCGAACGACTTAATTCGATTCTCAGGACTGAGCCCCGGTGTCGATATCGACATCGAGTTCGTCGGGCTTCGCCCCGGCGAGAAGCTCTACGAAGAATTGTTGACCAAAGAAGAAGGTTTGACCAAAACTGTTTACGAAAAGATATTTGTTGGTCAGCCTCAAAACATGGACAGACAGAGCTTGCAGAACGTCATAGACCGGCTGAAGCAAGGGTCTTCGACTGGTGATGACGCCAGTTTGAGAGAGGAACTTAATGGTCTGGTCGGCGGCAGCCTAAATCAAAAACAGAACGTTTAGACAAATCGATGTAGAATCTCAAATGCATTTGGATAATAGGTCAGGAAACCCAATGTTTAGTGTTTTGGACGAAGTCATCAGCGCCGCGTTACTGGAAAAAGAACGCCTCCTTGTAGAACGTATACAGGGTCTCAAGAGTCTCATTGTTGCGTACTCCGGTGGAGTGGACAGCTCCTTGATCGCCTATTATGCAAAGATGCTGCTGGGTGACAATGCCCATATTGTTATCGCAATATCGCCCAGCCTCGCAGCGGACGATCTGGAAGCAGCTAGAGCACAGGCCAGTTTGTTCGACTGGAATTTAGTCGAAATCAATACAGACGAATTCGATAACGAAGACTACCAGCGCAACGACGAGATGCGCTGCTTCCACTGCAAAGCGACTCTCTTCAAAGAGCTGACTGAGATGGCCGCCACCCTAGGTATCAGCAGTATCATATACGGTGCCAATGCCGATGATCACTTAGACTTCAGACCCGGTCGAATCGCAGCTGCACAGCACGACGTGATTGCCCCGATGGAAGAAGTGAACCTATCGAAAGAAGAAATACGCACACTAGCTAGACGCGCAGGTTTGCCGTCATGGGATCGTCCGGCAAACGCCTGCCTCTCCTCCCGAATTCCGCGCAACATCCCTGTGACGATCGACAACTTGACTCAAGTCGAAGCTTCAGAATCATTCATCAAGTCGCTCGGGTTTAAAGTAGTTCGCGTGCGACATCACAACGAGAAAGCAATTGTTGAAATTGGCAGCGCCGAACTAAATCGTTTGAAAACTGAACCTTATCTGGTCAACAAAATCGAGACCGCTCTGAACGATTTTGGTTTCGATGAAATCAGCATCGATCCTCGAGGTTACAGACAGGGCGCAGCTAATCATGAACGGCTCGGTATCCCGGCGGTCGCACGTAGCGTTTGACACAGGATCGGAATTAGCATGGATCGCAAACGACTGGAAGAACTCCTTGCGTCAGTCGCTACGGGACGAACGGGAATTGACGAAGCAATGCGCCTTCTCAAATCTTTGCCCTTCGAGGATCTGGGCATGGCAAAACCAGACCTCCATCGCGAGTTACGACAGGGCGTGCCTGAAACCATTTTCTGTCAGGGCAAAACGCCTCAACAGGTTGCAGCAATCGCCGGTTCAATTCTAGAAGCAAACGACACAGTGATTGCCACCAGATGCGATGCCGAGCACGTAGCCGCACTGGAATACAATTTCACCACCGTTAAATACCATGCTCAGGCACGCGTAGCGTTCGTCGGCACTGCGCCTGCCACAGACCCGGAGGTGGTTTTCGAACCCGGGGCGCCGGACAAAAGCGCGCATCGTTTAGAGAACGAAAACAAAAACGGTTTCACAACCACTATCATCACGGCAGGAACAGCCGACATCAACGTTGCCGAAGAGTGCGCGGTCATTTTGGAACACATGAACTTTCCACTCAAGCGCGTGTACGATGTCGGAGTTGCAGGCTTGCACCGACTTCTATCTGAAGTGGCGGAACTGCAGTCTGCATCGGCAATCGTAGCGGTCGCAGGCATGGATGGCGCCTTGCCGAGCGTGGTTGGTGGTCTGGTTTCTTGTCCAGTGGTCGCCGTCCCAACATCAATCGGATACGGCACCACATTCGGTGGCGTGACACCATTACTGACCATGTTGAACAGTTGCGCTCACGGAGTAACGGTCGTCAATATTGACAATGGTTTCGGCGCCGCCATGGCTGTCAACAGGATTTTCCTTTCAAAACAAGCTTAGTGGAGTTGGTTCGAGACGCCTGCCGCGAGGGTGGTCGCCAACCTCTGCAAAAACTCAACCGATATCGTTTTTGGATCCACTCTTGCCGCAAAGCCCGCCCCCGCCAGGTGGAACGGTTGGCGCCGAAAACGCCCGCCGCGACTTCGCTCTCACCGCTGCCAAAACTGAACCGATATCGGTTTAGGATCCACTCTTGCCGCAAAGCCCGCCCCCGCCAGGTGGAACGGTTGGCGCCGAA
>CAZRMH010000082.1:17661-23242 GCA_964600935.1 uncultured Candidatus Obscuribacterales bacterium
CGCCGCGACTTCGCTCTCACCGCTGCCAAAACTGAACCGATATCGGTTTAGGATCTACGCTTGACGCAAAGCCCGCCCCCGCCAGGTGGAACGGTTGGCGCCGAAAACGCCCGCCGCGACTTCGCTCTCACCGCTGCCAAAACTGAACCGATATCGGTTTAGGATCTACGCTTGACGCAAAGCCCCGAAAGAAACCGGCACAGACGACTTTGGATAGCCCGAAAAAAAGAGCCTTCCGATTGGAAGGCTCTTTCGATAGTTTCAAGCGAATCACTCTTAAGCGAATTTCGGTTTCAATTCAGGAGGAGGACCGTCTCCTGGTTCCATCTGAGGAGTTGAAATTTTGATCTTCGTCGACTCATCTTCGACCGACACCGTCGGCGGTGGCGGAGCGATGTTATCGTTTGATTCATCTAGGGATTCACCATTGGCTATTTTGCGGTTTACTTCCGCAAGAATGGCATCTACCTCACCGCGATCAAGCGTTTCTTTTTCAAGCAACACTCTGACAACGGCGTCCATGTGCGGGCGATGCTTCGCGAGGAGGTCTTTGACACGGGTGTACTGCTCACCAACGATCGTAGAAACTTCCTCATCAATCATAGTAGCGATATTTTCACCGTAATCGCGCTCGTGACCGAAATCGCGACCGAGGAAAACATGCTCGTTCCGTTTACCGAACGTTTGCGGTCCGAGCTTATCGCTCATACCGAACTCGGTTACCATGCGGCGTGCAAGCTTAGTACTCTTCTCGAGGTCGTTCTGAGCGCCAGTTGTGACATCACCGTATACCAACTCTTCGGCGACTCTGCCACCGAGACAGACACCGATGGAGTCTATCAATTGGCGCCTCGTGCGCGACAACACATCTTCGTCCGGCAACAGCATCGTGACACCAAGGGCGAAACCACGAGGGATAATTGTCACCTTGTGCAATGGATCAGCGAACGGTAGCAAGACACCCATGAGCGCGTGTCCAACTTCGTGATACGCCGTCATCTTTTTCTCTTTTTCAGAGATGATTCGAGATTTCTTTTCAGGTCCGAAACTAACTTTATCGATTGCAAGTTCGAGATCTTTCATGTCGATTTCGCGTTTGTCTTTACGAGCTGCTTGAAGAGCGGCTTCGTTTAACAAGTTCGAGAGATCGGCACCCGTGAAACCAGGTGTGCGTTTAGCCAGAGTTTTTATGTCTACGTCTTTGGCTAGTGGCTTGCCACGACCGTGGACATTGAGAATTTGTTCACGCCCGAGAACATCTGGTGGGTCGATTACGACTTGGCGGTCGAAGCGACCTGGTCTCAGCAGAGCCGAGTCGAGGATGTCCGGTCTGTTCGTAGCGGCTACGACAATGATTCCAGTTGAACCTTCAAAGCCATCCATCTCGACGAGCAATTGGTTCAATGTTTGTTCGCGCTCATCATGACCGCCACCAAGTCCAGCGCCGCGCTGACGACCGACGGCGTCAATCTCATCAACGAACACGATACAAGGAGCATGTTTCTTGGCTTGATCGAACAGATCGCGAACACGCGATGCGCCGACGCCAACGAACATCTCTACGAAGTCAGATCCTGAGATGCTAAAGAACGGCACACCAGCTTCGCCGGCTACGGCTTTGGCGAGAAGCGTTTTGCCAGTACCTGGCGAACCAACGAGCAACACCCCTCGCGGAATGCGCGCTCCGAGTGCCTGGAATTTCTCGGGATTCTTGAGGAAATCGACGATTTCCTGTAGTTCTTGTTTGGCTTCATCTATACCGGCGACGTCAGTAAAGCTGACTTTCACCTTATTATCAACCATCAGTTTGGCGCGACTACGACCGAAACTCATAGCTTGATTGCCGCCCGACTGAGCACTTCTGAAAACGAACAGAAGACCGACAATTACGAGAACAGGCAAGAAAAACGAACTCAGCATACCGATCCAGACACTCGACTTGTCGGATGCTTTTACGACAATCGGAATGTTGGCCTCGTTCAATTCCTTGATGAGAGCCTCTTTGGCTTCCATTGGCACAATGACCGGCTTTTCCTTCTGGTCTTGTTTATATTTGACCTGAACTACCGGATCTTCGTTGGTCATTATGACCCGCTCGATGCCAGAGGACGGATTGTGCAAGCTCTTGAGCAATCCGGAATAAGTGGTCGGCTCGTCTTTTCTGCCTATGCTAGTAAGCGAGAAAACAAAAACCACCAGTACTAGTAGTAAAACAAAAACGGCCCAAGTTGTACCGTATTTCCTCATCACATCATGCTCCAGTTACCTTGTCCTCAGATTATATCATGTACAGATCACGCCGCAATCGCCGCAGCTATGGGGTTTTCCGCGTTTCCTGACATCCTCTGATGCAAGGTCTCGTAGTACGTCATACCAAGAAAGACCGTAGTCCCGGGGCAATTGATTTCACCTCAGGACTCTCCAAATCGAGGGACGGCGCGTGGTTTCGATTGTTCCTAACAAAGTTTCTCCCTCACTCCTTACCCGTCGCCATTTAGCGTTATAACAAATTTCAAGATTGACTCCTGCCCAGTCTTAACAAATTCATCAAGTTGTGGGGAGGAGCGTAGACTTCGCAATGAAACTTCAACCGATATCGGTTTAGAGTCCACGACTCTTCTAGACCCAAACCGACTCAGCCTGATGAGCCAAATCCAGAAATCGAAGTATATGAGTAGGCGAGCGATGACATCTCAACCGTTCACTGCAGCCTACTCCAGGCACCCATAAAACATCTTCGTCATCGCACAACACGATCGTGTGCCGAAACTCCGACGAACGTCGCTTGTGCGTGTGCAGATACTTCTTTAGCCGAACCTGCTCGACCATCCCGAACGGTTGAATAACGTCTCCTGACTGGCGAAGGCGCAGTTTCAACGAGCCTGAAACGTTTCCAAGATCTGCATAAATCTCAAGTGATTCCGGAGGTGGAAAGATTATTTCCGAGCCTGGGGTCCATCGAACTACGTTCAGACTTTTGTTTAGCCAACTCACAATATTGGTTCGACTAATCGCTTCACCGTCCGGCAAACGGATGACAACCTCCTGGCTACTTAGAAAATCAGAGCGTTCATCTTTTTGAACGAGAGCAGTCCAGCGCACTTTGTCACCGTCAACGCGCAGTTGCCAATCCAAAGACAGTGTCAGAGCGGACTTAGTCAATTCATCAATTGTATGGATTACATTCTCAATGCGGTCAAAACTCGGCTCGATCTGCTTATCGCGAAGCATTTTAGCGACTAGCCGACGTTTTAGTGCAATGTGGCAAGTTTTGAAACCCGCACGGTTGATGAATTCGCTTCGCTCATCACAACCCCGAAGCGCTTCTAATTGCCGAATCGTTTCGGTAGACAACCAGTCTTCCTGCTCGCTGATCGTCAGTCGAAGGCGTTCAATGCGATTTTTCCATCCCGGAAATTTGTCATCAATTTTCGGAATTAACTGATTGCGAATATAGTTGCGGGCGTAGTGTGCATCTTCGTTACTACTATCAAAATGAGCACCAATTTGTTCGATGGCTAAGAAACGCTGACAATCACTCTTTGTCTGACCCAAAAGCGGCCGGGCGAGCAAAATCCTCGAGTTGCCGCCCATCTCGCGAAGCAACTCCATTCCGACCAAACCTGTTGGAGAAGTTCCACGAAACATGCGGAACAAGATGGTTTCAGCTTGATCGTCGAGAGTGTGCCCAGTGACGATTAGCTGAAGATCCAGCGTTTGAGCATGTTCCAACAGACAGCGATACCTCAGTTCTCTCAGAAGGTTCTCTGAAACACGCTCAGATTTTGTTGCCACTGCTTGATCAAGCCTGAAAGCTTGGAATTCCACCGACAAGTCTGCGCAAAGTTTTTGACAAAACTCCTGATCGAGATCTGACTCCAAACCCCGCAATCCATGATTGACATGGCAGGCATACAAATCAATTTTCAACTTTTCGGCGAGTTGCGCAAGCGCGATTACGAGCGCTGTTGAATCCGGACCGCCGGAAAAAGCAACGAGAACGCGCTTGCGCCCCGATTCTTGAAACCCAGACATGCTTAAGATTCGCGACATGCTCGCGCCCACAACGGCAACAAATGTTGATTCATTACTCTGTTTGTTCTCAGCCATAGGTCGTTGCGAACTCGTGCCACTTTTCTACTTTTTCAACGTCAATCCTAGCTGATTGATTTTACCGAAGTAGGAATTCACGCCGAAAACGGAAAGATCAATGCAAAACTGGACACAGTTGCGCTATCCTAACAATTGGTGGGACGTTGGGCTATAGTCTCAGTCCCATAGCTTTCGGAGACAGGGCGTGAAAACTCGAAAATTGTTTGCATTGGCTCTAGCACTCATTGTAAGTGCTCCTTGCGCGTTTGCTGCACCACTTCAGGGTGGTGTCGAAGAAACTGGCATCTTGCCGTCTGAGGCGACCAAGAACGAAGAAATTATGGACATGCCGACACCGGTATTACCTTCGGTGCCGAAGAAGCCTTTGCAAGGTACGATTAAGCAAGACGCGCTTCACGGCGAAGCCGACGAAGATGATCCTAATTTGCAAAATCAAAATGCTGAAGCCGACAACGACGGTCGAGCACCATTGCGGGGCCAGGCTCAAACCGACCAACAGCCGCTGGACAGCGACGATCCGGACATGGACGACCGAGAGTTGCAGGTGGCGTGGGACCGATGGCGCAATAACTTGCTTTACGCCATCCAGTCTGGTGTTCAAGAAGCGCTGAACAATCCAGAGGATGCGATGCTACGCTGGGATCCAGTTCGCAAAAAGGTTTTGATGCGGTTTCCTCTCGGAACAACTTCGTGGTTCTACTGCAAAGTGAACAATAATCGGCATATCGAAAGTCTCAAAATTATGGAGCCTTCAGGTTTCGACGGGTACGACAAAGCCGTCCTCAAAGCTGTTAGAGACTTGGAAGGTTCGTCGCTACTGAAATTTCCAAAACGGTCACGTCGCCTTTTCGTCACACAGTCAGCCGGAATTAAAACCTCAGACCAAGGTGGCGGACGACAAGACTTCAGGTTTGGTGACGTAGAACGCTATAGAACCGGAAACTGAACGCTAACAGCGCTTTTCCGCCTCTGTAAAACCTCAACCGATATCGGTTGAGACACGTCATAATCCAAAAGGCTCCGGCGCACAAAGGTTTCAGAGAACACGCCATAACAGCCCGTTCTACGGTCATCTTGGAAGCAATGGAAATCTCAACCGATATCGGTTGAGATTCACAGGCTCACAAAGACCCACCCACGCGTCGTTTCAGAGCCCAATCCTCCAAAAGCCCTTCCCCTGGTCGTTTGGAACCAACGGAAACTTAAACCGATATCGGTTGAGAAGCACAGGATCTCCAAGGACCCGACCGGGTGACGCTTTCAGAGAACGTGTCGCAACCGCCCTCAGACGGCCGTCGCGGACCGGCGAAGATTTCCATCCAAGTCAGTTCAGGAATGTCAGCCATCCAAAACGCCCAAGTTTTGAGTGAGCTCGCTATGAACAGACTTATCGGACTAGCAGCCGATACCGATTAGGGATCTCGCCGACAGCCCGACCAGACGTGCTTAAACAAGCACTGAATACAGT
>CAZRMH010000083.1:0-23150 GCA_964600935.1 uncultured Candidatus Obscuribacterales bacterium
TGCAGTTTAATTCCAAAAAAATTTTAATCGGAAAACAATCACTACCACGATTGAAAGATATATTTCGAGGATCAATCGTCGACTTCGTGATTCTAAAAAGTGGGGCAATCGACGTTTACGTTATCACCGGAGAAGACGGTATAGCAGCACCCTCGAATGCCTTTCAATGGCGTCGACAGTCTAGCAACTCGAGCTATTGGATGGCGGCTTTAGTAGTCGCCGGTTGCAGCGCAGTCGCGTTTTTATTAATGCATTTTCTTTCAGCAATCAATCTCGTTATGATCTATCTACTGGGAGTGTTGTTCGCATCGGTACGCTATGGTCGAGGTCCATCGATACTTGCATCAATACTGAGTGTCGCGGCCTTCGATTTCTTCTTCGTTCCACCATACCTTACATTTGCCGTTTCCGACGGTGAATATCTGATTACATTTGCCACCATGTTAACTGCTGCATTGCTAATCAGCACGCTCACCGCGCGAGTGAAACTGCAGGCGCAATCAGCTAGTCTGAGAGAACGGAGAACCGCGGCTCTTTACTCTATGAGCAGAGAGCTTGCATCAATCGATGATCCAATTGCACTATTGAAAATTGGCCTGAAACATTTAGGCACAGTTTTCGACAGTCAGGTTGCGATTTACGTCCCCGATGGAAAAGAGCATTTAATCAATCGGATTACGGGCTCCGGAGCCCACGCTCTTAAAACGCCGGATGTGGCTGTCGCTGAATGGGTACTGCACAACAAACAAATGGCGGGGTTAGGAACGAATACATTACCAGGTTCCCAATCACTCTACATACCTCTGCAGGGTACTCACCGCATGATTGGCGTGCTGGCTATAAAACCACACAGCAGCAACAAACTATCACGACCTGAGCAAATGCAGTTATTGCAAACGTTTTGCACTCAGCTCTCGCAAGCTTGTGAGCGCGCGTACTTGTCTGAGGAAAACGAACTGGCCCATGTGCAAATGAAAACTGAACAACTGAGAAGTTCACTACTCAGTTCAGTCTCGCACGATCTAAGAACACCGCTAGCCACCATTGCCGGTGCTGCCAGCAGCATAATCGAAGCACCAGACTCCCTTGATTTGGAAGGCTGCAAGGAACGGGCCGCAGAAATATATGACGAATCAGTCAGACTGAATCGTCTCGTGACCAACCTGCTGGACATGACCAGACTACAATCGGGTTCGCTTACCGTGTCGAAACAATGGCATCCTGTCGACGAACTAATCGGTGCGGCATTGAGCTGCATGGACGACAAACTAGTCAACCGTCCCGTTGTCACCAATCTGCCGGTAGACCTACCACTTGTGCCGGTCGATGCGACCCTCATTCAGCAAGTGCTGGTAAATTTGCTAGAGAATGCAATTAAATACACTCAGGAAGATTCACCCATTGAAATTTCCGCAGGGGTAATTGAAAACTCGCTGGAAATTTCGGTCGGAGATCATGGTCCCGGAATCCCCGAGGGAAATAGAACGCTAATTTTTCAAAAGTTTTTTAGAGAGGATCCGAATGCCACCTTTGGTGCGGGTCTGGGTTTAGCAATCTGCAATGGCATTATCGAGGCTCACGGCGGCTCCATCTGGGTAGACGAGAATCATGGCGGTGGCGCGCTCTTTCATTTTCGAATTCCAATCGACCAGCCTGCACCAATTTTTGATCCTGAACGTTTGGAGGAACAACCATGACCGAACAGGGAAATTCCCCAACCGTTTTGGTAATTGAAGATGAATCACCGATTCGAAGATTCTTAAAGCTCACTTTGACTGAGCACAGTTACATCTTTCGCGAAGCGGCAAACGGAGCGGAAGGTCTGCAAAAAGCAGCGTTCGAAAAACCGGATCTAATTATTCTCGATCTGGGATTACCTGATATCGAAGGGCTTGAAGTCACCAGACAAATTCGTGAATGGTCGACCATTCCGATTATTGTGCTCTCCGCACGCGGCAATGATAAGGACAAAGTAGAAGCATTGGATTCAGGGGCAGACGACTATCTGACAAAGCCGTTCAGCGTGGCTGAATTGTTAGCGCGAATTCGAGTCGCACTGAGGAATGCAGCCCGAATAATACCAGAGTCGGCGAATTCAATTTTCACCGTCGGTAATATCAAAGTGGATCTGCTCAAGCGACAAGTTCTCGTCGATGGAATGGAAATTCACCTGACTCCGATTGAATACAGATTACTTGTCGCAATGATAAAAAATGCAGGAAGAGTTCTAACACACAACCAATTACTTCGCCAAATTTGGGGAGATAGTTATGGTGACGAAAGCCACTATGTTAGAGTTTTCATGGCTCAGTTAAGACGAAAATTGGAAAGTGATTCCGCGCATCCGCGATATCTCATTACGGAACCTGGAGTCGGCTACAGACTCCGAGTCGATTAACTCCGAGAAGGCTGGTTTACAGTTTCAAATTAAAAAAGCTTTTTTCCAGCAATCGGTCGTTGCGCTGTTTCCAACTTGGTTTTCTGTCTACATGACATTTCAACCAGATTCATCAGTCCAAACTTTATCAAAGCCATTACACCCAGAGAACCGAACACAAAAGCATACACTTCTACCCAGGCTTCCATCATCGTTTATCCCCATTCCGAACATCTTTACAATAGCAAAATCGAAATCAGGGAAACGTAATCGCCTTCACCCCTGATGTCAGGATTTCGGCAAGATTTGTTCAATCTCGACACTGTTCCAAGGCTGAATGGGTGACTAACAGCCACTGAAAAATCTTGATAGTTTCTTGATACGGGCTGAATGATTATTGAACCTTTTACAACCATAATGATGATTTCATTAGTCGTCGAGTTCAATATGCGAAAACAATGAATCTACAACAAATCACTTTGGCGATAGTTCTGACTTCCACAATGCAAACAGTCGAGGCAAAAACCTCAACTAACGCGCCCACGGCACCATCTACTATCGCAGCAGCAGCCCCCAAAGAGGCGACAGCTAACACTTCGGAATTTCCAACTCAAATACTCAAAACGGGAATCAACTTAACTGCGTCCGGATTAAGTCCGAATAGCCAGCAGTTAGCGAATACGATCGGGCTCACTCCTCTCCTTGAACGTAGTCAGCAATTACGTTCGCAGCTCACGGCAGTTGGAAGCGAACCTTCGGTTGAAAGTCTCTCCGTCAGACAAGAACTCTATGAAGTGACTAACAAAATTGCGTTGCTGATTCAACGAACCGATCTGGAAATCGATTTCGCCGTCGCTGAGATGGACGCGGAACATCAGGTTTACCAGGAAATTCTTAACACATTCACGAGCAATCGAGATAAAGCTATAGCACGTACCAACGCAATCGGCTTCATCAGTAACGGAGCACTATGGGCGGTGTGCGAGGCACTGGCTATCCCGAGTTACAAATTTGCGAAATTCGCCATTCCATCGGGCATCGTCGGTATACCTGCAGGTGTAGTTCCGTCAATCGCATCGATGTACACTTTCAAACAGATCAACGGACAGAAAAAAACGTCGGAAGTCGAGCCCAATATGCTGGCCAAGTTATTCAACTATCCGACCAATCCAGAAATCGAGTATCCCCACTGCGTCTGGCAGTATCTGCATCAGGTGCCAGCGGCAGAACCCGGCGGGAAGAAGCGCCTGGAGCAGATGATCGATCGCTGGATTGCAGATGCCAACATTCCGGGATTTACAGATCGAGATTCGCAACAACAACTCGATGTGATAACAGCAAGCGTGTCGCAACGCAAAGGTTTATCTATAAGCACCTTAACGGCTCGAAGCGTCATGCTCCAACAACTCCAGGCTGAAGTCTGGAAGATGAAACGAATGTTGCTCGAACTGGCAATGGCGGCTCAAAACGAAAAACAATTTATTTCCAGCAACCTTGAAGACTCCTCAAAGAATGACAATCAGCCAGAACTACGATAGCGACAAAAAATTAAATTGCTGCGATTGACGCCTGAGAACAAGAGATGAAACATAAGCGAAAAAACATTTTTATCCTGAGTGCCGTCCTCAGTTTCACGAGCGCTGGGGCCAATGCCGATAACGGTGGAATCGGGACAAATTTCCTGATGTCTCAGACTGGGATCGATCCGCTACTCAAACCCGCGATGACAAAACCGGGCGGAAAAAGAAAACAACGTTTGCTGGCCATGCCTCAGCCTAAAAACGCTGATCCAACAGCGAATACGCAAGAATTTCCAACTCAAATTTTGAAAACCGGAGTTAGCCTGGTTGACTCCGGGCTATCAGCGAACAGCTTACAACTATCCGATAACATTGGCTTGACTCCAGTCCTCGAGCGCATCTCGCAATTACAGAATCAGACGACAGGATCGCAAATCACTGTCCAGTCACTAAGTCTCAAACAAGATCTGCTCGATGCCTCGCTGAAAGCGCGAATGCTCGTTCAAAAGGCTAGTTTGGAGATCGATTTCACAGTAGCCGAGATGGAAGCGGAAAGACAAGTCTATAACGAAATTCTCGGAACATTTAAGAACGACCGTGATAAAGCGGTTGCCTTGACAAATGCATGCGCCTTCATCAGCAACGGGGTACTATGGGCGGTGACTGAAGCACTCTTCATCCCCCCCTACAAATATCCGGTTTACAACGTACCTGCTGGTATCGTCGGTATTCCAGCCGGCATAGTTCCTTCGATCGCGTCAATGTACACTTTTAAATTGATGAATGGCAAGAAAAAAACCTCAGAGGTTGAACCCAACATGTTAGCCAAGGTTTTCAACTATCCAACCAATCCGGAGATCGAATATCCAAAGTCTGTGTGGACGTTTTTAAATCAGACTCCAGCAGAGACGCCGAATTCAAAGACGAGGCTGGCGCAAATGGTTGACCGCTGGATTTCTGATGCTAACATGCCCGCGTTCACTGATAAAAATTCGAAAAAGCAACTGGACGTCCTCACGGCCAGCGTTGCGCAGGAGAAGGGTTTGACTATCGCCACCCTCACCGCCCGCAGTGTCATGCTTGATCAGCTTCTGGCTGAAGTAAATAAAATGAAACGCATGTTGCTTGAACTGGATATGGTTGTCACAGGCGATAAGCGCTTCATCGTCAGTAATCAGAAGAGCCAGCAGCTTTAGGTTTAAGTACTGGTTTCAGTAAACGACTGAGCATCGATCTGTTGAGAATTGTCAGCCGACAATAATGCGCGGGCGCCGCTCCGGATCTTGCTCGAGCGCTCGCAAAATTTCTCTTGCCACCGGAGCCGTTTCCCCCTCACCAAGAAAAATATATCTAAAGATATAACTGAGCGGATGTCCCTCGGTCCAGCCGAAATAAGCATGCGGAATTGTATTGGTTGTATCGCGGAGATGAAGCAACAAAGCAGCGATTGCGTTCGGAATAGCTGGACTTTTTGCACGGAAGATACGAATTCCGTCATGCTCGTGACCGGTAACGGTCAGACAATCGTCACCGAATTCGGATGGATCAGTCAGTTCCACCTCGAGAAATATGAAGGTCGCCTCGTCTTCCGTGAGCTTATGCAAAATGCGCGTCTCACGTTCTTTAACCGCATAGCTCGTACCTCCAGGACGATGAGCGAGCAGGCAAATCTGTCCATGAGGACGAAGATTTTCGCGAACAAATGATGAGGCTTTTGCATCAAGCTCCACTTCCGAGATTCGAAGTTCCATCGAACGAAATGCACGCGATGTCAGCGACGTGATCAAAATCGCACCGATAAAGAATGAGGCAATATGCAGACCCTCTGGTCGTTCAATCATATTGGCAATCGATGTATAGATGAACACCAGAAGTATCGCGAGATAAAGAGCTCGTTTTGCCAGACCTTCTTTCCATACCGCCAGCACCACGGCCAGTGCCGCTGATGTGAACAAAACTAGCACCCCAGTGGCATATGCTCCAGCTTGAGCATCTACATTCGCTTTGAAGATCCAGGTGACAGCGAATGTCACGGCGGTGAATATTATAACCAGAGGTCTCTGCGCTCGTGCCCAATCCGGCGCCATTCCATACCGAGGCAGATAACGAGGCACGAGGTTCAACAGCCCCGCCATCGCGGAGGCACCGGCGAACCACAAAATGAGAATTGTACTGATATCGTAAACGGTGCCAAATCCTTCGCCAAGAAACTCGTGACTGAGATAAGCAAGAGCCCGGCCGTTAGCCGCACCTCCCTCTAGAAACATCGGGGCTGGAATCAATAACGTAGTGAGGACACTACTGACTAGAAGGAGAACCGCCATAATCAGGGCCGCAACCAGAAGAAGCTTCCGAGTGTTTCTGATTCTCTGATTCGGTTCAAGCGGATCGTCTGCTGGTGAGCCTTTCACCAGTGGCATTACGGCGACGCCAGTTTCGAATCCGGACATACCAAGAGCTAATTTAGGAAACAAGAGCAATGACAGTCCGATCATCGATGGCACTGAGTGATAAGTAAAAAGCAGTTTGTTTTGCCAATCACTGATTAGTGACGGATGAGCTGCCAGCTCCATCACCGATCGACCGATTACTACTGCGTTACAGCCTAAATAAAGAAGAACAATCACAACTGAAAGGCCGATCGCTTCACGGAATCCTTTTAGAAAAATTGCACCCAACACAGCCAATAGAACAATCGTTATGCCAACCTGGTCATTCAACCAACTGGAAAACATTGGATTTTGAACAACGTGAGCGGTGGCATCCGCGGCAGACAGAGTAATCGTGATCACAAAATCGGTGGCCGCAAACCCAAGCAGTACTAAAACGAGAGTTTTGCCTTTCCAGCCGGGCAAGAGATTCTCCAGCATCGCGATACTGCCTTGTCCATGAGGACTCTCGCGAGCGACCCTCGAGTACAAGGGTACCAGTCCGAACAGGGTGACAATCACGACAATGAGTGTGGCAATTGGTGACAATAGTCCTGCGGCTAGAAACGCGATTCCGGGCTGATAACCTAGCGTCGAGAAGTAATCCACACCAGTTAGGCACATGACCTTCCACCAGGAATCCTGATGGGGAGCCGCTGCTTTTGGGCTTCTACGAACGCCTTCAAAGAACCAACGCCGAAATCTATTTTGCAGCTTTGAAGATCTGCGTTCAACAGTAATCACTTTTGACTCCAACAAACTTGACTAGCCAGATAGCCCGAAGCGCAATCTGTTACTTCTAGTTATCAATTTAACCGTCAAGTTAGAATCAAATTCCGGTAGCGAATATCAAGAAACTATCAAGATAAAAGACAAGATTAGTCGTCGCTCCGAAAGCGGTACCCTATGCGCGTTTCCGTTCGAATAAACTGTGGGCGAGCCGGGTCGATTTCAATTTTGTTTCGAAGATTGGCAACGTGCACTCGCAGTGTATGAGTGTCATCAGCATATTCCACGCCCCAAACTTTCGATAACAGCTGCCTGTGAGTCAGAACACGATTTCGATACTGAATCATGCAACTCAATAATTCATACTCTTTGGGTGTTAAGTGCACCTCTTTCTGCAACATCGATACTTTTCGATGAGCATAGTCGACCTCGAGATCGCCAGTGCGAAAAGATGGTTGATCGAGTTCTTCACTTGTAGAAATTCTTCGAAGCACAGCACGCATACGAGCCAGCAATTCACCAATGCCAAACGGTTTTACCAGGTAATCATCCGCACCCAGATCCAGGGCTTTGATTTTATCCTCTTCGGAGTCACGCACGGACAGCACAATAATAGGCATCTTGCTCCATTTTCGAAGCTCCGCGCAGACAGTAAATCCGTTGGTTCCAGGCATCGCTAAATCTAGAATGACCAGATCCGGTGGATGCTCAGACGCCAAGTTCAATCCTTCCTCGCCACCGGCAGCAGCGACAACTTTGTAGCCTGTTCGCTCAAGACCGGCACTAAGAGCCCTTCTGATCTGAGGTTCATCGTCGATAACTAGAATTTTCATTAAATGAACTAATCCGTCTTTACTTCTTCCAGCGGCAACATGATACTGAATATAGCACCACCTCCGCTTCTAGTCTCGGCGGTTAAACTTCCACGATGAGCTTCAACCAGACCCTTGCAAACGGCTAAACCAATTCCTAGTCCCGGAATCGAGCTTTCTCTCAGTCCCGCGCCCCGGAAAAATGGATCAAAAATTTTTGTTTTTTCTTCATCGGATAGACCGCGTCCATTATCTAGAATGTCAATCTTTGCCAAGCCATTTTCAATCGAAGTTCGGATTTCGACTTCAGAATCGGCTGGCGAATACTTCAATGCGTTCTCCAAGAGGTTTTTAAGAACCTGAGCCATCTGGGCACAATCGACGAGCACCTCGTTGACTTCCGGATGCATGGTCACAATTATTCTTTTGTTTGATTCCACACTAAATGAATCCAAAACCAATCCAATCAACTCGGTAAGAGGAGTTACCTCGAGTCTGGGTCGCCAATTGTCGGCTTCCAACCGCGATAGATCGAGAACGTTGCCGACAATCAAGTTCAACCTGTCGGATTCCTGTTCGATGGCTTCATAGAGCTCCCTTTTCACACTCGGCTCAAGTGGACGACCTTCACCTAGCAGTGTTGTAACACAAGCTTTGATAGAAGTGAGCGGACTGCGGAAATCGTGAGAGACCATAGAGAGCAAAGCGGTTTTAAGCTTGTCCCCCTCCGCCAACGCAATGGAATGAGACTCCGACTTCATCAAGCCATCTCGTTGCAGAATAATGGCAGAGTGGTTGACCAGCGCGTCGATGAGCTGCTTCTGTTCAGCCGTTACGGATTTTGAGTCGCCAAGTTTCAAACAAACAAAACCCAAACTCTTTTGGTTCATCTCAATTGGAAGTTTAATTCCACCGTCTGCACACCACTCGTCGATGTTAAATTCGTCCCTGGCAAAATCATCCGGATACATAGCGACCACCAGAGATTGACCATCCTGATTCGCCACAATTGCGGCCCGTTCTAAATCAACGACCTTAGCAACCTGATTGATTACCTCGACCAGCGCAGATTGAGTATCGAGCTGCGAAGCCACAGCCCAGGTCGCTTCCGCAAGCGCGGAGACTTCTCGCTGGCGTTGCCGAGCTTCAAAGGCTCTTGCCTTCAGTAATGCAGTGAGCTGACCAGTTACTGTCGCCGTGAAAAGAAACATACAGAGCGAAATCCAATCACTCTGTGAACTGACAACAAATGTATTGCGAGGTGTCAAGAAAAACCAGTTTATGCACAAAAACGAACACACTGACGCCCAGATTGCAGCGCCCCTTCCCCAGCGAACGGCCGCCAGAGTGACAACCAAGAAATAGAGTATCGGCGCATTGGATGGACTCGAACTTAGATTCAGTAGAGTGATAATTTGAGTCAAGGCCAAGACACCAACAGTGGCAGCTGCATACGCAATCATTCGACTGGTTATCGACTTATGATTTCTATTTGCCCGGTCGAGCATCAGACCTCTGAAATTCAACTAGTTAATCCTTACTGAACAGAGTATGCCACCAATTTAACCCGATGGATATTCCGATTTAAAATTTGAAATAGGTTTGTTTCGTTCTTGACTAAACAAACTGGAAGAGATAGTCCTAAACCAGTACCACATATGGTGGCATACAATTCTCCGGCCAAATCGTTTTGAAAAATCTTGGCACTTTCTTGATAAAAGAATCCAGTTCCTTTACCCCTCCCTTATTGAAATAGATCCTTAATGGTAAGGACAGAAACTTACTGAGTAGAACAATGGAACTCGTAGCTTTTATCCTTTTATATGCTGTCTTCGCCTGGTTTATGGGCTATTGGCTAGATTGCATCTTCGAAAAACTCGCAGGATTGAGTTCAAACAAAACTGAAGACAAAGTCAGTCAAATCCGAATCACATCGCAACCACGTCAATTCAAGTCGCAGAAAGGTCGACGTCGAGCAATATAGAAACAATTTCTATGCGGAGTAAAAATCCTTGGTGAAGCGGAAAAATTAGCAACCGCTTTGAACAAGGGAATAGCTGAACGCTTTCCAAAAATCGCAGAATTACAAAAGGCTGGACTGATAAGTCGTACAACGAAACTTACTGATATGGCTGCCATGACTAATCGCGCCTTTGACGGTCCCGGTTTAGAACAACTGATCTCGCGCCTGCCAATCAACAATCGAGCAAATATTCTCACAGACAAAATCATCGAAGAATTTGCTGGCGGAACTGGCAAAGCACGCACAAGTGGCAAGCACCGTTGTCCAAACGACAATCCTATTGGGTTTGAATTAGCGAGGAGCGCTTTGTGTACTGCGGTTTTGGCTGAATCGAGTGCGGCATGCCGGCCTTTAGCTTTCTCGCCCGCCGTTGTTTCCTCTATATTGAGACTTGTCGATTCGCCAAAACCTCAGCAACTGGAAGCGCTCTCACACGCCCCACGGGTCTACCCCCCAGCCTCAGTAGCGTCAGCCATGGCACAGAATGGTGCGAGAACGACTAGACCAGAAATAACCAGTGGATGAAAACGCTGCATAGTAGGCAATTTTGAGACTTTTGCGGTTTTCCGCAAATTGGTGTGCATTATCGCACATTGGTTCGTTTCCCCGGAAGTTGCATAGTAATTGCATGAGACGCCGAACGAAACGGCAGACCAAACCGAAAGACTCAACCACTTACTTGTTACGCCATTAATACTACCGAGCCCAATTAATTCTGCTGAGGAGATCCCCCATGTCACAAGCTCAAAATGCAAAAAATGTCGAAGTCAACGATGCTAAACCAGTATCCAATCCAGCCACTGATACCGCCAGTGATGCCCGCAAGACTCTTTCCAGTAACGCTCTCGACCTCATGAAAGAAGGCTCCGCTTCAGTCGGCAAAGCAGGCGCTGAAGCAAATACCTTGAAGTCCGACGGCAAATCATCCGAACAGGTCGCAAAAATCCTCGAGAACGGCACAGCCCTCGGTGAAGCAATGGGCGGCAAGCTCAATGATAAAATCGCCGACAAGATGAACGATAAATTCGGTCAAGGAAGCGCCGGTAAACTCGATGGAATTAACAGAATCGAGAAGGGTGGCGTCGCTATGGGTGAAATTTCCAAAATCTTTGAAAAGAAGGTTACGGACGCAGACCGCACCGAAGCCAAAGCTGAACTCGAAAAAGGCATCAACGGTTTGGTTCCTGAAGCCGATCGCAAACTCCAAGTCAATATGCAAAATGCCATCGTAGACGGTGACATGGCGAAGTTCCAAGAAGCAGTTAAATCACTTGGGAACGACCCAGAGAAACTGGGCAAACTAGTCAAAGAAGTCAACGATAACATCAACAAAAATAGCAAAGGATTCAGTGGTGTTGAGCTCTCAGTCGATTCCAAAGGCAACGTTCTAATGTACGGAGACAAAGGTAACACCGCAGTGTCCGTCGATCCAAAGACCGGTGAAGCGACTCTGAAACCAGTCGAAAGACAAGCAGATGGCAGTGTCGTTCTCAAAGATGGCGAAATCATCAATAGGAAGCCAGCCGATGTCATGAAAGATCTCGGTGATGATGCAACTAGAAGTCTAACCGAGCCTCATTTCCACAAACTTCCATCGGATCCATGGGATAGACATCCTCGTCCAAAACTGCCTTTGCCTGGCGATTCTCGTCCTGGTGTACCTGGCGGGGGCGGAAAAGGCGAATTCCCTAAAGGCGAGTTTCCCAAAAATCAACTTCCCAAAGATATGCTCAAACACGCAATCCCTCTCGACAATGTCAAAAAGAATGGCTCCAAAGAATCCTTGGATTTCACCCCTCTTCCAGGATATGAAACCAAATAACTCACGAAAGGACCTACGGTAGGAGGCACACAATCCTACAAATGAGAAACGGATCTTCCGCCCCGGAGGTCCGTTTTTTTTTTTCATTGCTCGCGAAACCTTATGGAGATGCGATTTCGTTTCTATCAATTCAATCTGATTGCCAGACTAAACCGGGCAGCCAAGTGAAAAACGCAGGAATAAAAAGAAGAAGAGCGACTGGTTTAACCAATCGCTCCTCATTTTTTCTCTTCGAGGTAAACCGACTAGAGTGTCGTATCAGCTCCGGAAGGATGTTTCGTGGCAAGATTCAATCGTTTCTCAACAGCATCCCACGAGAGATTGTTGATAAACGCTTCAAGATACTTCGGTCTGTCGATGCCGTAATCGATCATATAAGCGTGTTCGTAAACGTCGAGCACCACTAGCGGTACTATGTTGGCAGGCGATGCAATGTTGTGAGTGTCAAGCGCATACGCGTCAACATATCCAGCGCGTGTGTTGAACCCTACGATGACCCAGCCTCTGGCGCTCTTGCCTGCCGCTTTCAGGAAATCCATGAATTTGCCGGTTGAGCCCCAGCGTTCATCAATTGCTGATTTCATATTGCCGGTTGGTTCGCCACCTTTTCCGCCAAGATTATTGAAATAGTATTCGTGATAGACAACACCGTTGTGAGCGAAACTCTGCTCGATAAGCAATTCCCTCACAGCAGAGTAAGTCGCGTTAGCCGAGGTCAAATCAACCGTTTTCAGCGAATCATGAATCGCGTTTGCCTTAGCGACATAACCCTCGTACAGCTTCAAGTGTTGATTGATTTGCGAAGCGCTCAGACCGGACATCGTGCCGGCCAGCGTTTTAAAATCACGAGCCTTGTACGCACCGGCTGGTGCAGCAGCAGGCGCATCAGCTGCTTTGGCTTGGTTTTGCGCACCGGCTATCAGACTGCCCGAAGCAGCCGCCATTGCGCCCATCAGCAACACTTCCCGTCGGGTAACCACACCGGACTTGGTTACTTCGTAGTTGCCAATAAGTTCCTTGTCGTTCGAACTCATTTTATTCTCCTCTCAATGCCAACCGACCGAGCTTCGGAAAGTGCGTTTAATGACCACACTGAACCCGTTCCTTAACTCATTCCTCTCCATTAAAAAATACTGCCGCGTGCTCATTTCTTGTGGCGCAAGCGTTATCTTTAACAGAAGTCCAGCTTAACACATCCCTTATGGGGAAGTGGGAAAGCCGTTGTCAACAGTACGCGCCGCGAAACGCAGACAGGCCGCGCCGCAAGGTTGAATTGACGCGCCCAAATCAAACGCGAGAAACACAATGACAAGCACAAGCAAACCAGCCGACGCAAAAAAAGAAGCCGAGCAGAAGAATCAGGTGAAACCGAGCGCCAGTTACACGATGACTTTGCGGATTAAAATCCCGAATGAACCTGGCAGCCTTGGTTTAGTTACTTCCTTGATTGGAAAAATCGGAGCTGACATTGGCGCAGTGGATATCGCGGGATTTGATGGCAATTTCATCATTCGCGACATCACTGTCAAAGTGCGGGATTCACACCACGGCGACTCGCTTGTCAAAGAATTGAAAACTCTCAACAAATTCGAGCTACTGAACATCAGCGACAGAACGTTCTTGATGCATCTCGGCGGAAAAATTCGCGTCACCAACAAAGTACCGCTCGCCACTCGCGACGATTTGTCGATGGCTTACACTCCTGGTGTCGCACGAGTCTGCATGGCGATTCACGATGAACCGGAAAACGTTTATAAATTGACAATTAAACGCAACATGGTCGCTGTTGTATCCGATGGCTCCGCTGTACTCGGACTCGGAAACATCGGTCCTGAAGCGGCTCTTCCAGTGATGGAAGGCAAAGCGATGTTGTTCAAAGAATTCGGCAAAGTCGACGCATTTCCAATTTGTCTCGCCACGCAAGACACGGAGGAAATCATCAAAGCTGTGAAAGCGATTGCCCCCGTATTTGGTGGCATCAATCTCGAAGATATATCGGCACCTCGATGTTTTGAAGTCGAAGACAGACTGAAAAAAGAGCTTGATATCCCAGTCTTTCACGATGACCAACACGGAACCGCGGTTGTGGTTCTCGCCGCGCTGATCAATGCACTCAAAATCGTCAACAAAAAGATGGCCGATATTAAAGTGGTTGTCACCGGAGTTGGTGCCGCTGGGGTCGCCTGTTCGAAGATCATTATGGCTGCTGGCGTCGTTAATATCATCGGTTTTGACCGAACCGGAGCCATCTATAAAGGTCGCACAGACAGCATGAATTTTATGAAGGAATGGTTTGCAGAACATACCAACCCTGGCGGTTTCAAAGGCAGCGTATCAGAAGCACTTGATGGTGCCGACCTCTACCTCGGACTCTCCGGTCCTGGGACCATTGAAGCTGCTGACCTGAAAAAAATGGCGCGCGATGCGATCGTTTTCGCAATGGCCAATCCAACCCCGGAAGTCATGCCGGAAGACGCGGCGCCTTTTGTCAGAATCATGGCTACGGGTCGTTCTGACTATCCGAATCAGATCAACAATGTTTTATGCTTCCCTGGGATGTTCCGCGGTGCACTGGATGTACGCGCCACTGACATCAACGAAGAGATGAAGCTGGCAGCCGCACATGCGATTGCCAGCGTAGTCGGAGACAATGAATTGAACGAAGACTACATTGTCCCTGGCGTATTCAATCCAGCGGTCGCGGAGAGCGTCGCCAAAGCGGTCGCCGAGGCAGCAATCAAAACAGGGATTGCCCGCAAAGGTTCAATCGACGACACGAGCACCGGTTCGCACCCAGGGCAATCTTAGTCATCGCCCATTATGTTCAAAACGAGTTGTGGGCGGCGGCGCTTTCCAACGCTTGAATTCCCCCCATAATCCAACACGGTCACTTGACGCAGACGCGAGCAGTCACTAAGCTGAATTCAGGTGTCCCAGTTTCACACACCGCATTCGTTAAAACCCGGAGGTCATAGAGCGGCATGTCCGACCTGGAAAAACAAAGAAGAAGACGCGAACGTGAGGCTCTGGCCAGGAGCGATAGAGAACGAGAAGAAAGACGCAAGAAAGAAGAACAAGAGCGCATCCGCAGAAAAGAAGACCACGATCGATTTCGACTCCAACAGATGGCTGTTCAAAAGCAAAAAGAGCGAAAAAAAGCTGACGAAGCCATTATCTTTGAGGCCAATAGAAAACTGATTGAAGAGCTAGACCAAGCGAAAGCTGACCAGGAAAGAAGGGCTTTTCAACAAACGCAGAAACCCTCCGAATAGACCTTGCATCTGCAAGCGCCGGCTTCCAGCCCACTTCGCGGCCGTTTAAAATCGAAAGAAATCCTCAATCCTCTTAACGAAAAACACAAGAATTGAATGCGACAGCCACCGAATATGGTGCGCTAACGTTCTTCAGGCTGACAGAAGCGAATTCTCCGATCAACTCACATGTCGTCTTTAAGCATCTGACGAAGCCCTTCTTCATACCCAAGCAATTTTGTGGATAGAATCTCGCGCGTCTTATCCAGCTTAAGACCGGCTTTTAATGGACGTCTTGCCTTCTGTTTCAACTCACGCGACTCTACGGCATGAATTAATCGTGCATCAAGACCGAAAATCTGCGCAGCTTTAACGGCGAAGCCATATCGATCGACAATGGTCGATCCAGCCAGATGGAAAACACCTTTCTGTCTTTTGCCGACCAGCTCCAATAGCGCTCTTGCGAAGTTTCGATTATACGTTGGCGTGCCAATTTGATCGCTAGGAACTTTGACTTTTTGACCCTGCGATAGTTTGTGAATCAACCGCGCTATGAAGTTCTTTCCAATCACCTCCCAACCATAGAAAATCGTCGTCCGCACGATCAAGAAGTCATCAGCACACGTTGCCACATGCTGCTCAGTCAACAGTTTGTGGTATCCATAAACGTTTAGAGGATTGGGCAGATCATGAACATCATACGGACCATTATCGCCATCAAAAATATAGTCACTGGAGAGTAGAACAATCTTCGCACCCGATCGATTGGCAGCCTCAACTAAATTGGCCAGACCAACCACGTTAACGCGAAAGCTTTCTTTCGGGTCGCCTTCACAGCGATCGACATTTGTCAGAGCGGCACAAGCATAAATCACGTCCGGAGAAACTTCCTTGACGAGCTTGAACAGCCGGGATCGCTCGTTAATGTCGAGCTTCCGCATACCGCGTGCTGGTTGTGTGTACCAGGTGCCGACCACGTCATGATCTTTCTCGACGAGCGATTTATAAATCGCTCCGCCGATTTGACCAGCTGCTCCGACAACAAGATGCTTCATGCTTCCTTTTCTCTTATCCGTGCTTCAAAGCCCAATCGTATGGAATGTCGTTATTGAATGGATCCATTCGCTCAATCTCATCAGAATCATGAGGATGAGTAGAGCAATTGGCAACTATCGCGGGTATGGTTCCGACTCCTTTAAATCCGTTCCAGATGCCCGGTGGAATCGTAACCAGTGCGTAGTTTGACTCGCCTAAAAATAATTCCTGTATGGCTCCTTTTGTCGGCGAACCATTTCGATCATCGAATAGAACGAGCTTAATCGTACCTGCGATCACGGCATAGTTCAATGTCATCATGGCATGAATGTGCCAACCTTTTATCACCTGTGGATAAACAACGGAGAAGTAGATCTCGCCGAACTGCTCGAACGGAGGAGTGTCGGAACGCATCATCTGCATCACTTTCCCACGTTCGTCGGCAATCTGCTTTAGCGGTGTGATTTTGACACCATCAATCGATGACTCTGTCATTCAACTCCTTTGTTCATTTGCACCGGTATAATTATAATTCCCGCGATTTCGGACTTTTAGTGACAATGGATAAAATTGAACTGCGGCAGAAGATACTTGCCCTTGTAAGGGACTTTCATGAGCAGGCACATCCAGAAAAAATTTTTGAACCTGGCGAAACATACATTCCATACGCCGGACGCATTTTCGATCAATCGGAGATCATAAATCTAGTCGATGCATCGCTCGACTTCTGGCTTACCACGGGCAGATACGCGGACGAGTTTGAAACAGAATTCGCCAATTATTTGGGCAACCGCTATGCAATGCTGTGTAACTCCGGTTCGTCTGCCAATCTGCTGGCGGTTTCAGCATTGACATCACCAAGACTTGGTGACCGTCGACTTATGGAAGGTGACGAAGTCGTAACGGTCGCTGCCGGCTTCCCAACTACCCTTAACCCGATAATTCAAAATCGGCTTGTTCCGGTATTGATCGACATTGATCTGGGAACTTACGCGGTCAAGATCGACGAATTAGAAGCGGCAATTGGGGCGAAAACAAAAGCAATTTTTCTTGCACACACGCTTGGAAATCCGTTTGATCTCGAAGCTGTGATGAACATTGCAAAGAAGAATAAGCTCTGGTTGATCGAGGATAATTGCGATTCGCTTGGTAGCACATATGGAGGCAAGCTCACTGGGTCGTTTGGAGACGTCAGCACGGCAAGCTTCTATCCAGCGCATCACATCACGATGGGTGAGGGTGGTTGCGTATCGACAAACAATCCTGAATTGAAATTGATAGTGGAATCATTTCGCGATTGGGGTCGAGACTGTTATTGTCCAACCGGAAAGGATGACACCTGCGGCAAGCGCTTTGGCTGGCAGCTCGGGTCGTTGCCATCCGGTTACGATCACAAGTACATTTTTTCGCACATTGGCTATAATCTGAAGCTCACCGATATGCAGGCCGCTGTAGGATTAGCTCAGTTAGCCAAACTTCCTCAGTTCATTGAGGCAAGACGGAAGAATTGGAATTACTTGCGCGATGGTTTAAAACAATTCGAGGAAGATATTATTCTTCCGGAAACAATGAAGAACAGCGAACCAAGCTGGTTTGGATTCGTCGTTACGATTAGACCTGGTTCTAAATTGAAAAGATCTGAGTTCGTTACCTTTTTAGAAGAAAATAAGATCGCAACCCGCCACATATTCGGCGGAAATTTGATCAGACAACCGGCATATCAGAACATCGAAAAGCGCATGGCTAGCAGACTTTTGAATTCTGACTATGTGATGAACAACTCATTCGTGATGGGAGTTTATCCTGGCATCACTCAGCTGCATCTGAACTACATGATTGAAACATGCAAGAGATTTTTCGAATCATCGCGGTAGACGTCATTCTTCGATTCGCTGGAACAGAATGGAAGAAGTATCGGACTTGGCGGTTTTCCAGCCTTTTGACGATTCCAGAGTTTTTGCGAGTGCGCTGTTTTTAGGAAACAAAACCCAGTTGATTTGATGGTCATCAAGAACTTGTTGCCAGCCATCAGCCGCGGCCATCGCAGTTGAGTACTGGTAATAAAAATCGTATCCATAGAAGTCTGCGCGGTCATCGATGAAAACTCGCTGCCCAAGCGTGTAGCGCAGGTATCCGCCCCAGTTGTCGTAGTTGAACAGATGCTTCATGTCTATGCGATTTTCTTTTACATACGCGGCAGTATCTACCGGCATCATCTTAGGATCAAAAGTGGAGGTCAAAAACGGTTTGCCCATAAAGGAGCCGCCTGACACTGCGACTACGATTAAGAACAGCGTGTATACGATGGGAAGCAAATGCATTTTGCATTGAGCTTCTTGCTCCGCGAAATCGGAAAGAGATTTTTTGATGCGTTTCCCGAACGACAGCTTAGCTTCGCCGCTCACAGCCTCATTAGTGACCGCGGCACTCGTTTGAGATGTATCTGTGCCCACTGCATCTGAGATGTGGTTCTGCTGAACGACAGATGCGTGGTGCCGAGCAAGCAGTCCACCGATATATGGAGTAACAACGATCGCGAATAATGGCATATTTCGCACCGCATTTAGTGACGCGTATCCAAACAACATGCAATAAAAGAATCCTGGCAACGTGATTCGACGCTGGCATATGAACAAACCGATGCCGAAAGCTACGAACAAGATTTCTAGACAGGTGGTATGAAAGCCGCCTTTGAAAACCGGTGACATAAATTCATCAGTGGCGGCAATGATCTCGCTGCCCCGCAAGTAGCTAAAAATGTACTCGTGCAGGTGATAGCCGTAAGGGTTTATAAAAGTAATAGCAATTAGCGCGATCAGCAAAAGCAGTAAATTCCTGGTTTGCAAATTAAAACGAGCGCGTTGGCGTTCAATCACATCGAACTTGGCACGCACCGCAGCCGCCACCACCGAGACAAAAGTAACAACTAAACCGATCATGAATGCAGGATGGCAATTGACCCACAGAAGCATCAGGGGACAAAGCACCAGGAATAACTTACGGATCTTAATTGTGCCGCGATAGTAATCTTCTAGCATCGTCACGAAGATCCAGACACACCAGAAAGTTACTAGGTGCGGACGCGCCAACCAATGCATGGCCGAAACCAAAATCGCAACGATCGAAAGGAAAAAAGTGGTTGCTATTCCCGCACCCTCACGGCGAGTTCGATCGTAGATTGCTAAGAACAGAAAAGCGATAGCAGCTGTTAAAACAACAGCCAGCAGTTTCATCCCACCAAGCTCCACCATGACAGCCATAAATAGGTCATAGAGCCACTCGTAGGCAACCCACGGTTTATGAGGAAAAGTGTTCGAGAACAAATCTACATGCGGAATGCTGGCAGTGTTCAAAATATAATCACCGGAGACAAGATGCCAACCGGTAGACCCATCTTCAAACAGATGGTTGGGAATAACAAAGAGATTGAGCCACATTACGAACAGAAAAACGAAATCGCCAACATCGGGCAATGGCAACTTTTTCACGTCACCGCCGGCGGTATCGACTATTTCTGCAGTCATTTAGAAAGATACTGTTTTAAAAATGCTTCGGTTTGCGAATAGGCCTCGACGAGAGCGGGGAAATCGCGACGCGCCAAATCGAAATTTCCATCACGAGCATGGTTTTCTACTGCAGCACTGGCCTGTTCACACTTCCAGGCCTGAAGTGCGCGAGAACAGCCTTTCAGCATGTGTGAGGTTGTGCGCACACCTTCCTTGTCGTCATGGTCGAGGGCAGTCTTGATGCGCTCGATAATCGAAGAGGTATCGTCGAGATACGCCTGTGCCAGTTCTTTTGCGAGTTCAACATCGAACTCTTCTTCCAGGGTTTTAATGCCGACGATTTCATCAGCGCTTGTCGGCGCATTTTCTTGCATGTTTAATCTGTCCTTCGATAAAGAAAACTGCAATCAAAAAGTTTACGTAGCCAGTAACGAATCATCCGGGCAAACTTTTTTGAGTTCTTCACGAGTTTGCACGAATACGGCTTTCAGGCGCATGTACTTAACCCGCACTTGAGTCCAATCTTTAGAATCGGCATAAGCCATGATGTCCGACGTCAACCGAGTCATCAAGCGCATTCCCAGTGCAGCACAAGGTCCCTTCACTGCGTTGGCATAATGCGAAACTTGGTCGGCATCTTTATTATCGATGGCAAACTGCATAGATTCGATGTACGTTCCCATATTGCTCAAGAACATCTTGGCGATTTCTTCAACTTCTTCTTTGCCGTACATTTTCAGCATGGTGTTGATGTCCGGCGGAGCCATATCGGCTTCATCCAGTTCATCATCAACATCGGTCTGTTTTAGCCTGGCAGAGACAAAGGAACGTTCGATTGTTTCCTTCAATTCTTTCTGGCTGGTACCTTTAGTGATGTAATCATCCATTCCAGCAGCGATACATTTTTCTTTGTCGCCTTCGCGGTCGTACGATGTCAACGCGATTATCGGAATACGACGATGGGAGTAGGCCTCATTGCTTCTAATTCGGCTCGCGGCTTCAAATCCACTCATCACCGGCATATCGCAATCCATCAGAATCAACGCATATGATTTTTCCGAAACCATATCGAGTGCTTCCTGCCCGTTGCTGGCGACGTCAGCTTCGTAACCAAGTCTCTTGAGGTGCAAAAGTAACAACTTCTGGTTGACTGGAATGTCATCGACAACCAGAACGCGCTTAGGTCCTTCTTCTTCAGGGGTCAATTCTTGAGAGGAGAAACGAACTACTTGTTCGGTCAATCCTTCCGTCAAGAAACTGCCTTCCAGATCAGCAGCAGCGGCAAGTGGTTTCAACTTATTGTAGGATGCACTCGGTCGTGGTTTGCCTTTTAACGGAGTCGGTTTCGCGAAACCGTGAATATCTTCATCGTGCTTTTCTGCGGAGTCATCGGTATCAAATGCAGTGGCATCAACTTGAGAAGCAGGTTCTGACTGCGAGACAGTTTCAGGCTCATGAGCATATTCTTGCGAAGGTTCCGCATATTGATCTGCAGAAAACGGTTTGATGTTAGAAGAGGAGCTGAGCGGCGAGAATTCGTCTTCTTCTGCTGCTGTCTCAACGAACTCCGGCTCAGATGCTACTTCTTCGAAGTGCTCTCCATCTCCGTTGTCGGCATTGACAGCGTCCGACTCATAGCTTTGCCCAACCATTTCAACATCAAGATCTGCGAATTCGCCGGAGTCTTCGGCGTACGACTCTTGTACCACCGCCTGTGGTGCGGTGCTCTCCTCAGCAAGCTCTTCGACTTTATCTTGCTGCCATGGTGTGGCTTCTTCTTCCGACTGTGTATACTCGTCCCAGAGCGGCTCTCCGTAGTCTTGACCGTCGACTAGCTCAGGCCAGGGCAAAGCTGGATCCGGCTCTTTCGTTTCTTCAGCGCGAGTATCGCCATAAGAATCCTTGGTGAGATTTGCGAATTTACCGAACAGCGACTTGGCAGAATCACTCTCGCCTGCAGCTACTGGCGCGGCATCTGCGCCTTCGGTTTCAGGTTTGTAACCGGAAACCCAGAAATCAGTCTTCGGCTCTTCTTCTGTTTCAGAAGCGGCCGACGCAGAAGGCGATTCGTAAGCTGAATATTCAGCGGACCAGCGCGATGGCGCCGCCGGTTCAGACGGGGCGGGAATGTCGGGAGGATCTGTGAGCAGAGGTTCTGCCGGAAATTCCTCCGGAATTTCTTCACTCTGTTCAGTCAGCGTTACAGCAGTGGTCGGATCGGCAAGCGCATCCACGGCTTCAATTTCTAATGTTTTTTGAGCGTCAACAACGTCGGTGAGATTGGACTCCTCCGACGTGGCATTCATCATTTGTTCGCCCTCTGGAGCTACTACTGCCCAGGAGCCAGATTCAGTTTGATCTCTAGCTTCCTCGGAAAGCTCTTCTTCATATAATTCGTTCGAAGGTGTGATCGTCACATCCGAAAGGGCTGCTTCGGTCTGGCTCAAGGGAGCGAAACTGTCATCCTGGTCAGCAACCTCGAGACTCTCGCTGCTCTGTTGCTCGAGGCGATCGAACTCACTGTCGACTGCGACCGGTTCTTCCGAACCGTCTTCTGGAAGCGCTTCCACACGCGCCGCGGGTAGCGGCGGCGGCGTGGGCACAACTCGCTCTGATGAGTCAGCTCGTTGGGGCTGCTCCGAGTCTGTTTTCTTAGTAGGCTGCGGGAGCGCTACTGACCTCGCCGCGGTCGGGCTCGCGCCCGCGTCACGGCGAGGATGGGACTTTTTTCGGTTGGGGTCCTCCGGTGAACGAGGAGGGGGCGGCGTAGCTGTGCCGCTGTCTCCAAGAAGCCTTTGAATACCCGTGCCTGAGAGTCGCTCAGCCAGGTCTCGCAGTTGCGTTTGCGTATCACCGACCTGCGAAATTTGTTCGTGAATGGTGTCACAAAGAGTAGTGATGCTACCCTCGAGATTCACTTCCTCAGTCGTATCGATCAAAAATACGACTGCACCAGTCACCGCTCCTTGAGTGCTTCGAAACGGTGTCGCCGAGACATTCAACCACATCTCCGGATTTGCTGGACGGCTCACGTGCAAGCGGACATCAGGCAGCGCCTCACCCTGAATCGCTTTCGCCCACGGCAACTCCTCGGCCAACAGTCGTTTGGACCGATCTTCCGACGAGAATTGAACACTCGTCAAAGTGCGATCTTGCATATATTCTCGCCCGAGCAGATGCTCGGCGGTGGCGTTGTACAAAACAACGTCACCTTGCGGACCGATCAAAAGAGACCCGATTGAGGGGTCAGACAGAATCTGACTCAAGGCAATCGGAAACTCTTGAAGCGAATTTTCGGACTGACCGGACGCTTCAATTAGTGCAGCAATCGCTCGCGTTGCGGCATCAAGCCCTGGACGACGTTCTACGCATGATTTGATTGAATCAATTGTAGATTGGAGGTCGTTGAGGCGCGTTTGCAAGCTATTAACGTGCCAATTCCATTCGTTGCTCATATTTGACTTCTCTCTACCTCTGGAACCACATGCACGCCCTACCCAGCGGTCGCACCTGGTGAATTTCCCTATAACCTTGTACCCGATCAATATAAGAGGAAACCTAACCTACCTCTCGGAATTCAGCGAATTCGTTACCGACTCCAAGTTTTTCAATTTATAAGACAGTGACCGACCAACTCGAAGCTCCA
>CAZRMH010000084.1:0-23130 GCA_964600935.1 uncultured Candidatus Obscuribacterales bacterium
GTTTCTCACTTCAAGCCACTGGGCAGTGACCTTTTCGGCGGTTGGTCCTTGAACTTCGAGCGTATGGAGTTTGCCGCCCATTGCGGTGTGGAGCGCTTCAATGGTTCCGTCGCCGCCGTCAGCGATAGGTGAATAAGAAATCTTATTGTCGTCCGAATATTGGTTGATACCGTCGGCGATTGCTTTAGCAACCTGCGAAGCTGAGAAAGATCCCTTAAATGCGGACGGTGCGATCAGATATTTCACGGTTTAAATTCCATCAGTTATCTGACTACTATACCTGTTGATCCAGTTCGCATCAAAATTCCTGTGGTCGCCAACTGGTATGGGTTTTGAGGTTTTGTATAAATGGCAACTGTGAAAGAATAATGAATTATCTGACCGCCCTGGTTCTGCGAAAAGGCGCATAATTACGGGATCTCGCCATCATAATCAGACACACTCAGTTTTAAAGGCGTCATAGTTAGGGTAAAATATTTTACAGAAAAATGGATTTAGGATTTACTGCGTTCGCGGGGAACTTTGCTATGACCAGGCACGATGAGATTGAGACCAAAACAACCGATTCTTACAATGCGGTTGGAAGCTCACCAGCGCCTTGCAATGCATCCGAAGAACTCCTCTACAGTAAAGACAGTCTCTGCGTATTTAAGACGAATCAAGCCTGGCCAGGTAGAAATTATTCTCTCCTTGGTGAAGCTCACAACATTGAGCGCCGCACACTTGATACCATCAGCGCTACCAGACGAGCAGCGTGCATCAATCACCTTCTCCAGCGCGGGCGCAACAATCAGCAGTGTGTCACTGTAGAAGAAGCATTGACCATCCCCGGGTTTGTTTCATGTTTAAGTCGTACTGAGTATGCGTGGCTGAAAAAGCAGCCGACGGGAACTCTAGTCGGACCGTCGTTCCTGAAAGATGGGACCATATATGCAGAATCATTCGCTGTCTGGACTCGTGATGATGTTTGTAGAGCTGCCGCTCGTAGCAGTTTCAGAAGTTTCAGAAGCTCAAGATTCACGAGTCGCCACGAAGTTTAGTTCATTTCGATACGTGCAGAGTGTTCGCTAGTGAATCGAGTACCAGCTCTGGGTCTCGCCTGCGTGCGCAGGATCGACTGTTTCGCCGGCGCGTTTTTGTTCGATCTTCTCGACTCTTTTTTGATGCCTGCCGCCTTCAAATGCTGTTGCGAACCACTGTTTGAGCATCTCTTCAATGGTTTCAAACGGAGTGTTTCTGCTGCCGAAACAGATGATATTCGAGTCATTGTGCTGACGTGAAAGCTTGGCTGATTCGGGGTCGTGGCAGAGCGCAGCTCTTATTCCTCTAACTTTATTGGCGACGATTGATACGCCGATTCCAGACCCGCAACAGAGAATTCCACGATCGCAGTTTCCTTTAGAGACAGCTTCTGCGACCTTTCTCGCGTAATCCGGATAGTCGCATGAATCGGTTGAAAACGTGCCGAAGTCTTCAAACTCAATGCCTTCATTAGTGAGGTATTTTTTGATTGCTTCTTTAGCTTCGAAGCCTGCGTGGTCGCTACCGATGCCTACCTTTTGAGCCATGACGAGTCCTTCCGAAATTGACAGCAATGCGATTGTACCAACATGCGGACGCCGGTACTTTCTCGGTGAACGCTTGTTAACATTCGCTTTCTGGCTCCCACAGCCGCGCCGGTTGGAAGTCACCTGAATTGGGCATAAATTATTCAGGCACTTATGTGCAGCTATCCTGACTCGATGAGACAGTCCAGCAATTCGGCCCATGGATTGAGTGATGGAAGACCAGGAACAAGTTCTCAAAGCCTTGGAGCGAAGCGCGGAGTCGGCGTCAAAATCTGCTTCGTTGTCGCGGGCGAAAAGCTCACCAATCCGCACTGAACTCGACGTGGACACGAATAAGTCCAAGGCGGAGTTGATTGAGGAAGTCCAGCAACTGCGTAATCGCGTCGCTGAATTGTCGAAACGAAACAACAGTCCTGTAAGCAGCGATGAGCGTTCCAGTGCTCAACATTTGCAAGATATGTTTCAGCTCATCATTGACACCATTCCGGTCAGCATTTGGTGGAAGGATCGAGAGTCGCGTTTTCTTGGATGCAACATCAAAGTAGCTCAGGCTGCTGGTTTTTCATCGCCTCAAGAAATGATTGGAAAAACCGATTACGATTGTCCCTGGAAAAAGGAAGAATCGGATTGGTTTGTCGAATGGGATCGTAAGGTGATGGAGCACGACCGAGCGTACCATCACATTATCGAGCCGAAGCTGACCGCTGATGGCACCGAAGCCTGGCTTGATACCACAAAAGTGCCTCTGCATGATAGCGAAGGTAATGTGATCGGCACGCTTGGCACTTACGAAGATATTACTGAACGAAAGTTGGCGGAGATGGAGCTGCGAGCAGCTCACGCGGATCTGGCAAGTGCACACGAAGAATTACGCGCATCAAATGCTCTACTTGAAGAACGTGTCGCTGAGAGGACTAAGGCTCTTGAAGCGACCAACTCGCAACTCAAAGAACTATCGAAAGAATTATTGTTAGCACGCGATCAAGCGATGGAAGCGTCCAAGTATAAGTCTAATTTTCTCGCCAACATGAGTCATGAAATTCGCACTCCGTTGAATAGCGTAGTGGCAGTTACAGAGCTTCTTTTAAAAACTCACCTTAATAATACTCAGCAAGAGTTTGTCGACATTATCCAGCACTCGTCGCGTTCATTACTCGAAATTGTTCAAGATATTTTAGACATGTCTAAAATCGAAGCTGGTAAGGTCGATCTTGTAATCGAAGACTTTGACTTGTTTTCCGTAGTCGAATCGGTGACAGAATTGCTTCGACCGAAAGCAGAAGAAAAGGGATTGCGACTGTCATCTCGTTTTTGCGACTCAATTCCAGTTCCGTTGAAAGGGGATCCTGGTCGTATACGTCAAGTGTTGACCAATCTGGTCAGCAATGCGGTGAAGTTCACTGGTAGTGGTTCTGTCGAGTTGGTGATTGAATCGAAAAATATTTCCGCACAACTTTGTGAGTTGAAATTCGAGGTAATTGACACCGGTATTGGACTCAGTGAATCGACTGCTTCGAAGATTTTTGAACCGTTTACTCAAGCTGATGGATCTATTACTCGTCGCTATGGTGGAACAGGGCTTGGACTGTCAATCTGTAGAGAGCTTGTCCAATTGATGGGTGGCGAAATCGGTGTACATAGTATTGAGAACGAAGGATCTCGATTTTGGTTTACATTGCGTGTAAAACGAGATGATAACTCAGTTTTAATCGACCCCAACGAGTCGATGATCAACATTCAAACTCCACGCAGCCAAGAAGCTCCGATGAAACGCGCTGCTCGCAATGGTCTCGTTTTAGTAGCGGATGACAGTCCACTTAATCGCAAGGTGACATTGCTTGTTTTGCAACATCTGGGGTATCGTGGTTTCGCGGTTAATAACGGAAAAGAAGCGCTAGACGCTTTCAGCACCGGATCTTACGACCTTGTTCTAATGGATTGTCAGATGCCTGTGATGGACGGATTCGAATCTGCGCGAAAAATCCGCGCTGGTGAAAGGGATTCCGGTTTACGAACACCGATTGTCGCTTTGACTGCGCAAGCGATTGATGGCGACCGTGAGAAGTGTTTGGAAGCCGGTATGGATGATTATCTAACCAAGCCAATTACCCCCGATCGGCTAGCCGCAAAACTGTCTAGATGGCTGCCACTAGACTCGGTGCGCAACGAACAGTAAGACTTAACCTATATGGTGTTGAGTATGGAACCAAACCAAAGATATTGCTGAAGTTGTTTTCGAGCATGCCAGCAAACCCGGATTTTATACAAGAACCGGACTGTATGCAGTTATCGCTATCTCGGATTTGCTAAACGTATGATGCCAGCATTTGGCAGCGAAGCTCGTTGATATTGTGCGGCGTCTCGAAATTCTTCGTGGTTTCCTGCACATCTTTCATTCGATCTGCTCTGAAGATCAAGATATCATCGCGTTCGTGGCAATATGCCACTACTAACCAGAGACCTTCTTCTTGTAGCAAGACTAATGGGTCGATGTGAACTGAATCAACGGTTTCTCTCTCGACGCAGTAATAATTTATCGATGTGGTATTGTGTTTGACTAGCGATCTTTCCAGCACTGGGAGCCGTTCTTCAATCGCGTACATTGGATAGGCAAATGTGTGATCGGCGAGGAATCGTTCGAACTTTCGCACGGTGTTTCTGTCAGTGACAAAAACTTCTTCCTCTTCTTCTAGGTAGAATGGCGGTGTATTCGATGACTTCTTGTTCGGCTTCTTACTGAAGGAGTCGCTGTTTCTAATGCGATTAAACTCTTCATCGAAATCGCCTTGATCTAGTCTATCGTTTAGACCTTCAATTGAAAGTTGCTTTGGTGGAGGATTATTGAAGAATTCGTCAATCATCATCTCTTCGAGATCTGACTCAAGGCAGGCAAGCTCAAGTTCTTCGAGGTCGCCTTCGTCGAGATCGCCCACACCGAGAACTGAGTCGACAATTGCGTCGGCTAACTCGTTGGACATAACTTCCATCTGTGGACTGATAATCTGCGACAACTTGGTTATCACTTCGCGGATCAGTTCATCTTTTTCCTGCGAGTGAATTGTCACTCCAGCCACTAACTTATCGAATAATCTCGCCCCGGTAAGAAGAAGGAAACCCTCTTCCTGGGTGAGTTCGAGGTGGAATTCGTCTTGCATAAACGTACCTGCTTCACTAAGTTCGGACGAGCGCCGTCTATCGCACGCTCATTGTGCCCCGGCAAGCCGACTTTAAGTCGTCGGGTCGCCCCTCAAAGAACCAAAGAACCGAATTAGCTAGTCCCAAAAAAGTGCCTCTGAATCTAGCCTAGCACTGCTTCACTTATTCGGGTAGGTATTTGAGTGTTTTTCCAAAATTACATATCGCAAGGCGCCAACAGACGCGTTATCTTGCCTGTCAGAGCACATTCCTTCGAAAGCCATTATCAGTCCCAATTTCGCTGACATTACCGATAAATCGTACTCGGATAGCGTTGCCTGGTGCGGATCTGCGCGATTGCGATTTACCAGACTGATCGGCGTGCGCCCAGCCTACCGGCAAATTTCCAAACCGGAGTAGATGTGGTGCCCGTCGGAACTGTGCCGTGTGCCACCAGCCACTACATAGGGTGGCGGTGGATCAGCCGTTAGGCGCCTGCATTAGTCTGATTGAATGCAGTCGTTCCTGGACGTTTTAAAAACGTCCCTCAGTGAGTATTCGCGCCGGCTTCGAGCTGTTAGGAAGCGGAAAAATTCTTTTGCTGCACGTACTCAAAATCTCTCTGGCACTTTTTCAGCTCTGCTTCGTTCCGAATTAATCTCAATAGAGTTGGAGATACTTTTCTCTGGTGCCTGAGAATTAGGCAGCGGATACCAGCCCTGCTTTGGTTTGTAGCGGTAGAGCTGCTCTTCGCTCTCTCGATCTATCGCCATGAGGTGGATCCATTCATTGTCACACAGTTGCTTAAGAACCGCCTGGCGTTCGACGATATCGAGAATCCGTTGCCGCGGCGCTTCAATCACGACAAAAAGTCGCAACGGTTCGTGGTAAGGACGCTCGCCGTCCATCATTGATTGCCAGGCAAGACCCATTCTCAAATCGCTTTGCGGACCGGACATGATGCCGATTCTGCCAACAACGTTGTGGTAGATCTTGCTGCCACTGCCGTAAACTTCGGTATCTGTTGCAGAGAAGTAGTGTTCTGCGTTGATCCACTGACCAACAACCATCGGACCCAGGAGGATACCTTGAAGCAGCTCGCCTGTGGGATCTAAACGATAGTCGTGTGAATTGAGAAACACCCGGCCTTCAAGATTTATATTCTTTGTCAGCGTTCTGCTGCCGATGATAAAAGCCGCATTGCCCGCAAGTCCCCATTCTGGACGTGTTTCGCTCCAATCGCCGGCGCGCCTGGAGACTTCCTTGGCTGCCTGTGCAGGATCTTTGGTGGCACCAGGCAGTCGAATGCAGCGTTCTTGGTTTGTTCGAAGCGATGCTTCGGCAAAGCCTTTCTTCAATTGCTCCAGGTCCTGAAGATGAGTATCAGGCAGGTCTTCGATGTCGAACAGCTCAATAGCATCTGTCGTGGTGTTGTGTACGGCACCAATGAAGTGCGTATCTTCGGGCACCACGATGCCGCTTTTCGCCAGATGTTCGCGCACATGAGGCTTGTTGGCCATGGCTGCGAGCAGCCGCGCGTTTGGTTTGCCGGAGTTTCCACCGCACGCCCCGCAGTTGAGTGCCGCCTCGTAGGGGTTGTTATCCGAAAGGCTTGTGTGTCCGCACACTACCACGAGGCGAGCGAAGTTCCTGGTCAGTCCCATCATCCGGAGAACAGTCTCGATAGTAGCGCACTGCTCGTCATGAGTTAAACCGAGGTCTTGCTCGGTCCTGTCGACGGTCATCTGCGTTCCCACTGGCGGAATAAGAGCATTTTTCAGGCGGGTTTGCAATTTGCGATAACTTTCTGGAAATAGTGTTCGCCCGAACAGTTGCACACCGAAGAGCCAGCCCAGTGATTCGACCATGATGTATGGAGTGAGCACGTGGTACTTCATGTCGTCCAGCATTTCTTTGATTGCCTGCAAGACGCTTGCTCCGGCGTTGTGCCTGGCTAGCTGGTTGTTCTGGTTTTCTCTGACCACCTCATGAATAGTGTATTTTGGTTGAACGATGGCGGGGACCTGGTCAGTCTCGTGATGCTGGCCCAGGGCGCGACAACGAATCGGAATACCGAAGAAACCGGCAAAGCCGATTGTTTCATAGTTTCCAACTGACTCCAGTTGGCGGCGAAATGGCTCCGACCGCACGTCGATGCAAAACATTGCCTGAGCAAGAGGACGCGGCGGTTCACCATTGTCCTTTTCGATCTTGGACAATGAATCTCTAACTTTCTCTATTAGATTTCCATGGTAGCCAGCCTCGTAAGCGTTTAGCCACACTCGCCCGTGTTCGGATTCAGGGAACTCGTCCAGCCACTCCAGTAGCCGATTTAGAAGCCCCTCATCAGAAGACTGAAGTTCTTGCTCTGAGATCTTGAGGACGCTTGCTAACATAGTAAGCCGCCAGGCCGATGCGATACGACCGGTCTCGACGGATTTCGGGTTGCTCGCGACAGCGTTTTGCAGGTGCGACACGACTGCCTGGTAGTTGCCTGCAATGCCAAGCTTAACCCGACATGTTTGATCGACGAGCTCTTTTTCATAGAACAGACGAACTGCAAGGTACTGAACTAGATCGATGGGATGTGCCGCTTGCCACTTGTAGGTAGTCTGTTCTGAGCGCCAGTTGATGAAGCTGGCCCAGCCGGAAAGCGATGCCAGCGCATGCGACAGGTAATCCTGGCGCAGGTTCGATGGAATGTCCAGCGCATCCAGATGGGCAATGATCGCTTGCTCCGGAGAGGATGGTAGGGCTCTTACTTTATTACTGCTGTTTGAGATTCCACACGGCGACCACTCCAATGCAGCAAGAGTTTTCCAGGTCGCGTAGAAACCCTTCTCTCTGTAAGGCATTGGCCAAGCGGACTTACCCTCTTCGAGAAAGCTTTGGCACCATTTGATCATTTCTTTGTTGACCAGCCACTCCAGTTGCGTGTGGAACGTCCGGTCGCACCATGTCAAAAGTGTCATCGTGGTGCCAATCTCACTAGATTGACTTGGAGGTTCGGTCCTTGGTGGAAGTCGTTTTGCCAGCTCACGGATCTGGGCTCCAGGCAGGTTGAGACTTGATGGAACCGCTTTTTCCGAAGGACCCTGAGCGAGTTCTAGAATCTCTTTGCTGATCGATGAGCGATCCGCATGCGTTGCCACCATATCGTCAGAAGGAGCTGTTATCCCGACCAGCATGTGGGCTCTGAGAACGTCAAAGTGGCTAATTTTTCGACCGGCAATCTCTACATGCTCGTCACGCGCTATTGAGCGGATTGCCGCATCCAGTTGCTCGTAACTGATCCGTGAGGTTTTTAGAAGCTCTCTATACTGTTCATTCCGAAAGTAGCCGCGGCCGCCGATGAAGCGCTGGGCAACACTGACTGCTTCGTGAAACGGGAGGGTCTCCAGGCTACGTATTGGGTTGTGATGCACAAAGGTCGTCATCGGCCAGTAATGGGCGAGGACTACACTGGCACGATGCACTAGTTCTAGGAGCTCTGTATTCGAGCTCGCAACACTTTGTGTTTCTGATTTCATCGTTGTCATGGACGGTCATCCTCAATGTTCCAAGTTACAGATGGTCCTTTCGCTTCCAGCCAGCTTTCCGGCATGCTGACTGGAACCACCAGAAGAAGAATCACAATTGCAAAGGCGGCAATTTCAGCAGGGCGAAGATCTTCGTATATAAGGTCCTCTCTATGTGTGCCGAACAAAAGCCGCTGCATCAACTTGAACAGATACCATGAAGCGGCAAACCAGGCGACGATGATCGCAAGCTGACCAAATCCAAAAGACGTCCCTGTTGAAGGGCTGAGCAGAATTCCCAGATATCCGAAGAACAGACCGAAAGGTGGCAGTCCAACAGCAGCCATCACCAGCAAGGCCATGCATATTGAGAAGCGTGGCATCGGTTTTAGCAAACCACCTATACGATTCAAATCGAGGTCGCCATGTCGGACGCGGATGCGATCCCAGCTGAGCACCAGACCTCCGATTGCCAGCGTGCTCGCCCATGTGTACAAGACCGTAGGGTGTGTGAGCTTGCCCGCTTGTGCGAGATGCCACCAGAGGATGGAGTACAACGCCAGTCCTGCATACGACAGCAAGTGTAAGACTTGATCCTGCATGAGTGCCTTCAGTGATCCCCACAGCGCGCCGAAGGCCGCGAGGGTGCCAATGGCCGGTAGCAATTCAGTCGGAATATTCGGCATAAGGTAGACTCCCATCACTGGAAGCAAGACGACTATCGGTACGCTAATAATTCTTGGTGCGCGCGTTAAGGCGGCGGTGTATAGACCGTGAAACGGGAATAGAGGCAGGCAGACTGCCGCCAGAAGCCCTAGCTTAGCCGTTGCTGGCAAATCCGTGGGCAGCGGGGACACTTCCTTCCATGCCGCGCCCAGAGCGACGAGCGCGACTATCGGGAAAACCAGGCGCGACCTGTCGAGCAAGCTTCCGGCGGCTCGCAGAGCGTCGAACAGCCGCATAGCCACACCGTCCATATAGACGCGATTTAAGAAGACCATGTACAGAATTGCCCAAATCTTGCCTGTTCTGACTGCGGTTCGCTCGTGATAGTGGAGGTAGATTATGAACCAGCTAGCCACGATTGAACTGACAATGACCCCGGCAAAGGCTACGAAGACGCCATCGGGAAGGGCAGCTGCCTGAAAGTACGCTGCAACGACGTTGGGGTCGGGATAAATGAAGTGGGTAAAATGTTCCGCAGTGAAGAAATAAGCGGTGGCTACGAGCGCAATTGCACATAGCAAGCTGGTCATACCGCTCCACTTCACGTCTAGTCGGCAAAGTGTGAGAGTCACGTGCGCGGCAGTCACCCAGCTGAAGAGAAGAAAAATGAAATTGCCTTGCGGGGTAAGAAAAGAAATTCCCAGTGCGTTGTGAATGCCGATGATTAGCGCTTTGGGCACGAGTAGCGACACTATGAAGCCAGCTAACCAGACTAACAGGTTTGGCGGTCCGTCCGTCGGCACCGGCGGATTGTATGGATGCACCCTGGCCTTATGAATCACATCACCACAGTTGAGGAACAAGGTGGCTTTGAACAGACCATGAGCAATAAGGTGCAAGACGGCAAGCGAGAATGCTCCCAGTCCGCATTCCATCATCATGTAGCCCATCTGTCCGAGGGTCGAATAGCCTAATGATTTCTTGACATCGCTTGATACCAGCATCATGCATTTGCCAAAGACTAGTGTCAACACACCAAAGAGAAGCACCAGATGCAGTGTCACTGGACAGAGTGCGTAGAGCGGCGCCAGCCGGTTGAGCAAGAAACCGCCTGCGTTGATGATGCCTGCGTGCAGGAGAGCGGTAACCGGTGTGGGAGCTGCGAGTGAGTCGGGCAACCACATGTGCATTGGAAATTGAGCTGACTTACTCATCGCGCCAATCATCACCAGGAGTGTCACTGCAGTCGGACCGGTAATCTCGAGTCCGGTGCCGAACAAGGCGAATCGTGTATGGTCGGCAGCCGCCAGGTCAAACAGTTGCGGGATTTGAAGAGTCCCATATAAGTGGAAGGCTAGCGCGATGCCGCAGAGGAATGCAACGTCTCCGAAGCGCAATACTATGAACGTTCGAAAGGAGCTCTGCGCTGTAGGAATGTGTAGTAGGTTGTGCGTGAGCAGGCACAGAAACCAGCTCAACAGTTGCCACGCGACGAAGAGCGAAATCAAGTCGGCACTAGAGACCATGAAAAGGAGTGTTGAAATCGATACGGCCAATAGCGTCATAAACCTGGCCAGCCCGGGGTCTTGTTGCAGATAGCGACGCGAATATTGATAGAGCAACATGCCAATGCCCGAGATCACCACTGTCATAATTGCCGCCAGTCGATCAACGGAAATTTCTACCTGGGGCAACACATGCCAGGGCAGAGCAAAGAGGGTGACGCGGATCGGTTCTGGACTCTGCATTGCATGACACAATCCCGGCAATGAGAATATGAAACTGGCAATAAGGAGACACCAGCCGACTTGCAAGCGCCGGTCACTCACGGAGCGTTGCGGAAGCGCAGTGATTATTGCTGCGATCAGCGGCGCCAGAGGAACAAGCAGTGCGAAAATACTAGACATCATTCCGTGTTACCTTTACCTCTCGGTCCGAATGAGGCTGTCGATGTAGGAATTTAGTTGTAGCCAACCAATAACCTCCAGACGCCCATAGTTTTTCCAACAGTTCAACCGTGTTCAATCCTCCGGAATATGACTCCGGTCGGTAACAAAATTCAGAGCAAGTGAATCTGGTAGCTCTGGTCGCTCGGTGCGCTTCACTGCGGTGAATGCTTCATTTGCGGGGTCGAAAACGTGAAGTTGCCGATTGGCTGATGTGTAAAACCAGCCATGAAGCCGTAACTTTCCGCGTGCAGCAAGTGGTGCAATAACTGGATCTGCGAGCATTCCCTTCAGCTCTTGGAGAACGTTGAATTGCCCAACTTTTTCCCAGAGTGTTTCGTTATCAGATTCGAGCGCGTCCAGACACAATTGAAGTTGGTGATTGGTGGCGACCGACTGGAGAAAATCTCCGTTTTGATTATCGCGAGCTGATTTTGCAAGAAATCTTGTGTACGCGCAAACCGAATGTCCGTAAACTACAACGTTGGCAATACCTGATTCGACAAGGGTTTCGTTGAATCCACCATTGGTGTGATGATGTCCGAAGTCTTGGAACAAAAAGAGTTGCACGTTCGCAGCGCTGCATACGTACGGCACTTGCCAGCCCATATCTGAACAAGCAATCACGGCCGCGCTGGCGATTGAACCTTCCAAAAGTCCGTCTGATAGCTGTACATCATCGAGGTAACTAACACATGGAAATTTCGAAAGTTCCTTTGCGATACCGTCAATGGTGCTAGATGGATTTTCATTCATTGCTAGATTCAACATGCATTTACCACGGCTTCCGATACAATGTGTGGATTTTCCTCCAGGGAAAATCCGAGGCATACCGCAGCAGTAACGGCGCACCACGCATTTACTTCCACTGGTTTCTCAACCTGAGTAATACCGCTATTTTCGACGAGCCACGTCAAGCTCGATTTTGAAAGGTTTTGAGATTCTTCCGAAAATCGGATTGAGCGAAGACCATTCAATAAGAAGCTTGCGCGCTCTTGAACTGCGGGATTGCGGTCATAGACGACGGCCATCCCATTCTTGTTTATTGTCTCGAGAATTTCGCAGTTCAATGCGGCTACTCGAGCGTCTCTGACTTCCGACGGTAATGGGTGCTTAGTAGTTGTAATGATGGCGAGATCCGGGTTCAGGCAGCTCCCAATTCGGGCAATGTCGCCTCTGTTGACACCACTAACCTCGGCAATTAACAATTCGGTACCCTCAGGCATCGACAGCACATCGGGAAGACATCGCAAGGCTCCACGTTCCAACGCGGTATGGCAGCGATATTTTCCACGCAATAAAAATTCCAAAAAGCTCATTGTGTTCTGCCGACCATGGACAGTGGTGCCTGTAACGGTCACGACCTTGAGGCGCGGAGCGGCATCTCGCCAGCAGCGAGCAAGTTCTAAAAGCGCTATCTCTGTGTCTGCAACTGAGATAAGAGTTCCGTCCGCCGGTGCGAAACAATATCTGGAGCGATTATTGACTATGCAACCCTGGGCACCCAAGTCAATTGCGGTGGATAGCGCATCATGCGAATCCTCAGTTCCAAACGACATTGCCACAAACCAGTCGTTTTGCGTAATGTCATCCAGCTCCCAGACAAGCCTACCTGGCAGGTCTCCAATAGAGCCTCTTGCAATTCGTCCATGAGTTACATCAAGAATCTGCTCTGCAGTATAAACAGCTGTCACTTGCTTCACTCCTCGCGAGGTCGATTTTTCTGATCGCTGCTGACTTTGGTTTTGTGCGCCGTGCCTGATGATAATTGGTCGTTGTCTTGACTCGGTTGCGCAAACCTATCAGCCAAGAAACTATTTCTAGTTCTGCGCTCAGGCAAAAGCCTATGCGCGTCTGCATCTATTTATATTAGGATATACGCATATGATAGCACATGCATGTTTGCAGCTTTCTTTCAGTGCTAGACGTCGCTGTGGGGCGTGTCGCTAAACGGACGAGACAAACCAGGTCTCAACGTGTGCTAGTCTCTGCATCTATATAGACTAATATATTGTGATGCAATAGCGCATGCTAAAAACCCATTGCTTCACGCGATGAAACAATGTTTGAGGTCTCTTCGTCTCGACTGAACCTACTTAAACTTCGACGATAAAAAGACCAGTTCTGATATCGGAAACTGGTCTTTTGAAATGTTAATTGTATCTATGAATCGCAAAGGCGCTAGATCACCCTTTTCTCTTGACCTTAGCCTTTGTTGTAGACTTTGGACTTGAGAACTTCTTGGGCGCTGGCTCTTCGCCGAGAGTCCAAGTCTCTTTGGCACTTTCAATTGCGGTCATCATGTTCTGTATTTCTCGGTAGTCCGGAGAGATAAACTTGATTCCGGCCAATACCCATGAAGCCAGTTCCGGATCTTTGAGTCGATAGAAGACGTTTCGCCCTTCTCTTCGTTCTAAAACTAGGCGACTTGTCCGAAGGACGGCAAGCTGTTGAGAAACCGCGGCATGAGTAATTCCGAGGAGCTCCTGGAGGTCGTTAACAGACAACTCTCCCTGGTTAAGCTCTTCAACAATACGGACTCGGTTTGGGTTTGATAGAACGGAAAATAATTTTGCGAATTCCGTGCTTATCACAGCTCTATATGGCACGATTAGCATCTCCTATGCAAATTTTAGCATATTTGCAGATGTTTTGTCCGATTGTGACAAGCAAAATATCTTCTCTCGCTAAGCCTCGCCGAACGAAGGATTCACATTCTTTCCGGAGCCGACACACCGATAATCTTCAGTACGTTGGCGAGCACTTGCCTTGTCGCTATGACTACCCCCAGGCGTGCCTTCATGACCGGTAGGTTGTCTGGAACGATCACTTGGGATTCTTCATAGAACTTCTGGAAGTCCTTTGCCAGTTCATACGCATAGTGAGCAAGTCTGCCCGGCTGCCAGTCAATCGCCGCGTCTTTGACCTCTTCGGGAAGCGCTTGCAGCCGCATAATTAAATTCTTCTGGTACGCAAGTTTCGCTGGATCTTCGTCGAAAACGGCGAGGAATAATGCGGGATCCGTCTCGTACTCTTTCTTGAATCGTTCGAGAGTTTCAACGGTGAGAGGCGCGGGCCGCTCCTCTCCAGTTTCTTTATCGTTATAGGGCTCAACTGCTTTCCTCAAAATCGATGAGCAACGCGCGTGAGCATACTGGATGTAGAACGATGGATTCTCGCGCTTCTGCTTTTTCGCTAATTCAAGATCGAAATTGATTGGATTATTCGGATTCGACTCAGCTAGGAAATATCGAACCGCATCGACTCCGACTTCGTCCATGACTTCATCGAGCATGACGACAGTGCCTCGGCGCTTCGACATTCTTACGGCTTTACCATCGCGATTGAGGTTTACGATTTGCGTTAAAAGCACTTGCAATTTTTCTTGATCAAAACCAAGAGCTTTGACGATCGCTTTCAAGCCAGGAACTTGTCCGTGATGATCGGCGCCCCATATGTTGATCATCAGGTCGTAACCGCGATTGAATTTGTGCAGGTGATAAGCCGCATCATTCGCCAGATAAGTGTAGTCACCGGTACTTTTTTTCAAGACCCGATCTCTTTCATCACCCAGTTCTTTAGCCTTGAGCCAGAGTGCTCCATCGGCTTCATACGTGTGATTGTTTTTTGCAAGAACTTCCATTGCTTCATCGACTTTTTTGTCTTGATGCAATGAGGATTCAGAAAACCATCTGTCGAATTTTACGCCCAGGCGCTCCAGCAGCTTCTCCTGATGGTCCTGAATGATTTTCTTAGTGGCATTACCGACGGTGACAGAAGCTTCGTCGCCGGACAATGGAAGGAATTGATTTCCGTATTCTTCAATTACTTGATCGACATATTCCGCGAGTGATTCCTCAGGGTATCCGTCAGTCGGGTACTCGACTTCTTTTCCGAGTTTGCGTTGATAGCAGGCAAAGGCACAATTGCCGAGATTGGCGATTTGCGCACCGGCATCATTCACGTAAAATTCTTGTTCAACATCGTATCCGGCGAACTCGAACAGGTTCGACAAGCAGCTTCCAAGAACCGCTCCACGACCGTGTCCGATGTGGAGGTTTCCAGTTGGATTTGCCGAAACGTATTCGATTAAAACCTTTCTGTTCTCACCAGCATTGACGCGACCGTAGTCTTCTTTGCGAATATTGATCTCTTGAATCACATCGGTGAGCCAGGCTGTGCCAAGTCGAAAGTTGATAAATCCGGGGTTAGCAACTTCAACACTGGTAATGCCACCATTTTGTGCTTCCGGAGTTTTACGAATGTATTCGGTCAGGATATTGGCGATCACAATCGGCGAAGAACGTGCGTGGCGCGCTAACTTTAGAGCCACTCCGCATGCGAAATCTCCGTGTTCCGGAAGCTTTGGTTGTTCGATTACAACTTTTTCCGGGCACGATTCAAGGTCTCCCATCTTTCCATCGAAACGCGCCAAATCAAAAGCGCGTTCTACCATGTCTTTGAGCCGATCTTTGATCATTTGGTGCAGGGTCTCCTGACGTCAGTTATGAGGAACAATGGTCGAACTTGATTCAATCAATCTTCAGTTTGTTCTCCAAACCTAGACTTTGACTTTGCTCAGTTCGTTGATAATCAGTGAAGCAAATTCGTCAGCCGCTTCCGGACCGTTAGCGGTGATGATTTTTCCGTCTTGCACAGCAGACTCTTTGACGTATTTCGCTTTGCCGTTTTTCAATGCATCCAGTGATTCCGGGCATTCCCAAACGGTTGCGTTTTTGTCGGCCAGTACTCCGGCATTAGCGAGAGCGGCTCCGGACAGGCAAATCGCTGCTACCGGCTTATCGTTTTTTACATGATTTTGAAGCAGTTGATGAAGCTCTTTATTGTCCCAAAGATGCTCTGGCGAGCCCATTCCGCCAACGACTACAATTGCCGCGAGCTCGTCACTTTTTAGTTTAGCGATCGTGGTATCGGCGGTTGCTTTACCACCGAGCATGCCAGTTGCTTCGCCGGTTTTTGTCGAGGCAATAATAGTTTCCGCGCCTTCTTGCTCGAATCGTTCTTTAGGGACGAACAGCTCCTCGTCACGGAACGCTTCCGGAGCGATTACAAGTGCTACTTTCAAACCTTGCAGTTTTTTGCTAGCCATGGCTAACCTCCCTCGGGGCAGTCGAATCGTCTGTCGAGGGGCATTGATCCCTCGCTGCAACGATAGCCCTAAATCATATTACAGATGAGTTGCCATTACTTTGATTGCAAAAATTCATCAACAAGGCTTGATGACGGTTCTCACCGATTAACAGATTTTGCCCGATACGGATTCACTCGTGCTATATCGTTGTCAACTAAAGAAGCGTTTTCCAATAATGACGGATCCTGCATTGCGTCAGCGTTTCGAGATTGAGGTGACCATGAAAAATATGAGCCGCGTGGGCCAATTGAAGATTGTTTTATTGACTGGAATTTTTGTTCTCCCGTTTATCGGGCAAAATGCATTAGCCGCTGACAAGGCTGCGGGAAAGGCTACGATTTATGCGGACTCCTTTAACGGTAAGAAAACTGCTAACGGCGACATCTACAAAAGTCACAAAGTTAGCGCTGCCAGCAACAAGCTTCCGTTGGGATCAAAAGTCATGGTGAAAAACAAACAGACTGGCAAAAAGGCAGTAGTGGAAATCAACGATCGGATGAGTAAGAATTCGTCTGCGGTAGTCGATTTGAGTAAGGGGGCCGCTCAAAAACTAGGCGTAAAGGGAACTGCGCAGGTTGATGCCAAGGTTGTTAAAGGCGGGAAATAATCAGTTTCATCGTCTGTTTTGACGATAACTATCTTTCCGATACCGGAGTGTCCAGTGGGTTTGAGAAAGATACTTCTATGTCGTGTGTTAAATGAAATTTTCTGACTACTTCGTAATCGACTTTGGGGCATGAACTCATTTGTAAGTAGCCGATTGAAGACGACGCTTCGACGGAATTCAAAACGGCGGCTGTGACTTGCGTATGGTTGAGGTACAACTTCTTCAGTCTTGCTAACTGATACACTCTTTTGAGGGTCGCGTCGGTTACGTCTGAACCACTGAGGTCGAGATAGACGAGATTTGGTAGCGCAGCTAGTTCGCTAATTCGTATGTCTTCAAACCCGGTGCAATCAGTAAACTCAATGTAGTTGAGAGTTTTAATTTTGCCAAGATCCTGCAAAATTTTCTTTGATACTCTCAAATTACGCAGCTCCAGTTCAGCTATTTTGGAGCGGCTCAATTCGGATAAACCTGACAAATCGATCTGGTCTCTGAAGCCTACTGAAGTGACTTTCGGAAATTCCGCCAGCGCTCGAAAATGATCGACCGTGAAATGTTGATTGCGAAATGCGAGTCTGCGAAGTTTCGGCAGTTCGTGTAGCTTTCGTAAACCACTTGGCGTAGCTTTTGTCGCCACGATTTGGATCGATTTAATTATGATGTTGGAATTTCGAACGGTCTCAATCATTTGTTCATCGGTAGCGCCGGTCTCTATGGTCGTGTTGAAACGCTCTTTGGGATTGATTCTCGAGTGATCGACTTCATCCATTGCTCCTGGCGATTCGGCTGCTTTTGTGAACGGTAAAACACTCATTGGCATGTTCATCGCCGCTTGATTTGAATTGTCGAAGAAGAATCGCCACAATGTGAATGACACTGTCACTAGCATAAGAATAAGAGCCGAACCAGCAGTAAGCCAGATCTGATGTTTATTCCGACGGCTTTTCTTCGACTCTTTGTAATCGACAAATGGTAGTGAAGACCGAACTCGGGCATAACTTTGCCTGATGTTGTCGTTTGCTCCAGGACCGATAGGCACCGCTAATAGTGTCAGTTTTAAGGCTTCCGCCGTTTTGTATCTCAAGTCAGGATCTTTTGCCAAACACTTCTCGATGATGTCGTTCAGCAGTCTTATCTCTCGACTGTCGGGCAAAAACTCGAGTAATGAAGGCGGTTTGTTATTCGCGTGAAGCGATAACATTGAAATTGCATTTTCCGCTGAGAAAACTTGTCTGCCGGTTAAGGTTTCAAACATCACGCAGCCGAGTGAATAGATGTCGGCACGTCGGTCAGCCTGTCCTTTTGCATGGTCCGGGCTCATATATGCCGGCGTTCCAACCATGGTTGTGCCACTGTTTATGGTGCTACCTTGTTGTTGTTTGAGCTTGGCGATTCCGAAATCAATTAGGTGGGCTTCAAATGTATCGCGATTCTCAACTACCAAGATATTGCTTGGTTTAAGATCTCGATGGAGAATGTTCAATTCGTGCGCATGGTGGAGGGCATCGGCGATTTCTATAAACAGCGAAACGGCGGTGTCGATGTCTAGACCTCCGTTGTCCTGGATCAGTACTTCTAGACTCACACCCTGGAGGTACTCCATTACCATGAATGGAACGCCACCATCCGTGCTACCGAAGTCTAGAATTTTGATGATGTTTGAATGCGATAATTTACTCGTAGTTCTTGCTTCGTTTTGAAATGAAAGCAAGGTGTCTCGATCCAATACTCGCAGAACTTTGACTGCTACCAATTTTTCAAGAACTCGATCCCGTCCGAGATAGACTGTGCCACTGGCTCCTGAGCCGAGAACTCCGATTGGTTTGTATCTCTTTGTGGGAAATTTTTGACCATCAAGCTCTAGTTCGATTTCTCCGGTGTCGTCGAATCCGCGAAATCCAGTCTGTCTGTATTCATTTTTCCTTGTAGGTTGATCAACGATCGGTTTGTCGCAGTTGCAAGTGTCTTCATGGAAAATCCACTGAGTTAGGGAACCCGCATGCCTCTGCCGGACGGGCTTCTTGCATGCATTGCAACGTGGTAAAGGGGCGGCATCGTCAGACGGACCGAACAGGTCTCCATTCAGATCGCAATTGCAAACGCTTATCCACTGTGTAAGTGAACCGCCGTGAGAACTTTTCTGTTTTAAGCATTTAGTGCACGTTTCATGTGACAAGATGCAGTGACCTTTTTCTACTTTCGTAATCTTAGCAGGTGCTTGAGTCCTTGCTTTCGGCGATCCTCAATCTCCTTTGAAGTACTCTAGGGCGCGAAGTCGTCGACGACTTGAGTCATATTTGTCTTGACTGCTTTTTTGTACTTGAGGACTGCGTATTGCGTGAGATTCAGACAGCCAGAAAGATCTACGACGCGCAATGTCTTAGACTGCTGAAGCGACTTTAGAGATTGATCCGCTATTACAGTGGACCTTACTGACAGTGAGACTAATTTTTTTAGTGCTGAGACGCGGCTTAATGTGTAGTCGGAAATGTCGCTTCGATCTAATTCCAGTCCGGAGAGGTTTGGCAGTGAAGAGAGCGTTCCAATGCTCAATTTATATAGCCCGTCACATCTAGTTAAAGACACTTTCTTAAGCGATTTTATTCTGCTGATATCTCGAAGTACTGTTTGTGAAATGTTTCTGTGACCGTAAATCATCAAGCTCGTTAGCGCGGAGTCTTTCAACTCGCTCAGACCTTCCAGATTTTCCGCCTTGTAGTAAGGAGCGATCGAGAGCACTTGCAAACGCGGCGCCGACTCAGCGATCGCTCGGAAATTATCGACTGTCAAAAGTTCGTCGTTTCTAATCGCCAGATAATCTAATTGATTCAACCTCTTCAATTGGCGAAGTCCGTCCGCTGTAATCCGCCGACCTTCTAAAGTAACTCTTGTTCTCGCGGGCCGGCTCGATATCAGTTCGGCTAGTTCTTCGTCTGTTTCGCATACTCCACTAAGGACAGTTGCGTTCCTGTTTTTTTCCAGATTCGCTTCAAGGTAGAGCGCCGGCATTCTGTCGGTAGGCACGTTCTTGGTTCTCATTGAAACACCGGAATTCGCCAACTCCTGGTTCAAAACGGAATGTTGAATGGAAACAAGAGTCGCGCTAAAAACGATAACGAGCGTTACCATGGCAATTTCTCGATAACCGAATTTCCTATTCCTTACCGGCGGCGTGCTTTGTGATGGTTCCGTCTTAGTGTTTTCTAACGGTACCGCCCGCAGTGCTAAACTCAACTCGTTCGCGATTTGAAAACGCTCATCTGGATCCTTTGCCAAGCAGCGATTTATGATCTCCGCTAGTGCTTCAGTTGTTGAGGTATCTTCAATCAGATCAAGTATCGATGGGGGTTCTTTCTTTGCATGAAGAGCAATAAGTTCGAGTGCTGAATTTGCGGAGAATACTTGTCTGCCTGTAACTGTTTCAAACATAATGCAGCCCAGCGAATAAATATCTGAGCGCCTGTCGAACCTTCGTCCAAGCGCCAGGTCTGGGCTCATATATGCCGGAGTGCCCACCATTGTCGTGCCATTGTATATAGTGGCGTCTTGTGGACTCTTGTGTTTCGCAACGCCAAAATCGATCAGGTGAACAATCGGCGTTCCGTCATCGTTGTTGGCGACTATGATATTGCTTGATTTTAAATCGCGATGAAGAATGTTCGAACTATGCGCGCAGTGGAGAGCGTCGGAGAGTTGTATGAATAGCGCGATTGCAGATTCAGAATCCAATCCACCATAATCTGCAATTAGTTGATCCAGGCTCTTACCATCGATGTACTCCATCACCATGAATGGAATGCCTTGAGCGGTGCTACCGAAGTCCAGAACTTTTACAATGTTCGGATGCGATAATTTGCTTGTTGTTCTTGCTTCGTTTTGAAACGACACTAACAGTTCGCGATCGAGAACTTTCAAGACTTTGACGGCGACCCGTTTTCCTAAGACTCGATCTCTGCTCAGGTAGACTGTGCCATTTGCTCCTGCACCTAAGATTGCAATTGGTTTATATCTATCCGACGGAAACTTGCCTTCGTCAACTGTAATTTCGACCTCACCCAATTCGTCGAAGCCGCGAAATGCAGCTTGCTTAAAATTATTCGACGAAACAGCGATTTCAATGCTTGGTTTATCGCAATTGCACTTGTCTTGTTGAAAAATCCATTGAGTAAGAGAACCAGCGCGCTGCTCGCGGTGGATAGGTTTCAAGCATTTGCTGCATCGAACGATTGATTCCGATTGGTCCGGTCCCTGAGCATCCGGAATCTGCTCGCACGAACAGACTGTGATCCCTTGCGTTAGCGAACCGGGCTGGGATCTCCTCGGTTTCGAACATTTTATACATGTCTCAGGTTGCACTGGCTGCTATAAGATTCCGTCTGCGAAGTCTGTAGATCTTGATCATAGTACACGAGGGAATCCGTGCAAAACATCAAAGCTGCAGTTTCCAGTTGCAAGAATCTTCGTGGAAAATCCATTGCGTCAGTGAGCCGGGGCGCTGCTCGCGAATCGGCTTAGCACATCTTTTACAGCGGATGATTGCGTCTGGTTGGTTCGGTCCGGGCGCATATGGCATTTGCTCGCAGGAGCAAACAATGAGCCACTGCGTAAGCGAACCGGGCTGTGAGCTCTTCGGTTTCGAACATTTTGGACATGTCTCTGGTGCCACTGATGCCAACAATCCGTGGAAGAGGTTTATAGAACACGATCATAGTACATCGAGGCTCAAGCTGCGGAAAGTTCACACGGCGTCAAAGAACATCCGCGCTGCGCGCTGCCAAGCTTTCCGCAGTTTGTGCAGCGCGTCTGAGGCGCAGTTTCTTCGATGGCGCTGGAATTAGACTCAACGGAAACACATGCGCAAGCGGTCAGCCAATGCGTGAGTGAACCCAGAGCTTGTGCGCTTCTGGGTTTTAAATACTTTGTGTTTTATGGAATTAAGGCAAATTGATCGGTCAGTAAATCTAGTGAGTTTCCTGATTGAATACGTTTTGCATATCATTCCAGAGCTTTTTCCAGCGCACTGGTTGCTGTGTACCCGCATCAACACCAGCTCCACGTTGTCTTATCTTTATGACTTCTGTTTGGAATTGATCGTTGAGGGCTTTTTTCTGATTCTCGTCGAGCACTTGTTTCTTTTTCAAAAGCGTTTGAGTCGCTTTCATTTTCAGTTTGCTCTTTTTACCTTCGATCTGTTGTTGAACCAACAAAATTTCGGTAGCATCTGGCTTTGAGCTCGCCAGCAATTTTCTGAATTTTTGCTGCAGCGATGCTATTTCCGGTTGTGTTGATTGCAACTCTTGAAACCATTCTTGATCGCACTGTTGGATTTTCACAATCTGCTCTTGCGTCAGATTGAGTTTTGAATAGTCGATATTGCAGTTGCCGCAGTCTTGTTGAGCGAAAGCCACCATTGGTTGGGCAGCCAGCGCGAAAACTACGAGGGCAATATTTCTACTCATCCGTCTGTCATTCATAGACCACTGCCTCAGCCGAATCAGTCGGCTCCTGGAACGAAGATTCTATCAGGTATTGTTCTGGAGAAATCGATGCCATAAGTTGTTCATCCGGAGACGACAACCATAGCGCTAATGATCCTAACAAACCTACTACTGCTGCCGCAGCTGCTGTCATTACAGCAATCCGAGGACGAACTTTTTTCTTCGTCTTTTGTTGCTCGCGTGGTGTAAAAGGCACCACTTGCATTTTGACTTTGATTCCTGGCCAGAGATTCAAGTTCTCCGGGATCTTCGGCGTGTAATGCGATTTAATAAGATCGCCGACTCGAGTGATACCTTCATATGTTTCACGGCAAGGCACACATTCGATCAAGTGCGAAGTGATAAACCGATGGCGAGTGCTATCGACTTCTTGATCGGAATAAGCGGACAAGTCGTCGCGAACACCTTCGCAGTCAGACTCCAACTTATTTTTGATGGCAGACCAGATGTCGATTTCTTTTTCTATCTCAGGGGGCAACGCCAATCCCTTAGATAAAAGTTGATTGGTCGAATTCAGTAGTTTGAACTTCTCCAGGCACTCGGCGCAGTCGTCAAGATGTTGCTTTACCCCTTCTTGTGCTGCCGACGGCAATTCACCATCAAGGTATGCCGAGAGATCTTCCTCTATAACGATGCAAATGCTAGGCAGCTCATCTTTCAGGCTGGCCCATAAGTCGGGCATCTCTTCTATGTTGCTGCTCTCTTTGACCAATAAACCACTCAATGACTTGATGGTTTCATATCTAGCAGAGCAGTCATCACATTCGGTCAAGTGACCGTTGATGTCCTTGGACTCGTTCACGCCAAGCTCATTATCGAGCAAAGCCGATAAGTCCTCTTGATAATCAGTACACGTCCTAACCATTAACTGGAGACCTCGCTTGCGGACTCGGTGCTTTCCAGATAGGGTTTAAGCATCTCTTGCAGTTTAAGACGGGCTCGCGCTATCCGCGATTTAACCGTGCCCATTTCTGTTTGTGTTATGTCTGCAATTTCTTCGTAGCTTAACCCTTCCACCTCCCTCAAGACGATGGCGGTTC
>CAZRMH010000085.1:0-23110 GCA_964600935.1 uncultured Candidatus Obscuribacterales bacterium
GCAGGTCCATTAAAAACCAGATTGACAGCTACTCTTGAAGGATGGCTGTCATTTTTGTTTTTGCCCTTAAAAAGTTTGCCGCTACTTTGCCGCTACCTTTGGACGAAGTTGGAAATTGATGACGAATCGATCTGTTTACTACCATATTCGGTGCTCTCTCAAAGTTATCCAATCTAACTTAAATTTGCGTTTGTATCGTTCTCATTTCTTCTCGCTAATTCTATTTAGCTAACTCGCGGCGAATTGGGTTCTGAAGTCTCATCCGGGGATCCACGATCATGCCTGTGCACTGCGGTAGAAACAACAGTCTATCCGACAGTGCAGATGTTCGCTGAAGACTCAGTTTTGACCCCTCTTTCGCTCTCTTGATCAAGTTGGGTTCTTTGGAGTGCTTTTCTACAATCGAATATTCATGACGCGCACGGTCAAACTTTTTCAGAGACTGAAGGCATAAAGCCATGAGATAATGACGCTCCCCTTCCGCTGCGCTCGATGTCTGAGACTTGGTGTTTAATAGGATAAGCGCCTTCTGGTATTTACCATCAATAATGAGTTGAGCAGCTGGTTCTAGGCTTTTATACACGTAGTAGTTCAAAGGGACCGAAGCTAGTTCCGACGAAGCCACAGTGCTTCCGTATGAGGCTCGGGCACCAAATCCTCGTGAGGAATCATACACTTTGACTCTGCCGGGATCATGTTGATTCTGATCTGTCTGAGTTGAACGATCCGCACTAGATCGTTCATTGACAAAAGTCTTCTTCTCTTCCGCATGCAATTGGCAAGCGGTTCCACAGAGAAACAAAAAAACTAAAAACAAAGACCAAGTGAGTGCTCTCAAAGCAGAGTGTGTAGGTTTGTCAATATCCATCAATTGTTACCCAACACTCCAAAACACGCCACCACATTCAGTTACACCGTCCACACTTTTTGAATTCCACTGCATAGATACGCACTCGCCATTACGACGATTGATCTTCGCTTTTTGACCCGTTGGGTAGTTCCAAAGCTACGGAAATTTCTCCCAACGGGTTCGTTGGAGGAATCTCAGCGCAGACCCCTGCACCGCCCGGTCCATCAAAACCCGAGAGCTCAGACAACAGAACGCGATTCTTGTCGAAACAAACGTAGGTCGCAAGAACGTCGTCTCCGACCTGATGCCGGGCGTTGGACGGCAGATAGCCGGGGAGGTTGTCCTTGACGATGATGACAGCGTATCCGCCCGACTCGGGTTTGGCTATCTTTGCGATAACATTTTGACCGGGCTTGTAGCCGCCTTTTCGACGCATATAGACCTCCGCACGCTTCCTCAATCTTAGCATCAGGGATTGCGTGCAGAAATGAATCTACCTCGTCAAAGAATCGGAAGTGCTGAAGGTTGCATTCATGGAGAGTTTAAGTATTCCGTCGACTCTGGCTAGTGAGCTAAGATGGGAGAACGAGGCGAAAAATGAATGACCGACGAGCATCAGGACGATCAGAAGGACGAGACACCCGATACACAGCTAGAGGCAGACCGAGACTACCCGCGGAAGCCTCCGAGACCGACTGCTGTTGGAGCAGGGAACTTCAACATCGACGACGACCTGCTGTTAGAACTGCTACGTCACGCGGGCTTCATCAACGATAAAGCAAAAACAAAAGTTTCTGAATGCCAGAAATTCAAAAATGGTTTGCATGTAGCACAGATCCTAATAATGAATGGTCATGTTACTCCACGCGACCTTAAATCAGCCTTCGACGCAGTAAGCGCCGTCAGAGAGGGAAAGATGACATTTGAAGAAGCGGTAGTTGTCCTAAGGGAAACTCGCAAACAAACCTGACAAACGAGTTACCGAATTATGAAGACACCATTCATGGTGGCGTAAGCATTTCCGCAATAAGCATTGACCTGAGTCGCTCGCACCTTCTCGCCCTGCCTGGCGTCAAGCCTACCATCGCCTGCCCGCCGTCAAACCGCGCTTCGCTCTTCGGGTTTGACGACAGGGCCCTCAGGCGATGGTTTCAGGCAGGGAGGGCACGGCGTGCGGCGCTCGCTCACATATTTATCCGGTAGAACAGGATAAAGAATGTCGGCATGAGACCGGAATGCAGGTGCCCTTGCTGATATAACTGTCGACAGGTGACTAGGAACTGTCGGCAAATGTCTACGAACACCACCAGCGGTGGCTTCTACCTGTCGACAATAATCTTAAGTGGAAATAAATTTCGAGTAGACATTTCAACTCGAGCTTGGAATTTGTCAGAGGGCGGCGTGCTCCAATCAAGCAATCCTGTCACCGATTAAAACCGAATCGACTTGAGCGATCCAATTAGTGCAATATGCCAGACTTAGCAGGTCCGGGCACTACCTTTCTCGTCGCTTTGTTTTCGGAACCTTCAGAATCGCTTTTCTTGTCAACGGAATTCTTCTGTTTTTTACTCTGTGCAGCGCGTCCTCGAAAAGGTCTTGAGCTTCGTCATAATTCTTAGCTCTACAAGCGGCTTTCACGAGAAGTGAGTAACATCGATCACTTGTCTCTGCCGTTGTTAGCTTCCGAGAAAACGTGTGCGCTGCCTCGATTTCATTGAGTCCAAGCGCTATTTCAAATACCTTTGTGCCATGGTTTATCAAAGTATCCCTCGCCCAACCCAACCAATACTTCTGCTGAGCTTTAGATTCGGTTTCGTCAGGAAATAGAATTTTCGAATCAACATCAGATGCATGGAGAAATAAATACCATCCAAGAGACGGGAGGTATGCACGGATTTCTTCGTAACTTCGAGCGGCGTAAAGCTGTTCCCACACCGCGGCATACAAAGCTGAAAGAAAATCTTTATCGACTCCATTCGAAATGAGTTTTCTGAACACGGTAAGAGTTCTGTTTTTTTCGTTCAAAGACTCGTTCAGATTGGACCACTCGCTGATCAATCGCCGGTCCGCATTGCCTGCAATGATGAGTTTTTCTTTGTCGTTGCGCCATCTCCTGAGAAGTTTTTGTGCTGGCGGATATTTTTTTGCAAGACGCTGTGCATCGCCTGAATACAAAAAGACCTTTTCACTATCGCAGTTCGCAAAAATCCATCGGAAGGTTTTGAGGGATTCGCTGTACCGTTTGGCCTGGAGATGTTCTTTCGCTTCTTCCAGCTTGGACTCAATCAATTTTCGCTTCGCGACAAGGTCTTGTGGACTTGAAGAAATATCTGCGTTTTGCGTTAAATCTGCCATTTTTTCAAACCAGGACGAAACAAGATATGATAGTTGGGAAATATTTAAATATCTACCCGCGTTTGGATAAGGCTAATGTCGATCAGTAATTGCGATGAAGACCGCCTTCGGATTTCAAGCAAAGCAAAAGCTCAATTTGATGAAGCTCGTCAATTAGCAATCAGGAACGAGCACGAAAAGGCTCTTGAATGCTATCTTTTCGCGTTCGACAATAGCCACTATGTTGACGGCTGGGGCGGCGTCAGGCTTTCATATATTCCAGGTGAAATTGCTTTACTGGGAAAAAATTATCCGCAAGCGCTGGAAGCGTTGAAGCTTCGACGTGATGCACGAGAAAAACTTATTCTCGAAGGTGAAACGGACTATAACGTCCTTTCGGAGTGGGATGCACTAAACGGGTATCTCGGGGAACAGATGCGGGAATTTGATGTTCTGGAGCAACTCCGGAACTCAGGGATATTGGATCCGCAAATCGAAAAACTAATAACGCAATTCAATTTTGAATTCCTTCTAGAGACAGGCAGATACGACCTCCTGGCAGGAGAACTCCAAACTCAGGGCAGATTCTTCATACTTTCCCTCGTTGAATACGAAACTCTCCTCTTGTTTCCGGAGCATCGAAACCGGAGCAAAGGCAAGGAGCCTAATTGGCTGGATATGGAACGCCGCAGAATGATGGATAAAGGAATCATCGTATTTCATCTTGCGCTGGGTTTGAAAAAGGAGTCGGTCGCAGACGCGGTTATGAAACGGATTTTGGAGTTCAGCGATAAAAGTATCGCTTACGAAAAGCTGATCCGAGTCTCAATCACCACAAACGAATTAGTAAAAGCACAGGACATCCTTGAAGAGGGCAGTTCCTTTTTATCGAGCGAACAAAGCAAAGAGTTAGATGATTTGCTCGTCGAGCGACAATGTGCCAAGCTTCTTGACGATGACGCTGAATGAAAGACGAAGCTACACCAGTTTCGATCCGAAACGGAACCACACTGATTCATTTCCGGGTGGCGAAGTCTCATTTGTTTAGCTACGCCTGCGTAGCCATCCCGGCTACGTAGTAGCAGGATAAGAGCGCAGCCGCACATTCTCCGAATGGCTGACTGCGCAAGGATCTAGCAGCCGCACACCTCCAAATTCACCATCAATTTTGGCCGCACATTTTCCAAAACGCGCCACCACATTCGGTTACACCAGCCGCACACTTTTCTGAATTTGTCCCAAAAGTGGTGCCGCGAAAATTCCACTTTCTGTTTTGCACAATTGGATCGCTCATTGAGAAACTGGAAAACGGTTACGTGCTCGGCTAGCTGCGCGACGATGCTAATTTCAGTACGGATTCTTTGATCCGTTCTGTTTTGTGGCTCGATTCTCGAAAGTCGCTTGGTGGTTTTTCGAGAATCGAACCGCAAAACATGAAACGGCTGCGGCATATCCTCCCTCATTTTCCTATTCTATCGGACGCGCGGATATGTTATTTCACGGCATGATGTCTGATACCGACAAGATTTGTCCTGGACGAATTTTTTTTCTGGCTTTCTTTCCGATTGCCGTGGAACTACTTACAAAAACCTGATTACTTAAAGCTTTAAATAATTCAATTTCTTTTACCGCATCAGCTTTGATGACAGCTCCCGCCGGAATTTCCTTAACGACCTTAAGAGCTGGACTCGCGCATTCGGGTGGATATGGATCGAGATCGTGCTTAGCCACCATCTGTCCTTTGGCCATGCCATATCTGGTTTTCCTTCCTGCTGGCGCGGAAATCTCCCAACACGCATCACCAACAATTTTACCTTGAGCTACTTCTCGCAACTCAATGGCCTCGGCAGTTATGGTTTCACCTGCAGCGATATCGCGAGTGGCAAAAACGACTGCGCCTTTCGCGTTTATCGCCTTTTCGAGCTTCTGGCTATTGGCTATCTCTTCAGCCTGGTGGTCGGCTGCGGACTTCAACACAAAAAACAGCGCCCCCAAGAGTGTACAAGCGACGATGAAGATTATAGCCAGGCGAGTCATGAAATCACTGTAGCTTTTGCGGGACGAGCCTGCCATTCTTTGTCGGCATAAACCGGTATCCACGCGGATACGGATCGAGATCGCATGCGTTCAAAATCTGTCCTATTCCGACTCCGTACCTCGCCTTTTTGCCGACGGCAACAGACGAAAGCGTTATAGAATCCGGAGGAATTTTACACTGCAAAATGGTTCTTTGCTCAAGAGCATCTTCTATAATGACTTGCCCCTCCGGAATACCACTAATGGCGTAAACGACGGTGCCGTTCGCATTCATCGTCGCTTTTTGGTCTAACTTCGCGGGGTTACGTTCGATGCCTTCAATAGTATGCTTCGCTTTTATGTCGTAATTCATTATGTCTCCTATCCACAGATAGATGGGAAACAGTGCTCCTAAAAGAGCACAAAGAATGATGCAGATTAGTGCGAGTCGAGGCATAAATTAACTCTACCATCAATTAGACGATGGTCACGAAGAGCGTTTCTCTGTAACTCCTTTGTTCCTTAGCCTGACTTAAAATCGCTACCAGCACGCTTTGACTTTCCACTCATCCACTTCTTATGGACACGTTGTTTCACAGCTCTTTCCGCGTCTTTATTACTGAAAGCATAGTGCTTCATTGTTGTCTTCAAGTCTCGGTGATTTAACGATCCCTTGATGAGCGCGACATTCACATTGGCACTTGCGAGCGCGGCACCGAGTGACCTACGTAAATCGTGTATTGTCACATCTTCAATTCCGGCCTTCTTTCTTATTGTTGTCCAGGCTTTCTTAGGATCGACAAGATGACCGGTTTTTCCCGTACCTGGAAAGACAAATTCTCCCGCAACTTCATTTCTTCGCCGGTTAATGATCTCCATTTCTTTGGCACCAAGGGCGATGACATATTTGCTTCTCGTTTTGGTTTCCGCCGCACCAATCGTCCAGGTCCAACCGTCAAGATCAACGTCTTCGAAGCGCATGGCCAGCACGTTCGCCTTTCGTGCGCCGGTGAACAAACACAACATTATGAAATCTCTGGGAACCGGATCACTTTCCTGCAGAACTTGGAAGAGTTTCCGAGCTTCCGCCTCCGACAAGAATCGTTGTCGCTCGGCTTCCTCGGTTAACTCAACATCAGCAAACGGGTTCCGACCTTCAAACAAGCCGTACTTGATCGCCTTATTAAAGACAGCGCGCAATAGTTGGACGGCACGATTTCCAGCGTATGGGCCTCGCTCTTTGGTGAGCCGAGAGTGAAAATCACGAGCGGCGGTGCTACTAATTTGCATAGCCTTCCGTTTCCTCAGCGTCATCGGCACTGTGCGTGCGAAATCCTTTTGCATCACCTGCCACGTCTTTCGTTTCTTCTTAGCGTGCCTCTCGATGTACTCGTTAAATAGGTCTTCGACCGTTTTCTCTTCCCTCGCTTTGATGCCTTCATCAAATGGATTGTCACCTCTGGCGATACGGCTGAGTAGTTGTCCGACCATCCCGCGCGCTTGCTCGATAGTCATGTCAGGAAATCGGCCGAGTTCAAGCCTGCGCGGTATGCCCTCAATCTTCTTGTAGAAGATAAAAGTCTTAGTGCCTGCCTTACCCACGCTGAGTCTAATGTTGAAGCTCGGATTACTCCTCACCGGCCGATTGATCTGTCTAATATAGGAAGCACAGGGAAAATCCGATGGTTTGTCAGGGCTTTGAATTGTACTCTTGATTAGTTGAAGATGAGGAATTGCCAAAGGTGAAGAAGCACGCTGTCGACGAACCACTGGAAGCCGCGTTTGGCTTGCTTAATCAGCTCACACAAGAGCAGGAAGACCAGCTTAGAGAGAGGCTCAAGTTGAGGTATTTGAAACGGCAAGTTCGAAGCGTTGCAAGTGGTGAGTTAGCACGAAACGCTTCGGGCACTTTCACTCATCTCATTGAGCGCCTGGGTTCAGGTGAGATCGATGAGGACATTAAACAGGCTTCCAATGCTGCTTGGCGCAAGATCGTTAACAGATTCGAGGTTATATCTGAAGTACTTAGCGACAGCACAGAGGACTCACCTCAGAATGCAAACGCCGATGACCCTGAGAGCACGCTTGAAGCTGCATATCAGGATTTGCAGGCTGATCTTATCCAGGTTCGGCAAGCGGTCGCGCAGGCTATTGCAACAGAGAAACAATTAGAAGAACAAGTAAAGCGGAATAAGGAGCAGATCGGTACGTGGCAAAATCGCGCAGCTATGGCGAGTCAACAAAACAACGAAGATGTGGCAACTCAAGCGCGACAACGGGAGGCACAATATTCTCAAGCCGCTTCCGAGCTTGAGGAGCAGTTAGACAAACAAAGGATAGCGGCATCAAGATTGCGTTCGAAATTGACTGAGCTGGAGTGTTTGGTTCAGTCCGCATACACACAAAAGCAGGTGTTAATAGCGCGGCATAGAGGTGTGAAGGCGGTCGCTAAAGCGAACAAAATTCTGAGCGGAGTGGCGATGGATGGAATATTCTCCGAAATGGCGCAGCGCGCCTCCGAGCGAGAAGCCGCGGCCTTGGAGTCGGAAGCGATCGCTCAGGGCTTAGATACTAAAGAGCTTCTCGCAAAGCTGATAACTGCACTCAATGCTGCGACGGCGGTCATCGAAAGGATGGAGCGTTTAATTTTAGAAAGGGAAGAGCAGTCGTGATGAGTATGTTAGAAAAACAATGGTTAATTTTAAGCATACACCATATACGGTGGCAAACAATCGAGTCCTCACCGATTTTCCAACTTCAGCCAAAGGTAGCGGCAAAGTAGCGGCAAGCTTTCTGAGAGCAAAAACAAAAATGACCGCCATTCTTCAAGAGTAGCTGTCAATCTCGTTTTTAATGGACCTGCCCGGTTGAGAAAAGACCGGTGTAACGATGCCGCGATATGAGGTCTCGTAGCGCTATTTCTCGAACCCATGCACCGAATGAGGATTGCGACAAACTATTTTTGATGCAATACTTCCGCTTGCTGAGACCACTTTTTTTCCAGTCCTCGATATGTCTTCTCCAATACGTTTCTTTCTGCTCATCGCTTACCCATCTCTGCCTCGCGGCATCACTGCGAATTTGTAACCTGGTTCTTGTTTGCACAACTCCCACCATTCGACGCTAACGGCGAAATCATGCACTCAAAATTTGCATCACACAAGACACCGGACAGACACTGTTATTTCACGGCATGATGTCTGATACCGACAAGATTTGTCCTGGACGAATTTTTTTTCTGGCTTTCTTTCCGATTGCCGTGGAACTACTTACAAAAACCTGATTACTTAAAGCTTTAAATAATTCAATTTCTTTTACCGCATCAGCTTTGATGACAGCTCCCGCCGGAATTTCCTTAACGACCTTAAGAGCTGGACTCGCGCATTCGGGTGGATATGGATCGAGATCGTGCTTAGCCACCATCTGTCCTTTGGCCATGCCATATCTGGTTTTCCTTCCTGCTGGCGCGGAAATCTCCCAACACGCATCACCAACAATTTTACCTTGAGCTACTTCTCGCAACTCAATGGCCTCGGCAGTTATGGTTTCACCTGCAGCGATATCGCGAGTGGCAAAAACGACTGCGCCTTTCGCGTTTATCGCCTTTTCGAGCTTCTGGCTATTGGCTATCTCTTCAGCCTGGTGGTCGGCTGCGGACTTCAACACAAAAAACAGCGCCCCCAAGAGTGTACAAGCGACGATGAAGATTATAGCCAGGCGAGTCATGAAATCACTGTAGCTTTTGCGGGACGAGCCTGCCATTCTTTGTCGGCATAAACCGGTATCCACGCGGATACGGATCGAGATCGCATGCGTTCAAAATCTGTCCTATTCCGACTCCGTACCTCGCCTTTTTGCCGACGGCAACAGACGAAAGCGTTATAGAATCCGGAGGAATTTTACACTGCAAAATGGTTCTTTGCTCAAGAGCATCTTCTATAATGACTTGCCCCTCCGGAATACCACTAATGGCGTAAACGACGGTGCCGTTCGCATTCATCGTCGCTTTTTGGTCTAACTTCGCGGGGTTACGTTCGATGCCTTCAATAGTATGCTTCGCTTTTATGTCGTAATTCATTATGTCTCCTATCCACAGATAGATGGGAAACAGTGCTCCTAAAAGAGCACAAAGAATGATGCAGATTAGTGCGAGTCGAGGCATAAATTAACTCTACCATCAATTAGACGATGGTCACGAAGAGCGTTTCTCTGTAACTCCTTTGTTCCTTAGCCTGACTTAAAATCGCTACCAGCACGCTTTGACTTTCCACTCATCCACTTCTTATGGACACGTTGTTTCACAGCTCTTTCCGCGTCTTTATTACTGAAAGCATAGTGCTTCATTGTTGTCTTCAAGTCTCGGTGATTTAACGATCCCTTGATGAGCGCGACATTCACATTGGCACTTGCGAGCGCGGCACCGAGTGACCTACGTAAATCGTGTATTGTCACATCTTCAATTCCGGCCTTCTTTCTTATTGTTGTCCAGGCTTTCTTAGGATCGACAAGATGACCGGTTTTTCCCGTACCTGGAAAGACAAATTCTCCCGCAACTTCATTTCTTCGCCGGTTAATGATCTCCATTTCTTTGGCACCAAGGGCGATGACATATTTGCTTCTCGTTTTGGTTTCCGCCGCACCAATCGTCCAGGTCCAACCGTCAAGATCAACGTCTTCGAAGCGCATGGCCAGCACGTTCGCCTTTCGTGCGCCGGTGAACAAACACAACATTATGAAATCTCTGGGAACCGGATCACTTTCCTGCAGAACTTGGAAGAGTTTCCGAGCTTCCGCCTCCGACAAGAATCGTTGTCGCTCGGCTTCCTCGGTTAACTCAACATCAGCAAACGGGTTCCGACCTTCAAACAAGCCGTACTTGATCGCCTTATTAAAGACAGCGCGCAATAGTTGGACGGCACGATTTCCAGCGTATGGGCCTCGCTCTTTGGTGAGCCGAGAGTGAAAATCACGAGCGGCGGTGCTACTAATTTGCATAGCCTTCCGTTTCCTCAGCGTCATCGGCACTGTGCGTGCGAAATCCTTTTGCATCACCTGCCACGTCTTTCGTTTCTTCTTAGCGTGCCTCTCGATGTACTCGTTAAATAGGTCTTCGACCGTTTTCTCTTCCCTCGCTTTGATGCCTTCATCAAATGGATTGTCACCTCTGGCGATACGGCTGAGTAGTTGTCCGACCATCCCGCGCGCTTGCTCGATAGTCATGTCAGGAAATCGGCCGAGTTCAAGCCTGCGCGGTATGCCCTCAATCTTCTTGTAGAAGATAAAAGTCTTGGTACCGGCTTTGCCCACGCTGAGCCGGAGATACTTCGTTTGAGTATCTGAATAATAGACTTGTTTAGCCCCTACGGTTGCCGCTACCGAGGCTATCGCCTTTTTAGTGAATCGGAAGGCTCTATTCAAGTCCTGGTCTTTCATATCCGCTCCAATCGCTCAAAATTTTGCCGCTACTTTGCCGCTACCTTTTGCAGTTATTTTGATTGTTTTCAAGTAATACAAAGATAACATACCACTTGCGAAGATGCTGATGCTATCAACCTTTAGTGTGTTTAAGTGACTTTGAGAGAATTAAGGAAAAGTGACGCCTCTACGACTACGAACCATGAGGTCGTACGTTCGAGTCGTACCGGGCAGGTCCATTTAAACCAAGTAACCATCGGAGTTTTAGCCGATGGTTTTTGATTTTAAAGGGGTAGGAAGCTTACACTGGTGGACCATGGGCGGCCCATTCAAGAGAAAGACTAATTAAGACAAATTATTCTTGAGAGACGCTCAGAGAGCTGTTTTTGTAAAATCGCCAGATTTCGTCTTAGATTCCGCAAACAACTGCTTCTGACACTATATATGGTGCACTAGAGTAGATATCAGAGTGCAGAATTAATTGCTCCTGTGGTAGAGTCAAACTATAACCAGATCCGCTCTAATTACGATAAGACCATTGTCGCAACATGCAACGTAAAACTCCTTGAACTGTTCACCTTGGCGCAGCTGTGGAGCGAGATAAATTTGTTTCGTCCCCTTTGATAGGACTAGGAGTGATGGCGAAGAAACCGAAACAAGTGCGAGAGCAGAAATCTTCTGAGACGAAGCGGACCGAAACTGTTGCTGCTCCTGATAAAGAACAGTCCGATACTAGGGGGCAAGCGGAGCAGCAAACAAATCCTGACCTGCTATCGGCTAAAGCGCTGTTGCTAATCGATGCGTTCGAAGCTGAGCTTCAGCAGGGGCACGTTGCTGAGTGGATGCCAGTTATGGAACGATTGGAGTCGATATTCGGCAAGTATGCGGGTGAAATTTCTGGAAGTCGCCAGCAAGCTTCAACGGAGTTGCCGAAGAGTGAAGTTGATGACACATATGAGCAGCTTCAATCCAAGTTAATTAAGATAAGAGACGCGACCGCTCATGCTATCGCTACTGAAAAGCAGCTGGAGCAGCAGCTTCAAAAGAACAAAGACCAAGCCGCTACCTGGCAAGACCGCGAAGCGATGGCTCTTAAGCAAAGGAATCCCGAATTGGCCGAACAAGCAAACCAGCGATCCATTCAATACGTTCAGGCTGCTGGCGACCTTCACGAACAGCTCACAGAGCAGAAACAAACCACCCAGGAGTTACGACGGCGTCTAACTGAATTCGAAAATATCGTCCAGCGCGCATATACTAGGAAACAGACCTTAATCGCCCGTCATACTGTCGCGGAAGCACTCCTTGCGGCCAGTGACATTTTGAGAGAGATTGACGAAGGGGTGTCTACATTTGACAAATACGAGACGCTTGTCGAGAATTGCGAAGCGAAGGCAGCTAGTTCCGGAATTCTCGGACAGGCCAATACTGGAGCATCGAGCTATTCGTTGACAGACTTTGCTGTGGTCCTAGAAGGCACGATAGAAGCAATGCAAAAATTGCAGCGGATTATTGAAACGCAGAGTGTTAGATCCTCGAATTCGGAGACCGACGTCGAAGAAAAGGCGGCAGAGTAAACTAAGATGGCACCAAATGTAGTGGTAAGCGGCGGGTGACATTAGGGTAAATTGAACAATCAATAGCAGCAGACCGTTATAGTGAGAGACAAATTGAGCGTTTCATGTTTTGCGGTTCGATTCCCGAAAAACCACCACGCGACTTTCGAGAATCGAGCCACAAAACAGAAGCAAATCAAAAAATCAGCGACGAATAGAGCGCCCTCAAGATGTTCGGCGCCCTTGAATCGTTTTTCGATAGTCAATTCATAGACTGATACCAATGAAAAAAATTTTCTGTGTTCGCAGCACTCCCTTCATCGCGCTGGACTACACAAAGCAGATCGCTAATTTCGTTGTCAATCATGATGGCGTTGTTCAGCCTGGGCAGATGGCCGGGCGTGCCGGAGAGCGGGCTCAAGCAGTGGAGAGTTGCCAAATGCCTGAAGACAGTTTGCTTAGAAAATTGTTCCGAAAGAAGGCTCTACAAACACAAAGCAATGCTTAAACTGTGTGCAAAAAAATTCCTTTCCATAACCGAACATGGTGGCGTAGCTAGCGAGCGTGTAACCGCTTTTGTACTTTCTCAACGAGCGATTCGATTCTACTAAACAGAACGTACAAATTCTGAGGCACCACTTTTGTGATCAATTCAGAAAATGTGCGGCTGGTGTAACCGAATATGGTGGCGCGTTTTGGGAAATGTGCGGCCTGATCACGGACAATTAAAATGAACCGCGGTCAATTAAAAATGAACCGTTTTCAAGAACAGCAACAACGTTTTTTGATCAAGTAAGAACTAGACTAACTGCGACTTTCCGAAATTCGCAGGTATTCGATGACGTGCTCAAAGGACCAGATCGAACTATTGCTCAAATATGCGTTGAGATATTCACAGGAGGTCGCCGCACTAAAAGCTGGTATGTCGATCAGCACGGCGAAGCGATATTTGAAAACCAAAGGGAAAAGAAAAGTCAAAACGCCAGAAGAACGAACTTGGCGAACAAGAAAAGATCCATTCGAGCAGGTGTGGCCGGAACTGAGAGCGATGCTCGAAAGAGAGCCAGGTCTCGAAGCGCAGACGCTGATGGATTATTTGCTGCAGACGTACATCGGAGACTTCGAACCGGGTCAGGTTCGAACGCTAAGACGCCGTGTGAGGGATTGGCGAGTTCTGCATGGACCAGAACGGAAAGAAGTTATGTTCCGACAAAATATTCAACCGGGTCAGCAGAGTCAGAGTGACTACACGCATTGCAAGGAGTTGAAGATTACGATTGCCGGCGAGCCTTTTCCGCACCTGGTCTATCACTTCATTCTGCCGTTTTCGCGCTGGGAGCATGTCTGGGTCTGCCATACAGAAAGCTATGACACTTTAACGGCAGGATACAGTCGCGCTGTGCATGCACTAGGAGCGGTGGCACCCGAGCACCGAACCGACAACCTTGCTGCTGCGGTTCCAATTGGAGAACGCCACGTCTTTCAAACTCGCTGGAGTGATTTCCTCGCGCATTTCGACGTGAAGCCGAGCGCCAACAATGCTGGTCAATCGCACGAAAACGGGTCTGTGGAAAAGAGTCACGACCTATTTAAGAATGCGATCGATCAACGGCTGATGCTTCGTGGTGATCGTAATTTCTCGTCGGTCGAGGACTACGAAAAATTTTTGAACACTGCGATTGCTGAGCGGAACAAATTGCGGTACGACAGGATTTGCGAAGAATTGAAGGTTCTTGTGCCGCTTCCGGCAGAAGACTGGTACGAGCCAAAGCAGCATTCCGTGCTTGTTTCCGGATGGAGCACAATTTCAGTGGATGGAGCGACCTACTCGATACCAAGTCGATTCATCGGACAAAAGCTGAAAGCGCTAGTGGATCCTGAATGTGTTCGCGTTTATTTCGGACGGCATCTAGTGATCAAAGTATCAACCCAGCCTCGCGGCGGTCGGTGCATCAACTACCGTCACTTGATTTTTCATCTGCTTCGAAAGCCCGGAGCTTTTCGAAACTACCAATTCAGAGAAGAATTGTATCCGAGGCTGATCTTCCGAAAGGCTTATGACAAGCTGCTTCTTCACGACGATGAAAAAGCCGACAAGGAGTATCTCCGCATTCTAAATCATGCCACCATGGAAGGTGAAGAGCATGTTGCAATCGCACTGGAGTCGTTGCTAGAAGCTGATATGGTGCCTTTCAGCGAATGCGTCTTTCAGTTGTGCAAAACGCCTAAACCCACTCCCAACGTACACGTGATGGCGTCTGCGTTGGAAACCTACGACGCACTTTTGAGTCCCGACATGCGGAAGGAGCTAAATCCATGGGCCAACAACCAACAAGACAAGCAGAGCTAGAAGCAATGTTGTATTCGTTTCACTTGCCCTCATTCAACAAAAATTACCAGCAATATGCACGCGAAGCAGAGAAAGAGCGCCTTGATCATGTCGAGTATCTGTACCAATTGTCGCGACTTGAAACCGAAGAACGATACAACAGAAAAACAGAACGACTGATCAAGCAAGCGAAATTGCCGCGCGGAAAGACCTTAGAGAAGTTTGATTTGTCGATGTTTACGGGCATTTCGCAAAGCCAAATCAATCAACTTGCAGAAGGACCGGGACTCGACGTTGCAGAAAACGTTCTGATTTTTGGAAATCCAGGTACCGGCAAGACGCACCTAGCATCCGCACTTGGTCGAGAATGGTGCCTCCGAGGAAGACGTGTTTTTTTCTCATCCGCAAGCGCACTGGTTCAAAATCTTTTGGCCGCCAAACGAGATCTGAAACTGAATCAAATGCTGAAGAAACTCGACAAATTCGATGCCGTGATCATCGACGATATTTCGTACATTCCTCAAGATCGTGATGAAACGGATGTTCTTTTTGTCTTACTCGCGGAGCGTTACGAGCGTCGCAGTCTAGTTGTTACAAGCAATCTTCCATTTTCTCAGTGGGACAAAGTATTTAAAGACGCGGTCACCACCGCTGCCGCCGTTGATCGCCTCGTGCACTATTCAGTCGTACTTGAACTCAACGGAGCCAGTTACAGAGCCGAAACAGCAAAAAAGAGGAGCAAAAAAGACGAGAAGCCAATAGCTCAAAAGTAATTGTCCGCCAGTTTATTTAATTTGACCGTGATCACGGCCAAAATTGATGGTGAATTTGAAGGTGTGCGGCTGCTAAACCCCCGCGTAGTCAGACATTCGAAGAATGTGCGGCTGCGCTCTTACCCTGTTACTACGTACCGCCTTGCAGGCGAACGGAGGCGGAGTGATCTCGACGCCTTTATTGCTAATAGAACGATTGGCTCAAACTGACCTAAGCATTCAGCACAGTGTGCTTCATGTCGGATGGAACTTTATGTACCATCCGACTTGAGCACGGAGCAGATCTCACGTTAGTGATAATATACTGAAAGTCAGCTTGGCTACCAACAACGTCCAGCAGTTTGCCGTTCTCGTCGAGCTACCGTTCACTTCTTTCCATACTCATTAATGTTTGAACGTTTTACACCAAACGCAATTCTAGTGATAATGCGGGCACAAGAAGAAGCACGCCGGCAGCAGCACAATTATGTAGGATCAGACCAAATGCTACTCGCTCTAATCAGGGAGAAGAGCGAAGATTTCAAAAACAGAGCATTCGAAAATCTCCCTCGGAGTATCGCCTCAAGAGTATTTGAGAACTGTGGACTAAGGATAGATGCTGCGAGGAAAGAGGCTGATTTATTTGATACCAAGCGTACTCCTGTGGCGGTTGAGATTCCCTTTACTCCTCGTTGCAAGCGTCTGCTTGAGCGCTCTTGGGTTGTAGCTAAGGAACTGGGGGATAGTCATATAGGCACTGAACATCTGCTATTGGCGCTTCTTCAAGATGACGAAGGAACAGCTCATGAAATACTAGTTAAACTGGGGTTTTCAAACGATGCTTTGCGCGAAGAAACTCTGAAGCTGCGAGCCGCACGGCAAGAAACCTAGCATGAATCAACTAACAACCGAGGACCTAGACTTCTTTAACGATCCAGAAAATTGGAGTGGCGGTCCGATGTACGAAGTGAGACTGGTCTATCCACCCGAGTTTCCGAGGGGGAGTATTGAAGATTGCGTCAACAAGTTTTGTGGCCTCATCTTTTGGCAACCCAAACCAGACCCTAAACCGCAATTGTTTAAGAGCATTCTACAGGCGGAAGGCTCGCCTTCACTTGGGTTTGTACATCATTACACGCAACTGTCTGTGCTTTCATCGGAATACAGTCTAAGTATTTACCCGCCACAGCTTCGGCGTGCTGTAGGAAAATCATTGGATAGCTATTGGAAATTCTGCGGTGATTTTGACTGGAACCTGATCGATCAAACCCGACTAAAGAAAGTGCACGAAATTATATTTTTTTTTGTCACCACAATCAAACTAGAATCGCCCTTACTTTGTGCAAGTATTTGTCCAGAAGTTTGGGGTCACCTGGAACCATTAGAGTGTGGACGTTCGATCTGCATCTCTCGAAACTTAGCTGTCCACCTGAATCTTCCAGCCAGTTCGGTCGATAAGATGCCTGAGTACGTAGCAATCGACCTATAGCGAATTGACAACGTTGGTATTGCCGGTGGTTCTCATTAAACAAGCATCTATGGTGTTACCAACCAGTTCATCTACGTATCAGTGAAACTGAGTTTACGCAAATCGCGTTTGCCGTGAATTATGCGCATTATGACAAGAACATCTGCATCAAGGGTTCGGTAAAAAATGACATAATCGCCCTCAGTGACGCTGCGTAGTCCGCTTCTGAATTCCTCGCGCTTTCTGCCAGAGTCCGGAAACTGGCTCAAATCAAAGCATCGACTTCTTAATCGCCGAACAAAAGAAATTGCAGCATCCGAGTTGTCCTGGGCTATGAAGTCCCCGATGTCTTCTAGGTCGGCAGAAGCGTCATCCGAGATTTTGACTTTCACTTCCCGGTCTTTTTGCGTTGATACTTCTCTTCGAGCTTTGCAAATACTTCATCGGCTGGCTGTACCTTTCCTTTAGCTACCGATTCCTCAGCCTTCTCCAGTTCTCTGCGCAGCCATTGGAGCTTCAATTCCTCGACTACGTGGTCCTGCTCCTCCGGTGTGAGCTGACTGACCAGTGCCAAGACTTGGTCCAGGGTCGCCTTTTCATCAGGTTTAGGTTGAGCCATGAATTATTTACCTCAACGACAATTATAGCTTGCCAATTCAAAAAAGGACTTAACCGTCAAACTCCTGATCTTTAGCCCTCTTTTTCAGTGGAACAACTGATTCACACCGACCTAATTCCAGGCGAAACTGTTGGAGAACTGAATTAGTTGGCTGTTTCTAGCAGTTCCAGGCGCTGCTCGTCGATTTCTTTGATCATAGCTTGTTTGCTTTTCAATTCTTTGGAAAGGCCATCTACCAATGCTGTGACTTGCGAAGTCGCTTTCTTGGCTCGTGCTGCGGCTGTATCGATTTTTGATTGAGTGATAAAATCCGAGATCCAATTATCAAAACAGACATCTACAAAACTGTTCAATTCGATTTCTTCGATACTCGGATCTTCTGTAGTTGACTCCATCTTCACATCAGTAAGTTCTCGTTCAAGACTTCGAAGAAGCTGCTGAACGCGATTCATTTGTTTCTTCGCTTGATCAATTACTGCAAACTTTCCGACCGAGACAAGGAGACCGCCGCCTCCGAACATGTCCCAGCATCCCATAGTTTGGGCATCTAATAAACTACCCCTCAGTTCTTTTAGTGCCACCAAAACCGATTTGCCCGCATCAATTGCTTCCTTCAATTCTTTGATATCCGCCTTAGTGTCGCTCAATTGTTCGGCAAAACGCAGAAGTTCAACTCCAGAAGCACTTGAATCAGTCGAGAGCAGAAACACTTCTTTGTTTATCAAAATCTCCTCGTAGTCTTTATCTACGTTAGAAAGTTTCATTAACTGCTCCGACATTTGCTCTTTCTCTAGTTTCATTATTTCAATAGCTTCAAGGCATTCATCGTTCTGGAGCTTGGCAGCGAGGTACTCTGTCCGCTCTTTCTCCCACTGTTCCGGAAGTCTTCCCAAAATCGCGTGAAATAGACCGGCCACACTCAGCCCTTCAAGATTTTCGACATCCTTCAGTTCTTTTTTGAGAACCAAACCAAGCCTGGCTGCACGTACCTCTTCGGTCTTCAATGACTCTGTTATTTTTTGCATCTTGGCTTGCAATCTATCGCGCTCGCGCCGATTCGCCTTGATTTCCATCAATGATTCGTTCAGCTGCTCGATACTTTGGAATTTTGCCATTTCAGTTGCATTGCCCTCGATCATGAAACCTTCATTCTAATGACAACTGTCGAATTACGTTATTTCTGGAATGATTTCTTAATCCTCGGGAGTTGGACATTGCGCGCTAAAGAGCATAAGAGTTAAAACAAAAGCGCTTTATGGGCGAATCGAAGATGGTCTGACGGACTTGAGCGGCCGACAAAGTTTTTGTGAGATCGATTTCTGTCTTCAGTATTCCGAAAAATGATTCAGCAACTGCGTTGTCGAAGCAGTCACCTTTTTTGCCCATGCTTTGTCGGAGTTTGTTTCTCCAGAGCATGCGCCTGAATTCTGAACTGGCATACTGGATGCCACGGTCAGAATGAACGAGCGGACGAACTCCAGGACGACGTTTTAGAGCGCTGTCCAGGGCTTCACAGACGACGCTAGAAGCGAGGCTTGTGATATCGACCAGCCGACGATCGCTCGTGAATACAGGTCGATCCAAACGCACAGATAGAGCCAGCCCTCACGCGTTTTCACATAGGTTATATCGCTAACCCACACGCGGTTCGGTTCAGCAACGTCGAATCGTCGCTGAAGACGGTCTTCAGAAGCCGGAAACTTATGGTTGCTGTTCGTGGTCTTCTTGAAGCGCTTGACCTTCTTGCACCGGATGTCGTGCTCTCGCATCAGACGTTCAACGCGCTTGTGATTCACATGGAATCCGCGTTCCTTCAGCGCCTGAGTGACTCGCTTAACGCCGTACGTCTGTCGAGACTCCTCCATCACATCGCGGATCTCAGCGACAAGAATTCTGTCTGATTCATCATCGTCGTCGTTCCGTTTGGCCCATTGGTAGTAGCCTTGCGGAACGACGCCCAGGGCTCTGAACATCGCTGCGGGTTTAAAGATTTGCCGATGCTCATGAATCCATGCGTACTTCACGGCTGTTTTGCGCGAAGTATTTGGCCGCCTTTTTTAGAATGTCGGCTTCCTACTGGAGCCGAGCGTTTTCCTTTTTGAGTCGCTTTAATACTTCCAACAAGTTCACATCACCAACGGTGGCACACTTTCTCTTCTTAGATTCGCGAACCCAGGTCTGCACTTGCCAATCCGGAAGATCGAGTTCCCTCGCTACCTGCGATGCACTCTTCCCACCTTCAACTAGGCGGACGGCGCTGTCCTTAAACTCTTGATTGAAACGTTTTTTCTTTTTCTTCTGCTCCATGGGAGCCCCCTTTCTGATGGAATCATATGTGGAGGCATCCTAGAAATCTAGGTGTCTATTTCGCGGGGGTCAGACCATTCCAGTTTTGGCCCGCTACCTGCTCCTCTTGATGAGCAAGAAACGCCGGGAGGGATTTGCGTGGTATCACACTTAGTACTGTCAGGGCAGCGTCGAACGGCTGGGGAAATGGCATGCTAGTCTAGTATTTTGCTATCGAGGGCAAACGCGTGAAAGATGACACCGGTGTCAATCATGTTGAGCTAACCGACAAGGAGAAGACGCTCGTGGTTGCTGCACTCCAGCGCATGCTTGTGCGGGGGCGCTACAGAAGAGTTGATGGCGCGAAGCTCTTAGACTTCCAGCAGCTAGTTGCGAAGTTCAGCAATCAGAGGGTCGTACGAGTCGGTCGAAAAAACATCCTGAGGCAGCGCGGGGCGGATTGCTTATCTAACTCAAGTGCTCAAACTGAAAGTCCTGGATTGTATTTTGGCCTCGCAAATGAGGATCTCTGCTCGATAATTGTGATCGGTGGCCTAGACAGCGACAACTACTTTCGTAGGTTCATTGCCAGCTTTTCCTGTTTGAAGTGTTGATGGAAATCGCCGCGGTCAGGACACAAACTCATTAAGACCGCGGTTGTTTTGATGATTCTATTGGCGAGAGCTTTCGAGTTTTTGTCTTTCGAAGTCATCATTCCTTGCAACTCTTCAACGGCGTAACAAATCGATGGAATGGCAAATTCAGAACGATAAACATGCAAATTGTCATCCAGCCTTCTGTAGTTCAGATTACGATATTGGGCGAGTTCCAACGGATTCACGTTAGCGAAATCGGTGGCGGCAAGCTTGCTTATATGAATATGGCGTCCAGGCGAAAGGCAAAACTGTGTCTGCTTCGTTTGAATGGTCACAGAATTTTTGCCAAGATCGTGCAGATCGTAAATTGACAAGCCATCGGCTGATGGCATCACGAGTGCAATTGATCCAGCCGCTAGTTTAATTGTGCCATGCTCCGTGGGAATGGTGATATCTTTTTTCGGTGCAAACAAGCAATTGCCCAAGCGACTAACGCTTCGCTCTAACGGCACGTCGCTGTGGAACACCGCATTGACCCTGAGTTTTACATCGCCAATATCGGTTTCCTTCGAACCGTCTCTGTTCTGCAACAGGTTGTTAGCATCTCCGGTCACAAGAGCCTCGATAGTACCCAGTTTGCCGAAAGCCTCGAAATTGCTCGTAACCAATGTTTCGGCAGTGTCGAGCGCAAGCGGCGACGTCTCGGCAATATTGTAAGTCACCAAATCCGATACCGATACGACTTGCGTGCTCACCGAGCTCGACGGTGGGTCTGCAGTAATCGTGGCACCGTTGATGGTGATTTTCTTCAATGGGTTAGTTGAACCGTTATAGAAAATAACAGATTTGTTAATCGCATTCACGAATCCGAATGTCGGAGCGACAACTCCTCCGATCGGGCCAAAGTAGGCCTTGCCTTTGCCTTCCGTGGTCACGGTAATGTTCGCCGGGACCTGGTTGTTATTTTTCCGAGCCTTCCCGATTGAGATTGAAACAGTCTTGCCTTTGCCGGAGGTCTCAATTTCTGAGCCATTTCCAATGGTTATATCGCCATTGGAGACATCCTCGTTGAGAATCCTTATCGCGCCATTCTTTGCCTCCAGGTGCGCAAAATCGCCAATGGTTAGGGTGCCTGTTTGTGCCGTCAAATTGATGTCACCACTGACGGTGCGAACATAGAGATCATGCCGGACAGTCAGGGATCCTGCTGTAGTTAAACTAAAGTCTTTGCCGGCGCGAGCATCGAATTCCAGAAGGACCGAACCGGAATTTATATCTTGAACATTCACGGAACCGTTGAGGCTGGATAGTGACAATTCAGGCGCGTCAACAACCATAGGTTTCTTTCCGATATTTCCGCTACCAACCGTGGACAATCTTAGAACCTTCGGCGCTATGAGCACCGCATTTTTTGAGCCAGAAACATTGCCCTTTCCTGAAGCACCCAACGACACATCGTCAGCGTTAAGCGTGGTCGAAGTGTTTACAAGCACGCCTCCCGCACCATTAAAGATGTGGATACTCCCATCGAAACCAGATGCAGAGAGCGTTCCTGACAGTCCGTTGAGAGTCGGCTTTGTAAATCCCAGTACGAAATCCTTTGTGCTCGATGAAGAAAACGACAATGTGCCTCCATTGCCGGTGCCGACGCCATCCGCGTTCCAATCGCCTTCAATTAAAAAGGAACCGGTACTATCGGACTTGCCGTGCGTTGTCAGATAGATTCTGGCACCATTCCAATTACCAGCGCTCTGTGGATTAGCCGAGACGCCTGAAGATTCAGCAATTATGCTACCGCCTGTGGTGAATGACACAAATCCACCATCACCACCGGCGGTTCCACTTTTGGCGCTGATATTAAAGAAATTTGTCGGTCCAGAACTAAATTGCGCAGTTGGTGCACCAATCACTAATTGTGATGTTCCTCTATCCGTATAATTTATAAAACCACCGTCGCCCGTGCCAATGCCATTCGCACTGAGCGAGAGCGGGGAGGCCAATGTGCTGGAAAAAATAACGGTTTCTCCACTTAATGTTAATTGCCCGCCATTGCCATTGGCACCGGACGCGTTGGCTGCGTCGAGGAAAGAAGTGTCGTTGAGCGTGAGTGACCCGGTTCCATCAGAACCGGCGGTCAGTAAAATTTTCGCACCATCTCCTGATTGACCTGCGATTAATATGCCGCCTGCATCGACAGTCACGCTGCCCTTACTTTCAATGGTGACAAATCCTCCGGACGTGTTTCCATGAGCATCAAGAAGTAAGTTTCCGGTGTTTCCTGCAACTATGTCTGCATCCAGTTTCACTGAAATTTGACCACCACCCGCAGTGCCGCTCGCTTCAAGTAAAAATGGCGACGAGGTAGGAACATGAATCGAAGCTGCTTCGATGACAATCGCGCCACCGTTGCCGCTGGCGTCAACGTTGGCTGAAATTGAGCCGGAGCCTGAATTAAAAACACCCGTAGTCCTAACCGAAATGATGTTTCCAACTAAAGATCCAGTATCGATCGAAGGTCCGGCATTTTGTATCTTGATTGCGGCCGCACCCGCATTTATATTGCCCGTGGAAATCAGGCCTGATGTAGGTACTCCAGCATTAACTGTACCTTCGAACGCTCCAGCGCTAAAGTTTGGGATGAACCCAATCGAAGGCACTGATGAACTTATGGTGACATCACCGTCGCTGCTGGCTCCGGTAGTTGTAATGCTTCCAGTCACCACGCCTTGAAGCCCGACAAGCGTGACCCTGCCTGCCGCACCAGTGGTGGCAGTAGTGCTCATGTCGCCCAGGGCGACCGTCCCGGAAGAGGTGGCGGCGATTATGTCACCGCCATCGCCCGCGGCTCCGCGCAACTGTTCGGATTCAAAGTTCCCATCAACTTCTCGC
>CAZRMH010000086.1:0-23031 GCA_964600935.1 uncultured Candidatus Obscuribacterales bacterium
TGTGTAGATCTAGGAGCAAAAAGTATACTTAAAAAAATGATAATTCACCTGCTCGAATGGCCATCAAACGGTCGCGATCTTTTTCTACTCGCACTGGAACGTAACTTTCTTTCAGCGTGGTTATGCCCGAAATCAGCAACCGAATTAGATGCATGACATGTTTCCAGCGGAGCTGTTCGCGATTGCGGAGATCTTGTTCCAGTTTTTTGAACTGTGAAATCACATAACCGTTGTAGGTTTGAAACACCAGTTTGGAAAGGAACTTATTGCGATGTTCGAGTAATTCTTCGGCAATTGGACTGGCGTGTTCGACCAATGGTGTATATAAGCATTCGAGTATATTCGGATTGGCCTTGAGCGCAAGAATCAGAAATTTTTGTAATTCCCAGTAGCACTCTTGCGTAGCGTTGTCCTCTACTTGTTCAGGCAATCCATATAAAGACCATTGCATCTCCGCCGGCGGCAAGTAAATTCCGCGGCGGTCTATGTCGGATTCATCAACATCCAGACCAAATGCGCGAGACCCGACAACACATTTGTAGATGATATGCTCGAAGAGATCACGGTCACCGATTGCCGCGTTCGGTCTATCGAAAGTTAGCTTCTGAACGTCCTTCCGGATGGCAATATCCTCGCGATGCAAGCTCACTTGATCACCGTCGGCGAAAGCAATTAGGTAGGAATGCCTGTTGTCGGTTGGCGACTTAACAATTTTTGCGACTGCACCCGCCCGCCGATTGGCCTGTCCAACTCTGCCGCGGACTTCGACTAACGTTACTACTTGGGTTCCAACTGGCAGTATCAAATTCGGATTGGTCATTATGTGTTGCCTGGGCGAGAGAAACAATTTCGGATACTCCGATTCAAAATTCTGGTTCTCGAACTCAGAATTTCGGACAGAGATCGTATTGTACCGCGGTTGACTGCTGGAAGTTTCTCTGTGTAACGCGACAACGGCGGGGATTGCTCCCCACCGATGTTGCTTCGCTCTGGATTGTCATTTGTTGTGATTGTGACGCCCTCAGGTTTCAATCACCATTAGCGGTGTCAGGAGAAAAGATTCGCATCTCGGGCTGAGGCGACGAACCAATTCACCACGCCTGGTACCATCAGAGCCCCTGTAACAATCGCTGCTCCGATGGCTAGTCGCATGCCTGGGGTGAATCTTGCCTGGATTCCCATCAGGCTATTGACCGTGGAGCGGATAACAATTCCGTGCAGGATTATTACTCCTCCAAACATCATGCCGCCCAGTTCCACCAGGTTGCAGATGATGTTCAAAAGCGCTTCCAGATTGGCAAGGTTATTAACTCGCACTGTCCCCGCTGTGTTCACTCCCATAATCTTTGTTGCATCGCTTTCTTGCGATTCGATGGTACCGTTAGTGGCACCTTGAAGGACTTCCGAGGCGGAGTTTGAATTGCTGTTCGCCGCTGCGTTCGAATCGATAACGGCTACACAACTTACCGGTGATACGAATTGGTAGGCCACTGCAATTCGAGCCCCTTTGCTTGCTTGTTTGTTGCGGATGAAGTTGTCCACTGACGTTCTTGCGTTCAGTAGAAGCAGTTCGGTCTTGTCACGACCGGTCAAGACGGTCGCGTCAGGAATCAATTTGTCTTGGGTCGAGTAATTGACTACGAATTCTCTGCGTCCGGCTTGCCACTTGCCGAAGAAATCTGTGAGATCTTCGGTCAAGTTGTCGGTTCTTTGAATCGGCGAGAACGGTCCGACTTCTGCGTGGTTTTTAAAATACTCTAGAGTGTCAGTGCAACCAGTATCAAGCGCTAGTTCAAAAAATGAAGGATGTGATCTGAATGGCGACATGATGTAGATGTCTTTGTTCAAACCAGGTTGTGGTCCGTGAATCCAGAGGACCGCACCACCATCGGTTTCACCTGCCATCTCAGCTGCGTTGACCACCGCCTTCAGATTGTCCTGACCTCCGGCGAATTTAATTTTGTCTAGTTGCGGCAGTGCTTCTTGCAGAGGCGTCGGAGAGTTTAAGAGGTTCGTTTCACGCGAGGCGACTCGAAGCCAGACCGGTACGCTGGCAGGGACTTTTCGCAAAGCCTCTTTCAATTTAGGCATGTGTTCTCTCAGACCATCAGAGCCATCGAGAACGACTAACAGACGTTTGGGGGCTTTGCTAATCACTTCCGAGATGGTTCTCACCGCATAGCGCGGACCAGGAGGAACCCTTTTCGCGGTCTTCTTACCTTTTTTCTCTCGGTTGAGAACGGATTGCACATCTTCGATCTGTTGTTGAACTGCACGACTGCCGTCGATCATCAGTACGACTTGTTGTTTGTCCGCTTTTTTAGCTTCCTCTTCTAAACGTTTTTGTTCTTCATTCTCTTTCCATCGTTTTAGTTCCATATCGGTTGCGATTTTATCGATCGTCACGACTGGAGCCATGCTCGGTGCGCGGCTCGCACTGATAATTAAAGGCGTATGTTCCAGTTGCGACTTTTCCAATCTTCCGCTTAACACATTGCGACCTTGCAGACCTTTTGACGATTTGATGTTTTTCTGGCGACTGGAGAGCTTGTCAGTGGATTCCAATGTGAGTAGATGTTCTCCGTCTAAACTAAAGTTGCTTGCAATAAATCTAGGGAAAGTCAAACTTGTTGATTCGAGAGATTCTAGTTTCAGTGGAACCACAATTGTCATATTGACCTTGAGTTGTTCGTCGTTTGGAATTGGATAGCAATGAAATAAATAACGTCCTCGGCCCAGATCCGTGATGATGGCTGGGTTGTCGTGACCGACATCGACCCAGTCGATTTGTGCGTCACCTTCTGCTTTGCCGGCAGCGGCAAATGCCGCATCAAGCGGGTCACCATTGCGATATACCGTTAATCCATTTATCACCGCACCCGGTGGCAGAGCGATTTCTGCACGAGCTTCTTGAGGTGATTCAGTGTCGTTACGGAAGACGTAAGTCCAGTTTATGGTTGTGGTCAGCGCATCAGGACTTACCAATCCGTTGAACGCTGAGCGCGCGAGTTCTAAACCTTTGACCTGAGTTCCAACCACGTGTCTTCTGAGATAGTCGTCCGACATTGAACTGAAGTCAGCACTGTTCTCGTCACCAAGCGGCTTTCCGCAAACCGTGAAATACAGGTTGGCCATTTCGCTATGCTTTACAGGAATAAATAAACCTGCGATTCCAGTGGCTCGGGCGTCCGACGTTTCCATCCGCAACTCGCGCTCAGTGTCCAGGGAACGCAATATTGCCAGCCCCTTGGTTCGTTCAGCCTCCTTCGGTGACAAGGCTTGTTGTTCGGCCATTCTGACGTACCACGAGCGCGCTTCGCAACCGGCGAATGCAGCCAGTCCAAGGATTAAACCGATTGCCGTATACGCAATTATGCGCGTGCGGCTACTGGAGAACTCTCGTTCTTTTCGAGTTCGATTCATTAGATACAATCCGATTGCTGCAGTTGCCAGAGCCTGCATGCCAATGAAAAAGAATCCCGTTGAGAAATCTGTGCCGATTGAAGATTGCAATTCCTGATAGCCCGCTGGAATGGCGGCGAAGGATAGCCCGGCGATTACGAATGATGTGGCAATTGCGGCGCCGACAAGTAATCCACGTAGGACTGAGAATCGCATATCCTTTTTGCAAAGTGAGTTCCATAACCGGTAATTTGCCAGCGGAATAGCTGCTAGTAAAAGTAATTCGATAATTGTCTCGACAGGATGATTTAGCATTACAAGAGTGATTCGCTTCGGGCATGACGCCATGCTTGCAACTGCTAACAGCATCGGCGTCGCGACACCGAAAGCCATAACAGCAATTCCGTCTATCCCGTGCCAAACCCTCTTTAAGGGCGGCGGTGGTGGTATCAAGTCGTCTTCCCAGTCGAGATCGTCGCCTGCTTTTTTCTCTTGCGACGCACTTTCGGTATCGCCGTCAACGCTGTTTTCATCGACGTTCTCAGCGCCAGCTTCATTGCCGTCCGCTGCCGTTTTGACCGTTTTCTTGTTTGATTTTGATTTAGCTTTTGGCACCGAGTCTGGTTTGAAACTGTCAAACATTTGTTTGATTAACGCAAATGGACCGCCCTGTTCTTGAATATTTTTGGAGACACTTTCTTCTGCGGCTGTGTCACCTGGCGTCGTATTGGCAGCGCTTTTACCGTTGAAACTATGAGGGCTGGAACAATCGGTAGCATGGTGGTAGACGTGAATATAACTTGTTGTTTGATCGCAACAGCCACCGTCAGGTCGGTGTCCGGAAGCATTCGCCCCTGCAATTGAATGACTGGCAATCTGGTGCTGGAGCGCCGCATCAAAAGGACCTTCTGGAGCTGAGTTCTGACCTGGAGTTGGATTGGCGGCACCCGGACTGTCTCCGCCGGTGGTGCCATTTCCATTTGTAGGAATGGGGCTATCACTTATAGACATGGTTGTACCTCTTCTTTTGGAAGTCGATTGGATGGACGAACGAGGACCACGCTAATGCTTGAGAACATCGCGCGTTTGAGCCGTTTAAGTGGCGATTAGTAAGTTATTTTCGAACGCTGGGCAAGTGCCCGGCGTCAATATTGTATGTATCCGAGGATGAATTTACTCCAGGGTTTTCCCGGAATGACAAAGTAGAGCGGTGGGAGCGAATGATACGCCAGTTTTGCTTACGGGTCGAGTTCAACAGGAGCCGAGTTTTCGGAACTGTCGACGCTGTCGATGATTCTGATTTGTTTCTTGCCTCGATAAATCGTCTAAATTTTTCTTGCTTGCTACCTCTTCCCCCTGCTCTGATCAATCTCAATGATTTCCTAAACATTATTGGAGGCAGTCGGAATGTCCGTAAATGCCTGCTCCTTATGGCTTATCGGGATTATTCCGTGCGATCCTATCAACTGAGAATGCCGGTGCAAATTGTTGAAAGTTGGTACGCTAAGGGTACGATCATGTCGAACGCTTCGAGAGGACGCAATTCAAGAATATGACAGACAAACCGAAACGCATGAACATTCTTGGTGCTCTTGGTGATTTCACAATCCTGGTTCTGCTAGTGGGCGGCGCTGGGTTGGGTGGATACTATATAGGTATCAATCAACGGCTTGCACCAATTCAATATGTTTATCCTGGCACACCAGGGGCGGTACCACTGTCGCAAGTATTTGATTCTCCTCAAACCAATACCGTTGCTATTGACTCGTCGAAAACAGTTGTTGCGACGGCAACAGATAAACCTGCTGATGTCGCTAAAGCTCCAGCGACAACAGCTCCTGCAACTGCGGTAAAAACTCCTGCAAATACGTCGACGCCAAGTAAGCAATCAAAATTTTGGCTGACCTCATCTGGTGTAGACAACTACAATGGCTATTCCATTACAGTAAAGGTGAATGGCGAAACTGTAGACAACTTTTTCGGTTCCGGTAAGACAATCGATGTCACTAAGTTCGTCAAAAAGGGGGCAAATTCCCTCGAGTTCGATTGCAAGTACATGGGTGATGACTACAACAAGCATAAAGGCGATAAGAGCGCAGCATTGACCGTGCAGCTCGTTACCGGTCCTTCTATCCGCGAAGATTATCCACAATCTGCAGTGCTGCTCGCTTGTAAACGAGATGCATCTGAAACTGAGAACATTTCGGAAAAGAAAACTTTCACTTCTAAGGATTAGTAATGAGAGCCAAGTTTTTCTTTATCGCTATCTTTGCGGCTTGTGATGCCTTTCTTGGTGCATTTGCCGTCGGCTTCAACAGTCGTCACGCTCTGGTCGGCGATCCAACAATTCCGCCGCCGAAAATTGAGAAAGTGGTGGCAGTTCCGGTGCCTGCCAAAAATGGAACAGACAAAAAGGATACTGCTTCAAAATCTGACCCGGCGGCGAGCGATACATCGAAAGCCAAACCAGGAGCGAAGAAAGGCAGGTCTGACCATTCGAAAAACGCCAAGGATTCGAAGTCAAACAGTGATTTGAAATCAAAACCTGATTCGAAAGCGAAAAAAGATTCCAGGTCGAAAGGCGATTTGAAAGAGAAGAAAGGGCAGAAGTCGAAGAGTGACCCGAAGTCAAAGACTGACTCGAATTAAATCACTCACTCCATTTTACTTGGTGAACCCAAACCCCGCTGTCCGGGACTCGGTAGGCATGGGGTTTCGATTCCTCTGCCACCACTTTTCCATCCTTGTCGAGAATGATTAGCTTGAACTCGACCTTCTGACTTGCTGGAAGTGGAACCACTAGAATCTGATTTTGATGATCTTCTGAAGCTAGCATGGGGCCGGCTGCTTCCATCCAGCCTCTCTTGCCGTTACCCAGAGATACCACGTTGCCGGATATGAAAAGTTGTTGGTCTGCAGTCTTTAATGGAGCATTGGATACCGATATTCGAATTGGTACAAGTCTGCTTTCCAGAAAAGTCATCTGTTGTCTCTCTGAGCTAGCGCCGCCATTGGTGGTCACGATTACATCTTTCTTGCCTTTTGCTAAATGCGGGGCCAAGAATGTAATTTTGTCGTCAGACCAGGAGGCGGCATCTACCGATTCCGAGCCGATCTTCAGCGTTCCACGCTCAGCTCCAAAACTGCTGCCGCGGATCGTGACCGTCGCCCCTCCGTTTATCACCGGTGGATAAATAGAACCGATAAGCGGCGTGGTGCTCCTATACTTGACGCACCAGACTGCCACTGCTGACGGTTTCAATTCAAACTTATTCAAGCCGTCGGAGTCAATGTCAATCGCGTCACCGTTAAGAGCACCACCGAGACTGTCGTGGGTTGTCCCCGGTGGAAGCGATAACTTCACATCAGTCAGAGATACTGATGCTGAGGGGTCTTTATTAATTGCGACAACTGCGACATTATCTCCGAATCGGCGTTCAAAGACATAGCAGTTCTTGGAGACGTGCAGGGCCTTTTGTCGTCCATAGACAAACGCTGGATTTGATTTGCGGAGATCGGTGAGTTCTTTTACTAATTTATAGCAAGGCGCTTCCTGGTCGAAGTCCTTCATCCATGCTCGAGTGTAAGGGTCTCCGCCACCATTAGTATCATCATGCAAATACTGTTCTGTGCCGTAGTAAATGCAAGGTGTGCCGCGCGAGGTCATTAAAAGTGCAAGCGCGAGATTCAAATTTTCTTTGTTATCGTTGAGGCTCAGAAAACGAGGCATGTCGTGGTTATCGATAAACGTTACCAGACCATTGGCGTCGTAGAAGTCCTGATACTCTTTCTCTATGACGTCATCGATCGTTTTGAAATCTGTCTCGTCTTTTGAACCGAGCACCTTCCGAATTGCCATCGCGAACGCAAAGTCGAACATCGACATGCCACCATTATTGGTGAACTTCACGGCATCACGATAGAGCGGTTCATTGGTATCGTTGAGCCACCATTCAGCCACCACGAAGTGCGGATTCTTATTATATAGGCCGTTTGTCAATGTCTGTTGCCAGCCCCAGTTGGCGTGTTTCGCGGCATCCAATCGTGTACCGTCTGCTCCGTGTTCTAAAAACTTTTCAGCGGATGATTTTAGATAACGATCGACAAATTCGTTTTCCTGGTTGAAGTCACCAAGGTATGCCAGGGTTCCGTACTGGAGCTGATAGCGGTCGTTGTAGTCGGCGATCAGGGGCTGATGATTGAAGTATTTGCTTCTGTCGTTTTCCGTATCACCTTTAAAGTGATTGTCATCCCAGAACGCGCCGAATTCTCCGTGGTTATACTCACTCGTATGGTTCAGCGGTAAGTCCACTACCACTTTCATGCCGCGTTTGTGAGCCTCAGCGACAAGATCATCGAAAGCCTTCCACGATTTGTCAGCGTCACCGAAGTGTTCGTCGATGCGTTTAAAATCGCGACCGTGATATCCATGATATGGAGCCTGGACGTTTCCCTTGCCATCTTGAATCACTTTGTCTACGCAGTCGATAACCGGCGTGAACCAGATCGCCGTAGCACCCAGACCCTGGATATAGTCAAGCTTTTGGCGGATGCCTTCCAGGTCGCCACCCCAGTAAACGCCCCAGTTCTTTTTGCTGGCGTCGAAGAGACCTTTGCTAATTTCAGGATCGTCGTTGGCAACGTTTCCATTGCAGAAACGATCAGTGAAAACCTGATAAACAACTTCGTTTTTGAAATCCGATGCCACTGCAGGCGGCGCCAGTAGCAGTGACGAAGCTAACAGAAAGTACGTTTTCAGTGTATGTACAATACCACTGCAACCCTTGTGTTTCATGCAAACCTCATGATTATTCGGTTTCTATTCTATGGTGACGAATTCTTTCGAAGTTGTTTCGCCTCGATGCGCCTATGCCTTTTGAGGTTTCAATCCGGCGAAACTAGGGCCGACTCTGCACTGTTTGACCTCAATATCTTGCCAAACCTTGCCGACGACGTAGGGCTCTTCTTTCAACCACTCATCGAGTTTTGCACGAGATTCGAACTCACAAATTAAAATCGAGCCGATCATTTTTTCGGAGTCGTCAAGGATAGCAGCACCATAAAGCATTGTGCCTTCGTCGCGCATTTTGTCGCCCAGTGCCAGGTGAGCCGTTCTGGCGGCCATCCGTCGTTCCAAAGCCGCTTCATCCTTACCGTCATATCCGACCACGAGAAATTGCATTAAAACCTCCACTGGTTTGCAATGACAAGAGCCACTGAGCAAATTCGAGAAATACTACGGTGATAATCGTACCGCAATTGCGTTAATTGTGGGAGTTGGCTAGTCGAGAAGCCACAGGTAAGGCGGCGGTTTTTCCTCTGACATTGCTTTTGCATACCGCAGTTTTGCGTGCCGTGTCGCAGTCGCCAACATCTGTTTCTTGGCCAATTCAGAGTCCCACGACCAGAGCTCGTAATTGTTTTTTGTATCGTGAAAAACGTAAGGATGAAACAGCGGCCAGTCGGAAAAATCGAGACTGGCGTTCGGTGAAAGTTTCAAAGACTTGATTTGTTCGTTTTCAATTATGACCTTTTGGATTGTGCCTGTTTTACAGAGTTTTTCTTCGGCGGCGCCGAATGCACCGTCCTCAAACCGCAATAGTGATTTCACCGGATTTGGTATCACCTTTAGATTAGCTTTGCTTGTATAACGTACGATCATTGGAACATTGTTCGTTCCGTATTTCTCGATCCGCTCCCATCGACCGTCATTCGCGCGGTAAAGCTGGGTGCGCCAGAAACTCCCATTTTTGCCGGACAGCTGGGCCGATTCCAGTTTATTGCAAACCAGGACTGTGCGTTTGTCCGATCCCAGTGTGATCAGATCGTCAATGGCGGCGACCTTCGTGGATGCATCGATTTTTTCAGGAATACACTGGGAATATCCGGAGAGTTCCAGTGGAAACGGGCGTTGGTTTTTATCGAAGAGGATTAGCGTCAGTATCGTAGGTGGTGCTATGCCGCAGGCACCGGTCCACTGCAGCAGTACGATATCAGTAGTTCCATTGCGGTCCAAATCGCTAGTGAAGAAGGACGTGCCAAGCCCGAAGTAGTTCTTCGTAAGTGTCCAGGTCTTGCCGCTTTTATCTCGACCGCTCATGACCAGATCGTTACCATCTGCTGGTAACTTGACCTCCGCCAAGCCAATCTTGAGTGTTTTACCCTCTTTTAAACCGGCGTCGCTTTCGGGCTTGAGCTCTACTGTCTGCTTGCGGTCGGCTTTTGTCAGAGGTGTATAGTCTTCCATATAAGCCTGACAGGGATGGCTATCGCTCATTGCTGAGCCGAATCCTAAAGTGACACTAGCAAGCAGCAAAAGATTTTTAAACTGGGTCATGTTCGACACATTACATTGGGGGTCTTTCTGGCATCGTAGCTTGAACGGCTTCGCCATACATATTCCACTGGATAATTGGCAAAATTAGAGGATTTCGCGCTATCGGCAAAGTCTAATTATTGACAAAGATTTCGCAATCAGCAGGGAGCTCAGTCGTTTTGTTTAAACTTTTCAATTGTTCGATGTAATCCTGAGGGTAGCGAAAATGTGGATCCGGCGTTTTCAAGCCGATATCCGAAGCTATTGAATCAGCAAATGCGACACAATCACTTGACCCGACTTTGAAATTTCCAGAGCTGAAACTTTTGCATTTTTGAAACGAGTTTTCGTAAGTGTTTTGATCGACTATCACAATAACTGCGTTTAAGTTGCGTCGATTATCATCAGCTGCGCGTTCGACAAGCATTCCAGGAACTGTGCACCAGAGTGATTTAATTTGATCGCAGCCTCTTGATGGCACATAGCCTACCGATTTTGCGTGGTTGAGATCGATGGGAAGTGATTCACTCCAGACGGCATATGCATGTCCTGGAAAGCCATGCTGATTCGCCGCTAATGCTGCACAAACTGCTACATAGCGAGGTTCTCTTGATTTGTCGGCACGCCTGTCGACGATAAGCGAAGACCCATGCGGGAGTCTGTAGACGACGCCCCAGACAAGAAGATAGACCGTCAATAAGGTTAATAAAGCAACGACTGCAGTGGTCGAAATCAGCGCCAGGTGAAGGCCAAGACTGCGTTGTCTGGTGCTGTTAAGGATTGTGCTTAGCAATTGAAGCGAGTGTTTTGGCGCTGAATCATTTGATTGCATATCTTTTTTTCAGAACTGATGTCTTCGGCTATCTCATACTGATCACCATATCAGAGCGAATTGCGTCAAAGAATCAACGACCATCTGTTGTTCAACTGTTGCTCGAGTAACGGCAAAGCTGTTTAGCTGCCGCTGAGAATAAGAATAAGGTGACCACCGTAGAGGAATGCAACGGGTCAATTTCCGATTAACTGTTGCCATTTGTTGACAATAAGTGAAAGCTAGTGATTATGAGCAATTCCTTTAATTCGGTTTGAGAGGTTGCCTGTTTATATATGGTGACCGTATACATCTCTTGTATATGCGTTCATGACCTCGACAAAGCCAGCCCTGTCGGCTAGTCTGACATGATGGAATTCGCAAAAACATTGCCAGCAGAACTGCGCGCCGAACTTGTCGGTGTCCTCGAAAAGCACTGGGGTATTCGTAGTCTGCGGCAATTGCAAAAGCCGGCGATCGAAGCTGTTTTGGAACGACGTGATTCACTCGTTGTTCTTCCCACTGGTGGTGGTAAATCACTTTGTTACCAGGCACCGGCAGTGGTGCAAAAAGGTGTTACGGTGGTGGTATCGCCACTGATATCCCTGATGAAAGATCAAGTCGATGGCTTGCGAAGCTCCGGTATTAGTGCTGTGCGGTTGGACAGCTCACTCTCGATCGAAGAGAGGCAGTTTGCCGATCGAGAACTCCGTGCCGGAAAGATTTCACTGCTGTTCGTTTCCCCCGAACGTTTGATGCAACCTGATTTTACCGAGTTGTTGCAGGATATCGGACTGAATGCCATCGCCATCGATGAAGCTCATTGCATCAGCCAATGGGGCCATGATTTCCGTCCGGAGTATCGACAGCTCAAGCGTTTGAGAAACATGTTTCCTGGCGCTTCGCTGCATGCTTACACCGCCACTGCGACGGAGAGAGTTCGCTTAGATATTCTCGAGCAACTTGGGTTAAATAACCCCGAAGTTTTGATTGGAAACTTTGACAGACCGAATTTGACCTATCGAGTCGTTCCTCGAAGAGGCGATCAGATCTCTCAAGTGTTGGATGTCCTTTCCAGGCATAGAGGCGAAGGCGGCATCATCTATTGCATCAGCCGCAACGACGTCAATACTCTGGCTGGGCAGTTGAACAAAGCCGGTGTCAAAGCAATGCCATATCACGCCGGACTTTCTGCTGTTGAGCGCAGCAAAACTCAAGACGCCTTTCTCGAAGAATCTTGTGACGTTGTCGTTGCCACGGTTGCCTTCGGAATGGGCATCGACCGAAGTAACGTCAGATTTGTTTTGCACACCGGCATGCCAAAATCATTGGAACACTATCAGCAAGAAACCGGTCGTGCCGGGCGTGACGGTCTTGGTGCCGAGTGTGTTTTGCTATCGTCAGGACAAGATTTTTTTACATGGAAAGGCTTGATGGAACGAGCTGCTCGCGAGTCGCAATCAGAAAGCAGCCATCTGGAAAGTTCGCTAAAACATTTAAATGACATGTGGCGTTATTGTCGCAGTTCCGTTTGCCGTCACCGCTCTCTTGTGAATTATTTTGGACAGGAATATGAACAGGAGAAGTGTGATGCCTGCGATCACTGTCTGGGAGAGACAGTCACGGTGCCGGATGCGGATGTGATCGCGCAGAAAATTGTTTCATGCGTCGCCAGAGTGCGCGGTTCTTATGGAATCGGATATCTGGTGTCGGTTCTTCGCGGAGAAAAAATCGCTAAGATAAAGGAACGCGGTCACGATCAAATCAGTACGTTCGGATTGCTAAAACAGCATGACGCCTTCGATATTCGTGATTGGATGTATCAGTTAATCGGACATGGTGCGCTGGCGCAGGTTGAGATTGAAACCTCATTTGGGAAACCAATGCCAGTGGTGCGATTAAACCAGGAATCAATGGTTGTCTTGCGGGGCGAGAAGAGTTACCGACTGCTCCAGCCCATCAAAGCGAAGAAGGGTGGAAAAGGTGTCGTCGCCGCTCATCGCAAGGAAGAAGATGGTTGGGAAGGCGTCGATCGAGAGCTGTTCGAGGAGCTTAGAGCGCTGCGGAAAACGATCGCCGACGAAAAAGGTTTGCCACCATATATAGTTTTTCACGATGCCACTCTTCGTGAGTTTGCCAGAAGTCGTCCGTCCAGTTTAGACGCGATGAGGCAGGTACCAGGTGTGGGCGATGCGAAACTTCGCAACTTCGGGGCCAAGTTCCTCTCGCTAATTTCATCCTATAGTAAGTCTGGCGCGACGGTTTAGAAGTTTTACTCGCCGTGACCGCTAGTGCCTGGTTTAGAAAACACCAGCGCGTAGCTATGGTCGTAGCCATATGAGTAAGTCGGTTCCCAACTGATGATTGTCTCCCCGATGAAATTTAAAACGTTTGAGACCTCGCGCGCGATGTCCCAGGCTAATAGAGTGATCTCGGCGTCAGGATGTTTTAAGTTTGAAACCTCAATAACCGCATGTCCACCAGGTTTCAGTTTGTCAGCAATTTGTTTGTAGATGCCTTGAAGATCTTTCAAGTATTGGTCGTAGCCTTTGCCAATGGTACTGTATGCGGTGAACGGATTCTCAGTATGATGTTTGCCCATGTATGGTGGAGATGTGATTGAGAAATCGATTGCTGGAATGTCGATTTCGAACAAGCGCAATGAGTCACCTTGTAGCGCACGTTCCGGATGTTCGAGTTGTGACTTTACATATTCGCATCGCATTCGATCAAACTCCACTCCATAGCCGATTCTGCCAATTTTCTCAGAGACAACCAGAGTAGTTCCGAAACCCATGAATGGGTCAAGCACGACGTCCCCTGCACAGGTGTATTCCCCGAGAAAATGTTCGACAAATTCGGGGCAGTAACGGACGTCATCGCTTTGAAACGCCTCCGGAAGCGCTTTTGGGTGGCGATTGGATAACGATATCACTGTTCTAGTCACGACAATTCTGTTCCACTTTCCTTGTCACTGTTAGGTATTGACGAGAGTCTATATCATTTTTTCGTTTGCATGATTAATTGCCAGTCCCGGTGATTGCTGAAGTGCCAGAGGCTTGAATTGTACTGGTTTATCGGTGCGGAAGTTTGACCCAATATGGGTAGATTGGAATAGGTAGCAATTGGATTCCTATGCCCGACCAGCCCGTCGATATCCCAGCTGAGTTGCAGGAAAGATATTCGGATTTCCGTTTTTTAGGAGCCGGTGCTGTTGGTCGAGTTTACAAAGCTACCGACAAAGTGCTTTTAGTCGATGTGGCTATTAAGATTCTCGCCAGAAATCAATCGTCTGAAACTGTTGTCCGGTTTCAACGCGAAGCGAAAGCGGCGAGCAAGCTCGCTCATCGAAACCTCGTCAGCATCATGAATGTTGGTATCGCAGGTGGTGATCAACTTTATCTGGTGATGGAGTATGCAAAAGGTCGGACTCTATCCGATCTTCTGAAGGATAAGCCGTTGTCCCTGGCCGAGTCGGTGAATATCGTCAGTCAAATATGCGAGGGCATGTCACATGCTCATTCATCCGGTGTTACGCACAGAGACTTAAAACCCTCCAATGTTCTGGTTGACAGCGAAAATCTCACTGATGCTTCTGTGAAGGTTGTCGATTTCGGTATCGCTAAAATAGATAATTCTACTGGTAGTGCCGGCGGTGTCACGATCAGCGGTGAGATAATTGGTACACCGCAATACATGAGTCCTGAACAGATTACGTCTGAACCTGTGGACAGACGCTCGGACATTTACTCGACTGGTTGCATTTTGTATTTCATGTTAACGGCGAGACACCCGCATGAAGCCGATTCTATGCTCGAACTCATGCAAGCGAAAACGCAGGTGACAGCACCACGCGTTAACTCGGTGGGCAATCATCGACCCGTTCCAGAAGAAGTCGAGGATGTGGTGGCACGTTGTCTCATGGTAAACCCGGACGATCGATTCTCCACGATGGGAGAGCTTAAGGAGGCATTGCTCAAGGCTTCCCATGTTTCGGATATTGGCGAGGTAAAATCAGAATCATCCAAAAGGCTGTCGATTGGAATTTATGCCCTTCTAGCAGCGAGCCTTTCAACAGTACTGTTTGGGTCCATGTATATGCTCCTGGTAAATCAATCATCCGAGCATACCGATAAGAAACCCGTTCCATTAGCCTCTTCACCTTCTCTTGCTGCATTTGACAATCATGAAATTTTCGTTGACTCGAACGACATTTCGCTTGTTTTTAGAAGATACAAGAAAGATCCTGATGCCTGGTCGGCTGTCGTAGGTGCTACAGACGATCATCTCGCCCTCTTGGTCGGACAGCGGGTGAGGGAGCTCAAATTAAGCGGTCAGCCTAAATTTACGGACCGCGCATGCCACCACATTGCCAAGCTAAATGATCTAGCCGTTTTGAATCTCAGTGATACCGAAATTGGCAATGCCGGAGTGGCTGAGCTCGCTAAATGTCGGAATTTGCGTGAATTAAGTCTGTCAGGAACCAAAGTCGATGACAATGGTCTCGAGCCACTGACAAGACTTCCTCTGCTTGATAATCTAAGTTTGGAACACACACGAGTTACTAACGATGGTATGAAATTCGTTGCGAAGATGAAGTCGCTCGGTCGAATTGATTTGACCAGAGATGACATCTCTGACGCCGGTTTAATGCAGTTGAGCAAGATTCCTCTGTTCTGTGTTCACTTGGAACAGACAAAGGTTTCAAACCACGGCTTAAGCGCTTTTGCAAAATCGAAAACACTGGATCGGCTTTATGTCGAAGGTACGGCTATTAGTGAAGCGGGCTTGCGGAACGTTGGCAAATGTCGATTGAGTGAAATTTGGGTGGACGGGTGTTCGAACGTTGATGATCGATGCCTCGAGTACATTGCAAGAACATGGCCAAATATTTTAAAACTTGGGCTTGCTGATACCAAGGTGACCGCTGCCGGTATCAAATCAATAGAAAAATTGCACCACTTAACCGAACTAAGATTGTCGGCATTGCACTTATCAGATGCGGACCTGGAACCTATTTTCGGCTTACAAGAGCTTCAAACGCTCAACCTTCGTGGTAACGAAATCACAGATAAAACAATTGGTCGTATTCCGGAGCTGTCGCGTTTGAAAAAGCTCGAACTAACTCACTGTCCGCATGTCAGCGATCGGGCTGTTAATGATTTGAAAACACTTTTGAGGACACGCAAGAGATACATGAGCATTACAGCGCCGAGTGTCGATCTTGATGCCGAGGGGGCAGTGGATTTTAGTGAACTACTTCAAAACTGATATCTAGGTTGACCAATCGATGTTCTGAAGACGATGCTTAAGCGTCAGGCGAATGAACTAACAAGACAATAAATGCGGCTGCAAACATGGCGACAAAAGTAAAGCCTACTTTTAAGCCAAAACTTTTTGAGCCGCTTGTAAATGCACATGCTGTTTTAAATATCGCGTTCATCAGCGTGGCAAGCAGAAGCGACGTGATCGCCAATCGATTGTCGACCTGGCTTTTGTGATACAAGTCTGCCACCGTGACGGCGATTGCGTCGACGTCCATCATGCCGCCGATGCAGCTTGTCCAGATTAAGCTATGCGTGCCGAAAATTACAGTGGACGCTTTTGTCAGGAAGATTATTACAGCCAGGACCGCGCCGAATTTCAGTGCTGGTCCGAGGGTAAATGGGTTGCCGATGTCGATTGTTCTCGACTTGTCTACTGGTTTCTCCTGCGGAACTTTTGTCAGTGAGGCGATTAGAAAACCCACACCACCAGCGGCGATTAGCGGAGCGACTGCCACCACGGCCAACTTCGGACTGACGACAGAAAGAAATGCAAGTATGCGTGGAAACTGCACGGCGTTTGCCATTGATGTCGCCTGCCAGTACGCCAGTTCGGTCGACGGATCTTCTTTGACTTCCTTTGCAAATGCTTGTGTTGTCGCGGTTGTTGAAGCTAAGCCACCAAGAATTGCAGTGAGTTTTATGCCGATCGACTGACCTAAAAACTTTTCGAAAAAATATCCGACGAATGAAACTGACGAAACCAGAATCACAAACATCCAGATACGCTGAAAGTTGAATGCATCGTATGGACCGAGGTCGCCTGGCGGAAGAAGCGGATAGATGATGAAAATCAGGGCGAGAAATCTGAGCGTGTCGCTGAATTCTACTGTGGTAATGGTTTCTCTGAAAAATCTTTGAAGCTTATCTTTGGCTTCCAGAAAAAGTGTGAGAATAATCGCTAAGCCAATCGCTGTGGTTTGTCCATGTTCGAAATCGTCTGATGAGCCGGCGAAGGCTAAACAGAACACGGCGAGTATGGCGAGATCCGTCGTGAATCCGGAGCCCTCGATCGTGCTTTCGCGAAATCGGAATGCGGTCAGGAAAATCAGGATTGAAAACATGGACGATACCGTCAGCCAGTTGTTTTCCATCATTCCGCATAGCGAGCCGACCATGGCGATAGCGACAAATTCTCGAACGCCGATATGACCGGAAGGCTTGACCGCTTCCCGTTGCGCACCAACGAGGATCCCGATTAAAAGGGCCTCGATGATTGGTATCCAGTGTAGATGTACGGGTGGCACAGGCTGTTTATACCCTGTGGCGATCTATTGATAAACTAAGTGGTGCGATCTTCGTTGTCACGCTGCGCTCGTCTTCGAGCTGCAGAGCGCTTCTTCGCTGCTTTTTGTAAAATCATCAAACGTTGAACGTAGCCATCGGTTGCTTTATCGGCATCATCGTGAAGTGTGAGACCTCGCGCGATCTCATCCAGGTCTGCTGCTTTGGGCGAGACCTTGAATGGCTTTCCGATAATTGCGTAGGCACCGTAGTTCTGGTGTCCGAATAAATTTCTGAATTTCTTGAAACCAAGCCGGTGAACGGTTTTTTGAAATAGGGTGGCTTCTCGTGGGTCGGTTCGGTAGTGCATGCCGACAGGAACGATCCAGATTGGTTCTTTGCGTTTTCGCGCTGCTAATTTTGCGATTGCCATGGTACCGGATTTGAAGTCGGACCTTCGAACTTCTTCATCAGGCACCAGTTGTCCTTGCGGAAAAATTATCATGCAGGCGTTTGGTCCACCGTTGGCCAGTGCGGAAATCGCTGCTTTGAAGGCTTTCGATCGACCTTCTTGTGATTCCTCGTCTACTGCGATTGCACCCGTGAGCGTGGCAATCCATCCGCGAAAACCGACGACTTCAGTTGTACGGATCATGTAATACATCGATCTGATACCAAGCATCGATGAGATGATGCTGCCGTCTCCGGCATCAACATGGAATGGTGCAATGATCGTTGGACCGCTGGCTGGTAGCCGATTTTTACCCAATATCTTAATTGGTCCAACTTCCAGAAATCCGAGAATTATACATAGCGTTCGCATCAGCAACGCTGTGAGAAAATATGGCTGTGGTGGCACATAGCCACCACTTTGCACTTTCTGCACATGCGGTGCCCAGTATTTTATGCGCGCTCTGATCAATTGAATCAGTGCCACCACGAGTGTGAGTCCGGACACAATCGTGACTGCAATTGCAATGATCAGATTGTCGGACAGCGAGCCTAGCATTCATTCCGTTCCTCAGAAGTCTGGTTCGGTTAACGGTTGTGATTTTAGACGCATACTCTGCGCTAGAGCTTCGGTAAACACAATTCCGCCATACCAATCATCGATGCATACAAACAAAATATTGCGAGATAACCTCGCAGATTGTCCCGCATCGGGTTATGTCCAGTCGGAAATAACCAGAAGTTGAATACCTTAATCAGAATCGGCATGAGTACAAGAGAGATAAGCGCAACGCTGATCGTCAGGGGGATAAACACCGACATCGCAGCGCCGAGCGGCGATAGATACGGGAGCAAGAATTGTCTTTGAATGACGATGATCGGAAACAGCGCCAGTAAAACGAGAAGAGCTGTTTTGACTCGCGGCGGGCTCGCTCCGGTTGAGGGGTCACTCGGAAACCAGCCAGGAAATGCGCTCGTCAAAGAAATCAGGTCGTAGCGCAATAGGTGCTGGGCTTCCGACAACAAGCGTTTTCTTGTATCTGATTCGAACCATTTGTCCAGCGATTCAGCTGAAGCAAATCGCAGTAGTGTGATCCAGGGAGCCTTTGAGCCTGGAGCCGGTGCTTGAATAAAGGTACCGCGATACCCTGCCGCTTTGATTTGGGCGGCGTGAATTTTCGCCACCCAGTCTCGATATTCGTCTTCTTTGCCCGGTTTTACATGTGTCATAATCGCTGTTGCGACATGCGCGGTCGGCGCATAATGCTCAACTTGCAGTTGTGACATCGTCAAAAGATTTTGATCGAGTAAGGGAACGATTTCTTCTAATACTCGGTGCAACGCTGTCGAACCTTGCCAGTCCGCTATTTGTTCCATGGTTCGAAAGCGTTGAAGAATCGTCCATTCCGGTGCCGCAGAGGCGGTCGGTGGGATGATTTCTGCGTTGACGTGACCGGGAGCCGTCATACCTGTCGTGACGACTTTGACCAACCACTCCGCCAGATCCGGAGGATTGTTCGGGGGATAACCTAGTTTCAAAATCCAGGCTGGAAATTCCGGATCGGAAGAGGAATCTTTGGCTGTGATTATGCTCATCGCGTCTCCTCACCCTTTGCCATTCGAGATTGAGCCGTCGATGAATGGCGAGAGCACATCGACCAAAACCCTATTGACTGGAGTTTCTACGCCTAACGACTTTCCAAGTTCCACGACTTTGCCACTGAGCCACGGCAGCTCCAGTCGATTTCCCTGTTGTAAATCGTGCTGCATTGATGATGTTACATCTGGTGTCAAATTGTCCCAGTAGTCTAATCTGTTTTGGACTAGACCATCCTTGATTTTGATGCCGCGAGCCTGCGCCACCGCAATTGCTTCAGTCATCACGTCGACCAGCAATTGTCTCGTTTTCGGGTGTGATCGGACCGGACCAATTGTTTGGCGAGTTGCCGCAGTCACCGCGCTCATTGCCACCAGGAAAACAAATTTTTCCCAGATCGCTTGTTCTATGTTGGGATGCACTTCAGCTTCGAGACCTGCTTTGATACAGGCGTCACGAAGCTGTTCCAAACGGTTTGATGTCGGTGCATCATACTCGCCGAAGCAGAGGCGTTGAACGGTTCCCTTTTGTGTAATGACTCCAGGTTCCGTAATAGTTGCTGCTACATAGCTGACACCACCAACGGTGTTTGACGGTCCATATGTCTCTCGTATTACGTCATCTTTGGAGACGCCGTTTTGCAGAGATATTATTGCAGTGTCAGATTTAACGAGAGGTTCTATTTGACGTGCAGCGCTCTCGGTATCCCAAAGTTTCACTGCGAATAAAACGACGTCGACAGTACCAATTGTCGCTGGATCATCCGTGACTCGCACTGGGTTCAGCAGTACGTCTCCGAGTTCCTTGCTGACTAGTTTCAATCCATTTTCGCGCATGGCTGCCAGGTGTGCACCTCGAGCAATGAAGTGAACGTTATAACCGGCCTGCGCCAGACGTGCACCATATACGCCACCGACGCCACCCGTTCCCATCACAGCAATCTTCATGATTTCGTATTCCCGTCTATTTCAATTGGCAATTTCGCGTTCCATTAGAACTCGATATAACCTCTGGTCTTGAGCCAGATCAGCAGTCCACCGGACACGCCCAGCATCGCCCCGAGGCAAATGTAATATCCCAGGGGGACGTGAACTTCCGGTATTTGAAAGTTCATTCCATAGATGCCCGCGATTAGTGTAGGTGGTAAAAATAGTGTTGCGATGATTGTCAGAATTTTGGTGGTTTCATTGGTTCTCAGACCCAGACCAGAAACATAAACGTCCATGATGTCATAAGACATTTCGCGATAGGTTTCGAACAATCTCAAAATTGACGACGCTTCTTCATGGCAGCTAGCGAAGTCTATTCTCCCCTCTCCACTAATAAAGTGGTTTTTCGAGCGGGCGAGCATATAGGTGACTGTTTCGAACGGCCAAATACTCTTGAGAAAAATCCACACCAGTTGCTGCGATCTGTTGATCAGTTCCAGCTCGGTTTTTCCAGGATTTTTTATAATTTTGGTTTGCAGCTTCTCCAGCTTTGCACCGCCGACGGTGAGTACGTCGTGGTAGCTTCGAATGATGCTTTCAAGTAGGTCGGAGGCTAAACGATCGCAAGTATAGTGAGCGAGCCGGTCTTCGTATGCGTAGAGTCGATGTACTACTGCGGTGAACACATCGTCGTGACTAAACTGGCGAGTGACTAAAATACGATTTCCGATGAAGAAGTTGACGGTTTCCAAACCGTCAAATTTGTCGCTGACGAATGGTTTCAGCACCGTCCAGAAAATACCGTCGAATTGATCCTCGATAAAGGAGCGTGGATGAGGGTTGCGAATAGACTTGAGATTCTCATCCGAGATATCAGCGAATCGTCCCAGTTCTTTCCAGAAATCCGCTTCGAGGCTTCCCGATAAGTGCAGCCAGAGGCATTGTTCGCCAACCTGCGCTTTTACTTGCTCGAAGTCCACGAAGCCTGTTCTTGTCAAACCGCCCTCACCGATGTAGTGGACGTGGACACGCGGCTCGACCAGGTCTGGAAGGCTGGGCTCCATCTCATATGATTCCAACGAGAACGTCACACGTCCGTGATTAAAAGTGAGTGCTTCCATTGCCGCGATCCTCCAGTCCGCTTTTGGGCAAGCGACCGACCTCACTATACCATGGCCGTATTTCATCAAGCGTTGAGAAACCTTCCAGTTGGCTGTTTAGGAGTTCGATAATGCTTTAAAACCGACTCTTCGGAGATAAAGTTTAAGACAACCTAAGCGAGATACTTAAACTTCTTGTCAACCGGGTAGAATGAGTCTACTCGCAACGCTGAATACTAATCCCTCAAAGGCATAATGAGGCCGTCTGTTAAATGTTGGACTGTTAGTCTAGTCAGTAACTGTCTCATGGACTGGAGACCAGACTCGAGCGGCGCGACCGAAATGTCCTGAGCCGCTTATCAAAGGAACTCTATACGCTTACTATTAAGTTGCGCATCTTATCGCTCTGCCCTCAGAGAGGCTTGAAATGACAGCTGATGATCTTCCGAGAATTTGCCCTAACTGCAGAGGCAAAGACGTAACAAGTTTTAGTTCTTGTCGATTCTGTGGTACCAGATACGATGCTAAGCGAGAAGTGAAAGAGCCTTCGATCAATGTGAACGGACTGGCGACCAATCTGGTTGGCGTTGGACTGATCGGGCTTCTCGTGAGCGTTTTCCTATGGTTTAATTACGCCACAGGTCAAGCACGCAGAGACAATATGAGACCATTGATTGCAACCATTCAATCGGCTCAAAGACCGCGAGTTCTCGAATTTTACGCAGACTGGTGCGGGCCGTGCAAAGCCTATGGACCCGTTGTCGAGGCTTGCCAGGCGAAGTATTCCGACCGCGTCGATTTTCAACGACTGAACGTCGACGATCCGAAAAGCCAAGAATTGTCACAGATGTGCGGAGTGAGTTCGATTCCGCGAACCTGCATATTCGATAGAGATGGAAAATCAATCGCTGATTTCGCTGGCGGAGTCAGCAGCGAGCGGCTGGACGAATACATGCGTCAGGTCGTTCCTAATTGAAGGTTCTTAAGCGACCCTGCTTGGCTTTCGATCAGAGTTGATTGATTCATCGTCAGTTCCACCCAATAAAGTTGATCGGGCGATCGAAACTTTTTCCAGAAAGCGGTGTATTGTAAAACAATCACCTCCATTCGGATGTTCGGCAATGACTGATTTGAAGACTGACTTTTTCTGTTTGAAGAAAACGAAATCTTATTATTCGAAAGCCACAAAATTTTTCAGTTCCAGAATTACGAGCCTTCGTTTTTCAGGTGCTGTGAAACTAATTCTCGTCGCTCTGCTTCTGGCAGTTAGTCTCTGGCCGGTGTCTGTTGAGGCTCAGAATCGTTTTAGAGAACGTATCCAACAGCGCATTGCGCAGAAGCAATCTAATCTCCAATATCCGGAACCACAGAAGGAGCAAATCGCTAACCTGCAAGTGGCAATCTGGCCGGCACAAAATACTTCAGGACCAGCTCCACTGATTGTCTTCTCGCATGGCTTTCACGGCAAGAACACCCAGAGCAAATCTCTCATGAATGCTCTGGCTTCAGCTGGCTACATGGTTTTTGCACCTGACCATAAAGATGCCATGGGTGGTGGCACCAGTTCGAAACCAGATATCAGTTTTCAAACTCCTGAGAAGTGGACTGATTCCACATACTCCGCCCGGCAACACGACATTGCTGATCTGCTGACGGGATTGCGCTCTAACCAGAAATGGTCAAAGAAAATTGATTGGAACAAGGTCGGCTATATAGGTCATTCACTCGGTGGCTACACGGTTTTAGGTCTGGCTGGCGCGTGGCCGAGCTGGAAAAGGATGGATGTGAAAGCGGTAATCGCACTTTCTCCATACAGTCAGCCTTATCTAGCGCATGGATCGTTGGAAACGATCGGTATTCCGGTGATGTATCAGGGTG